>CAZWDN010000332.1:0-5820 GCA_964633125.1 uncultured Pirellula sp. | reverse complement strand
ATGACCCAATCGCGCCAACGCCACATCCGACGCGGGCCGTCGGTCTGGTAGCCGTTGGTATCGGCGTAGCGGGCGGCGTCGAGCCAGGGAGACGCCATCCGTTCGGCGTAGCGGGGCGAGGCGAGCAAGCGATCGACCGTCGCCGCGTAGGCCTGCTCGCGAGCGTCCGGCGACTTCGCCGAACCGTACGCGGCGACAAAGGCCTCGACTTCGGCGATCGTCGGCGGCAGTCCCGTGAGATCGAGATGCAGCCTGCGGCAAAGCACCGCCGGATCAGCTTCCGGATTCGACTGAACGCCCAATTCCGCCAAGCGGGCCTCGACGAATCGATCGATCGGATACGCAGTTTTCCCTCCGCCGGCAGCCGGCGGCAGTTCCGGTCGCACCGGCGGAATAAACGACCAATGCGGTTCGTATGCGGCGCCCTCCGCAATCCAGCGGCGCAGCGTCTCGCACTCCTGCGCAGAAAGCGCGAGGCCCGAATCATCCGGCGGCATGCGCTCGCCGGCCTCTTGCGAGACGATCCGCAGGTAGGCCTCGCTCCGGTTCGGGTCGCCGGGAACGATCGCCGCGGCGCCGCCGCGGTCGGCCACGGCATCGGCGCGCCGGTCCAAACGTAAGTCGCCTTGGCGCGCCGCGGAATCGGGCCCGTGACAGCGGAAGCACTTGTCGGAGAGAATCGTGCGTACGTCGGCGTTGTACGTCAGCGGCGTTGCGGCGCCAACCGGGTGCGCGACGAACGGCGAAGCACAAACGGCGGTTAAAACGGCGGCGCGGAAACGGAGCAGGGGGGGCATGCGTCGGGCTCCAGGTGGGACGGCCCCTATCTTAGTAGGCGGCACGAGCCCGAGGCAACGATTTCCCGGAACAGCTCGCCGCGGAATCAAACGCGGCGACGAAACTCGCTTCGATAGATCGGCAGATTGTCTTTCCGCTTGCGCCGTTCGAAATGGGTGCGGTAGTCGAGGTCGTGCTCCGGCGCACGCTCCGGTACCGGCAGCGGCCCTTCGAGTTGCGGCACCCGGGCGATGAGTTCCAACGACGAAAGGAAGTATTCCTCGACGTCGGTCCAGAAGTGCAGGATGCCGCCCGGCTTCAAGACGCGAACGACGTCGACCAGGAATGCCTCGTTGAGCACCCGACGCTTACGATGCCGAGCCTTCCACCAAGGATCGGGGAAGTAGACGTGGACGGCGTCGACGGCCGCGGTCGGCAAAAACTCGCGAAACAGCCGCAGTCCGTCGCCCGCGACCATGGCGGCGTTGTTGAGACCTACGCGGACGAGGCGGCCGGCGCAATGAGCCGCGTACTTGCGGGCGATTTCGACTCCGAGAAAGTTGTGCTCGGGGCGCCCCGCCGCGGCGTTGGCGATGAAAAGCCCTTTACCGCTCCCCATCTCCACTTCGAGCGGAGCGTCGCGACCGAACAGAGCCGCACAATCGAGCGGCGCGGTGAATTGCTCGAGCGTATAAAGATGCCGCGCGAGATCGATCGACGGGTTGAGCTTACGCAGCGCGCGGCGGGCCATAGTGCACTTTGCAGTCCGCTAGTTGTCGGTCCGTTAGTTGCCGCTCGTCGCGGCATCTTTCGGCAAGGCGACGCCGATGATCTCGCCTTCGCCGACCAAGGTTTGGCCGACGAACGCTTGAAACTGGCTGGTAACCATGACGCCTTTGCGAACCCGGACCAGTTTTGAAACGACGAGCAATCGATCACCGGGGCGCACGACGCCGCGGAAGCGAATGTCGTTCATGCCGCCGAAACCGAGAATGGAATTCTCGCCGTGGAGCCCGTGACGCTGCGAGTAGAAGCTGCACAACTGCGCGGCGACTTCGCACATGATGACGCCCGGCAGAAGCGGCATGCCGGGCATGTGACCGCGAACCCAGAATTCATCTTGGGCGAGGTCTTTGTAGCCGACCGTGATGCCGCGCTGCGTATCTTCGAAGCAGACGGCCGTGAGCTGCTCCATTTCGTACCGTTGCGGATTGCAGCGACGGATCGCTTCTAAATCGGCGACGACGTGATTCGGATCAAACTCGTGGAACTCGAGAATGAGTTCTTTCGACTTAGCCATGGCCAGAAACCTTCGATACGACCCGGATCGGACGAGCCGCGCGGCAAACTCCGCCGGGGCTCCCGTTGCGATGGAACGGCGTTCCTTCTCGCCGCTGGTTCGACGATGCGCGTCGTCGCCGACGTAGCTCGACCTTCGAACGCTCCGCAATTAGGTGCGGACGACGCGACGCTTGGCGCGGCGAGCCTTGGCGTTGGCGGGGCGGGAACCGTGATTGGCTTTCTTCAAGCCGCGATGGGGCTTCGTCATGACTCGACACTCCTCAATTACGATCGGGGGAAATTACCGAATCCTCTAGGTTAACAACCGCGGCGCGGATCGCAAAGGTGTCCGGAGACGCAATTTTGCTCGAATTGCGCGGAAATTCGGCGATTGCGACGATCCCTATGGGGAGCGGGGCCATCGTGTTACGCAGAGCGTTGGACCGCCGCTGCGATGGAAGCGGACGCCGGATCAGCGAACTTGCGCACCGAGGCGGGATGCTTGATCAAGATCGGCTTGCGCCTCGGCGAACGCGCCGCGCTCGGCATGGAGCCGGCTGCGCTCGAGGAACGCGTCGCCGTTCTTGGGATCGAGCGCAATGACGCGATCGAGATCGGCCAGCGCGGCCCGCACGTCGCCGTTCTCCGCGAGCAACGCCGCGCGATTTAACAGCAGGGCGACGTCGTCCGGCGACTGCCGAAGCGCGGTCGTAAGATCGGCCGCCGCCGCGGCGCTGTTTTGCAACTTGGCATGCAGTTCCGCGCGGAGCTTCATCGCTTCGAGGTGACCTGCATCGAAACGGAGGCAGGTGTTCACGTCGTCAAGAGCCGATTGCCATTCGCCCAGCGAGCAATAGGCGCGAGCGCGACGATAGTAGCGATCCTTATCGCCGGGGAACTCCGAGATCTCATCGGTGAGGCGTTGGAGTTCGGCTTTCTCGTCGGACACCTTGGCATCGGGTTTGACTTCGGCCGCCGAGTCGAGTTCGGACACCGCCTCTCTGGCGGCCTCGACCGCCGGCAACATCGGAGCGTTGAATAGATTTTCAAATGCCGATTTGCCCGGCGTCGACTCATGCATATCAGGTTTCGCTCCGTCGTCGGTGGCGATGGCCTGATTGCCGAGCTTGGATGAGGTATTGGAAGCCGTCGTCGGAACGACCGAGTCGTCGTCGCCGGCGAAGGCCGTAGCCCCGGGCATTACGGCGGTCGGGATCGGATCGGCTTTCGTACCCAAGGCGTATTTCGGACCGATTTTGGCCAGGCTTGGGTCAAGATCGAGCGCGGCGCGACGATCTGCTTTGGCCTCGGCGACTCGGCCCAACAGGTCGTAGCAATGGCCCCGTTCGATATACGCCTGGGCATGCTGATCGTCGAATCGAAGAGCAATCGAGTAATCGTAGACGGCGTCGAGATACTGCTCCGTCACATAACGAACATGGGCTCGTCCGAAGTAACCGCTCGACAAACCTGGAGCCACGGCGATGGCCTTTTCAAAGTCGGCCAGCGCTTCGGCCGTACGGAGGCCTTCCATGAGCAAATGCCCGCGACGGCAAAGAATCTCAGCGTCGTTCGGATTGAGCTTGACGGCATCCTGATATGCGGCCAAGGCTTCGGAGACTTTACCTTCCGCTTCCAATTGCGTGCCGCGACGGTAAGCGGCCTTCGATTGTTCAAGCTGTTCCGACGTCGGTTTAGTTTGAACGACGACAGACTCTTCGACATCGCCTTCGTCTTCGACAATCGCCATGGCGTCATTGGAAGCGGCGCTGAGCCGAGCCGCTTCGACGGCGGCCTGCAAGCGTCGGTCGCTTACGATCGACGACGGCTTTTCCGGCAACATTAATCCGCCCGTCGGAGCACCGCGTAATATTTCGCTGGCCGGAAGGTTGGCGGCAATCTTGCCTTGCACGACTTCCACCTCGGCGACGACTTCGTCGGCCGGCACGACGAAGATTTGCGGGCCAAAGGCCGGAATGTGCCGCTCTTTCGGTTCCGTCGAAGCAACGGCGGATTCCGTCGACGGCTTAGGATCAGACTCCGCCTTGGCGATCGGCGTTTCGTTCGTGTTCGATTCGTCGGGTGTATTCGCTTGGGGGATCGATTGCACCGTCACCTGGGGCGACGGTTTCGCCTCTTCCGGCATGCTCAGGACAATCTCGTCCTTGGGCGCGGTTGCCGTCGGCGACTTGATTTCGCCGACCATGGGCGAGCCGGCCGCTTTTTCTCCTGACCCGGCATCCTTGGCCGCGAGTCCCGCTTCCTTCGGCGATTTACCGATCGGCTTGATCGAGAGCTCAAGTTCCAACGGTTCGCGCGAAGCATCGAGCGGAACGCTGGAAGTAATATCGGGCAGTTTAGGGGCGACCGAGGCCGTCTGCGGAGGTACGCGAGGACCAGGATGCGGGCCGGCGTGTTTTCGCGGGGTAAGTTGCGCGCGAATATTGGCGTGTGCCGACGCCGGCGCCGAAACCGAATCGCGCGACATTGCCGGAGGAGCGACGTCGGCAAGATCGGGATGATCCTGGAACGGCACGAGGCGTCCCAACGATCGGGGATCGAACGGCTGCGGCTTAGGGTGTTCGGGCATTAACTCGCTCATGACGGGCGTTCGCTGCGGACTGGAACCGCCTGCAAGTTGAACCCCGACTTCGGCCATAGCGCCATCGGCGCGCGTCGTAACGACCTGCGAGATATCCAGAGTGGGATCAAGTCGTCGTGCCATCGCAATACTGACGTCGGCGGCCGGTTCGTCGCCCAGAATTTGCATCGCTTGACCGCGTAAGAAATGAACGCGGGCGTACGAGGGATCGATGCGCAACGCCATATCCAGATCGGGCAAAGCCTTCTGAGCCTGCCCCAGTGAAAGCAATGCGTAACCACGGTAAGCAAAGGCTTCGGCGTGGGTCGGCTGGAGACGCAGCGCAAAATTGAGATCCACCAAGGCGCTTTCGTGTTGTCCCAACTCGGCATAGAGCTTGCCGCGAGCAACATACGCCTGAACGAATTGCGGATTCAGACGCAGGGCGTCGTTGAACGACTCCAACGCCTGCTCACGTTGTCCGTTTGCCAAGTGATACCGGCCGACGTGAAACGCGTCGAGCGCCGCCAACCCCGCCATTGCCGGGCGCGGGGCCGTCGGCAGCATGCCGAACATCGCCAGGACGAAACCGGTCCACAGCAGGCGTTTTTTCGAATGACGGCTCACCGCGATTCTCCCAGCTAGCACTAACTTCGAACGAAGCGTGGCCGACCCGTTTAGCTCGGCTTATTGCTTATCTTCGGAATAATCCTCCAACTCAATCAGTTTCTTCCGCGGCGCATACGGAAAAATCGTCAAGGCCGGTGCCGGCAGCCGGCATTCCCGGATGCATGCGGCGCACTTCCGCGATTGCCAAAGGCCTGCCGAATCGTCCGACAATTTCGGCATGAACGGCAGACGCGGAAGAAATTGCAAGTTCCTCACAAACGGAATAATCGAATCGATCGTCACCGTCCGAAGAGAGTACGTAACGGAACCGCATCCGAGCGCGGAGATTGTTTATCCGCGCAGTGAATGAACGGATCTTCGGACGGAGTACTTATGTTTCGCACCGCATTCGGGCTGGCCCTCGCAGCAACACTCTTGGCTTGCGGCTGCGCGGAGTTTCAAGACCTCTCCATTGCAGCGCGCAATCACAAAGCCGCCGCGGGAGCTTGGAAACAAGCGCGATGGGAATACTGGCGTCAAGGCGTTCCTCATAAGGTGCGAGAACATCTTGG
>CAZWDN010000331.1:0-5870 GCA_964633125.1 uncultured Pirellula sp. | reverse complement strand
TACCTCGGGACCGGGTGTTCCGACCGGTGGTTCCCTTCCTCACGCGACAGCGTCTTTCCGAGCACCTTCCTCCGCAGACGAACGCTTCGACGTACTGAAAACTCAGCAGAGGTCGAATGCGATTTCAGGTGTCAGTATCACAAACCTGCCGGCCCGAAATCCAGGCGATTTTTGGCCGGCCTGCATTTTGTTTCAGAGTGCGCGCCAAGACGCTTGCGACGCCGGGAATCCGGTGAAAAAGAGAGAGGGATGCGTCAGGCACACTTAAGTCTTTTGAATTCCAGCAATCCCGCTTCCCTCGATCTCGACCCTTAGATTCCAGATTGGCCGCGGGACGAAGGCGGCGTGCGCCCCGAAATCGCTTGCATCGGCAACCGGCGGGGCTGCGACCAACATTCGGGCCGCAGCGGCGAGTTGGGTCGTCGAGGTCCGGCCGATCTGCGAAATACCTTCCGCACTGGCTTGGTCCAGCAGGTCCGCGGCGCGCAGGCAATGCCGTGTTACGCCGTTGGGTACGTCTTCCAATACCTTCACGCCCGCGGCGGCGAGTTTGATGAGGCCTTTGAGCAAGTCGGCGGTCGGGCCGTGGTGCCCGACGGCGTGCCAGAGCGATTCCCACACTTCATGGGCTTCCCAATAGTAGCCGGCGTGGAACAGATCGACGCCGTAGCGGAAGTCGGGCGACGCCTCGAGGTGCGCCGGATCAAACGGTGCGAGTTGTCGTTCATCGTGGCCGTACGCATGCCCCAGGGGATCGCTATTCGGATGCGGCGTCCGGCCCGGCACGTAGGTGTACGGCGGGAGCGGACGGGCCGGTTCCAAACGGTCGGCGTTCATGTTTTGCCGCTGCGCATTTTGCTTCGCATCGTCGGCCAGTAGCCGAGCGCGACGCCGAGCGCCAGCCCGATGCCGTGGCACCAGTTGGCGACGGGGAAGAGGCCCGTCAGGCCGAGCACGAAGCTTGCCATGAGCAACAATAGCGTCAGCGGCTGCATGAAATAGCCGGACCAAGGTTCGTAGGTCGCCTTCATCCAGATGTAGCCCATCAGGCCGAAGTTGACGCCGGAGAAGCCGCCGAACTGCGGGCCGTCGAAGTAGTATTGCGCGAAGTTGCTCGGCGCGGCGAAGAGCAGCACCATCACTAGCATTCGCTTCCAGCCGATCTTGAGTTCGATCTGCGTGCCGAAATCGACCAAGCAAAGCATGTTGAACAGGAGATGCGGCAGGGTCATGTGCAAGAAGATCGGCGTGACGAGCCGCCAGACCTGCCCGGCGCGAATCTCGGGAAGCGAAAACCAGCGAACGTTTTGCGAATCGACCTGCTCGACCGCGGTGATGCGAAATTCGTTGAGGACCGTCTGGTCGGGATTGTCGCTCGTCAGCAGAAACGCCACGCCGCACATCGTGAGCAAGGCCATCGTCAACGGGCGCTTGCCGGCCGTCGATTGGAACAACGGACGCGGCACGTTCATCGTGAGCTTGCGGGCCGCGAGTTCCCGTTCGAGGCGGACCGTGCGGATTTGTTCGGCGATCTTGCCCGCTTCGCGATAGCGGTCGGCTTGCGGATCGGCCTGAAACTCGGCAAACGCTTCGCGCCCGCGAGCCGCTTGATCTTCGTCGAAGATCCAGAGATCCCACGCCTCGCCGCTGCGTTCGGCTTTGGCCGTGATGCCGAGCGTCAACAAATAGTCGATGAAGGTCGCGGCGTCGTGCTGATTGTTGATCGATCCGGCGGAACGCATGGAGAGCTCTATAGGGGAGTAGCTAGTAGCTGGTTACTAGTAGCTCGTTGTACGGCGCATCGAACTTCAAAAACGGCAACTAGCAACTAGCTACTAACAACTAGCTGCTTCTTTCGACTATACGCCGAACTCTTGCTTGAGGAGCAGCGGGAGCGTGTCGTCGAGCGTCTCCTCCCAGGAGGGGGCGAACAAGTGGAACGAGTCGGCTAATTTTCGGCAGCAGAGGCGGGAATTCAAGGGGCGACGGGCCGGCGTGGGAAACGCCGACGACGGAATCGGCTCGATCGCGCCGACCTTCAGCGTCATGCCGGCGCGGCGAGCGCGGGCGACGATCGCTTCGGTGAAGCCGTGCCAGGTCGTGGCGCCGCTGCAACTCAGGTGGTGGACGCCGCCCCGTCGCGTGAGCAAGCCGGCGAAATCGCCTTGTGCTTGGGCGAGGACTTGAGCCGTGGCGTCGGCGAGAAAGCGGGCCGTGGTCGGCGCGCCGTGCTGATCGGCGACGATGCGGAGTTGTTCCCGGTCGCGGGCCAGCGTGAGGATTTTCTTGACGAAGTTTGCGCCGTGGATGCCGTAGACCCAAGAAGTGCGAAGGATGAGGTGCGGCCCGCCGGCGGCGGCGATCGCTCGCTCGCCGGCGAGCTTCGAAGCGCCGTAGACGCCGAGCGGCCCGGTAGGATCGGTTTCCTTCCAAGGAGCGGAGCCGGAGCCGTCGAAGACGTAATCGGTGGAGAAGTGGACGAGGGCCGCGCCGACGGCGTTGGCCGCGGCTTGCAGAATGCCGGGGGCCTCGGCGTTGATCGCCTGCGCGGCGGCCGGCTCCTTTTCGGCTTGATCGACGAGCGTGTAGGCGGCGGCGTTGACGATGACCGCCGGACGGACCTCGCGCACGAGCGCGGCGAGCGCCTCGTGGTCGGCGAGATCGGCCGCGCGATCGCCTTGCTGAGGATTGCGGGCCGCGGCGATCACTTCGCCCAAGGGGCGCAGGCTGCGGCGCAATTCCCAGCCGACTTGCCCTTGCGCGCCGAGCAGCAAAATGCGCGGCCGTGCGGCGGGGGTGGTCTCGATCGGATGCGATGCGTTGCTCATGCGGCGGATTTTCGCAAAATCGGCCGCCGGAGACTAGCTCAGTCGCAGGCGGGTGGAGCCGCTCGGGAATGGCCTCGCGATGTTGATTGCCGTCTCCCCTTGCGGGAGCCGTGTTGGTTTTCTTCTCCCCTCGCGGGAGAAGGTGCCGCGCAGCGGCGGATGAGGGGGAGTTCCGCAGCGCGTCGCCAGCCCACTGGATGATGCGACGTTACCCCTCACCCGTCTTGTGTCGTGTTTGCAACACGACACAATCCACCCTCTCCCGCAAGGGGCGAGGGGAGTGTTGCGTTACGACTCGGTCCGGCGCAAGGCTTCTTGGATCAGTTCGCCGAGGTTCGGCAGGTGCCGTAAATCGTCGGCGACGCGCGGATGGGCGAAGAGGCGGACGCGTTTGACGTAGTCGTCGAATTGTTCGACGGCCAGCGAACGGCAGACCGGCGAGACGTCGGAGAGGGGGCGGTAGACGTTTTCTTTGAGATAGTGCACGTCGACGTTGAACTGGATTTCGCACTGCGGCGGCGGGGCGTCGAAGAGGATTTCGTGCGGCGCGACGACGCGCCCCAGCGCCGGACCGGCGACCACGGCAAACTGTTCGGAAAACGTGGTGAGCCAGGCGTAGGGGCGGCGGGCGAGCTGCGCGTACGTTTCGCGATGCTCGAAGAAGCTGTACTGCGCGACGCGTTTATAGAGCCGGCGCGTCGTGCCGAATAATCCTTCCAAGAGATCGCGGGCCGGGTGGGCTTCGGCTTGGCGGAGCATTTCGGCGATCCAGGCCGGTTCGTTGAGACGGAACAGCGCGTCGAGATCGAGCGAGCGATAGAGCAGGTAGAACGCGCGCTGGAGCATCGCCGTGGCCGAGCGGACGGCGTGATGCCAATAGACTTCGCTGAACATCACGTAGCGCGCGAAGACCATCATCTCGGCGGCGGTTTTGCCTTTTTCGGTGATCGCCAAGCCGTCGCCCGCCGCGTTGAGGCAGAGGCTGCCCATCAGCCGGCTTTGGTCGAAATTGCGACCGTACGGCACGCCGGCGTGGAGGCTGTCGCGAAACAGATAATCGATTTTGTCGATGTCGATGGGCCCGGAAAGCATACTCGCCAAGATGCGCGACTTGGGCGTACGCGGCTTTTCGGACAGCAGCGCGACGATGTCGCGAGGCTGGACGCCCCAATCGTCGCGGAGCGTGTCGGCGATTTCGCCTTCGAGCAGGAAGCTGTTGGCGAAAAGCTCGTGCTGCGGCACCTCGGCGAGGCGCATGTCTTCGATCGGGTGGCAAAACGGCCAATGACCGAGATCGTGCAGGAGCGCGGCCGCGAGGAACAGTTCGGCGTCGGCGACTTTCACGACGGCCGAGAAGCGTTCGTCTTGCGCGAGCCGATTAAGGAAGTGCAGGGCGTTGCGATAGACGCCGAGCGAATGTTCGAAGCGCGAGTGGTTGGCGGCCGGATAGACTAGCGACACGAGCCCGAGCTGGCTGATGTGGGCGAGGCGGCGGAATTCGGCGGAATCGACGAGTTGGCGAACGCGCGGCGTGAGAGGGACGTCGATTTCCGGCGGGATGCGAATGACGCCGCCCGAGGCGTTGAGCGCGGCGAGTTCGGGAATATCGCGGAGCGTGGTCATGCATCCCTTCCAATATCGCGGCCGAGTCGCTCGGCCTGATCGCGTCGCCGCGGCGCGCAAGCTCGCCGGCCGCCGTGCGTTTAGGAGCCGCCGGCCGTGGCGGTCGCTTTGGCTTTGGCGCGCTCTTGCTTGAGCTTCTCCGCGGTAATCGCCTTGGCGGCTTCGTTGATCGGGTTGCCGAAGCTGTCGAAAATCGGCAGTTGTCCGCCGTCGCCCGCGCCGGCCGGCGGGAGCGTACTCGGCTCGTCGTACCAGGGCATGGTCAGGCCGGCCGTCATGCCGAGGAGCAACGTCACCACGGCAAACGAAAGAAAGTGCGTGAGGGCGGACGTCGGGTCGAAATCGAAACAAAAGTAGGCCGCGGCGAAACCGACGGCGAGCAGCGGCGGCGCCATGACGAGCCACATGTACCAGGCCGAGGTGTAGTCGGCCGGAATGACGGCGTAGACGCCCCAGAGCAGCAGGTAGACGAACACGCACACGCCGATGCGCATGTAGAGCGAGCGGCCGCGGTAGGGTTCGAGTTCGTCGTCGCGCAAAACTTGGTAGCCGGCCCAAACGATGGGGAGCGCCACCAACAGCAACCCGACGCCGCGCAACATGTAGCCGCGAAGGATTTGCGAATCGTACGGCCCTTTGAGCTCCGGCAAAAGCTGCTGCTCGCCGGTGAGCGGATAGGGCGACATGACGAAGCCGCGGGCGAAATACGCGGCCACGAAGAGCGCCAAGATAACGCCGACGATCGCGCCGATGGCGACCGGCGAGAGCTTCAGATCGGTCCGCATCAGCGGCTTGGTCGACGGGCGGCCGGTCTTGCTCTTGCCGCCGGCGGCCGGCTCGGGCTCGCCGATCTTCACTTCGTCGACCGGCTTCTTCGCGGGGTCGGGCTTCGGAATGCTGATGACCGTCTTGCACTTGGGGCAAGGACCTTGCTTGCCGGCGAACTTATCGCTGACGTTAAACGAGGCTTTGCAACCGGGGCAAACGACCGGAATGGGCATACTGACGGCTCAACGGCGATGGCGCGACGATGCGAATAGAGCCGTAAGTGTCGATGGCGACCGCGGGAAAGTCAAGCGGCGCGGCGGCGTAGCGCGAGGTGAGATTTCGTTGTCGCGCGAGCGGCGGCGAGTTAGCATACAGCGGCACTTCCCACACGACTTCATCCCGTCGCTCACGCCCAGATGCCCATCACGATTCTTTGTCCGAACGGCCACAAACTGACATGCCCCGACTCCTTAGCGGGGAAGGCCGGCAAATGCCCGCACTGCGGCGCCAAGTTCCGCATTCCGGAGAAGAGCGGCGCACCCGCGGGCTCAGGCCCTAAGGTGAACGTCGTGACGGGCCCCGCCGCCGCCGGGGCGGCGCCTGCCGTGGTGGCGGAAGCGCCGGCGGCCGAGCCCGTCGCCGAAGCGCCCG
>CAZWDN010000330.1:0-5891 GCA_964633125.1 uncultured Pirellula sp. | reverse complement strand
TTCATAGTCTGCATGATAAAGGGACGGGGAATCGCGGCCAATGGTGCTTACCCCTCCCCACTGGTTAGGCTATTCTGTCAGCTTGTCGTTTCATGGTTGCCATCCGTTCGTCGCCTTCCTTGTCGCTCCGTAATGAGTTCCAAAGCTTCACTGCTCATCATCTTCCTCACGGTCTTCATCGACCTCGTCGGATTCGGCATCGTGATGCCGCTGTTGCCGCTGTACGCCAAGCGCTTCGGCACCGACGCCCACGGCTGGGAAGTCGGCCTGCTCATGGCCAGCTTTTCCGCCATGCAATTTCTCTTCTCGCCCCTTTGGGGACGCTTGTCCGATCGTATCGGCCGCCGGCCCGTGCTGCTCGTCGGGCTCGCCGGCAGCGTGGTGTTCTACGCGTTGTTCGGCGTGGCGACGACCATGGAAAGCCTGACGCTGCTATTCGTCGCCCGCATCGGAGCGGGCATCGCCGGGGCGACCATCTCCACGGCGCAGGCCTACATTGCCGACGTCACGACGCTGGAGATACGAGCGAAAGGAATGGCGCTCATCGGCGCCGCCTTCGGACTCGGCTTCACGCTCGGACCGTTGTTCGCCTACTTCGGGTTGCCGGCCGTGGAAACGCCCGACATGGCGCTCAGCCCTTGGCCGGGTTATGCGGCGTCGATTCTTTCCGGCGTCGCGTTCGTGTTGGCGCTGTTCAAGCTGGCGGAATCGCACCGACCGGGAGAAACGCCGGCGGCCGTGCATCGCCAGATGTTCGACGTGCGCTCGCTCCGCGAAGCCTTGGCGACGCCGTCGCTGGGGCTGCTCTTGGCCGCTTGGTTTTTGTGCGTCTTTTCGTTCGCCAATTTCGAATCGACCCTGTCGCTGCTCATGAAACAGCAGAACCAGATGTCGATCAAAGCGATCTGCCTGGTGTTCGCCTTCATCGGGCTGGTGCTCTCGCTCGTGCAAGGCGGCTTAGTCCGTCGCCTTTCCGGCAAAGTCGCCGAAGCCAAGCTCGCGTTCGCCGGAGCGGCCACGGAAGTCGTCGGCTTGCTGCTGTTGATTCGATGCACATACGACTACTCCCTCGGACTGGCGCTGACGGCGCTGGCCGTAATCGTGAGCGGGTTCGCCTTCATGACGCCGAGCGTCAACTCGTTGATCAGCCGGCGCAGCGATCCGGAAAAGCAGGGGGGCATCCTCGGCGTGGCGCAGAGCATTAGTTCGCTGGCCCGCATTCTCGCTCCGGTGGCGGGCAACCGGCTGCTGACGATCGACTCGTCCTATCCGCTTTGGACGGCCGCGGTCCTGATGGCGATCGGCGGCACGATGGTGCTGATGGCGGCCCGCGGCGGGCAGGACTATGCCCCGGCGAAGAGCTAAAGAAATCGACGTAAGTGTCGATTCGCATGCGCGACTTACGTCGACTCTCATTTTCGCGCTGCGTACATAACTCGAGTTATGTACGCACCCCTTGTGGGTTTTGGGGTTGTGCGTAGATAACCGAAGTTATGTGCGCAGGCCGTTTTCGACCGTCGACGTAAGTGCCGAATGTGAATGCCGGCTTACGTCAATTTCGCAGGCCCGTTCCGTGTGCCTGCCACTTTCGAATTGCCAAAGATCACCCCGCAACGTAGCGAAACCACGCCGCGATCTCCAGGCGATTTTTGGCCGGCCCAAAACGGGGCTTTACTTCGCACTTACTTCACGATTTGCTTCGCTTCGCCCCAGCCGCCGCCGCCGGGGGTTTCGATCGTCAGCACGTCGCCGACTTCGGCTTGAAACTGTACGCAGCCCGGAAGCGATTCCGCGCGGCCGTCGGCATGCGTGAGCGAGTTCACGCCGAGCGCGCCGGATGCGCCGCCGTTCATTCCGTACGGTGCAAAAGGCCCGCGGCGTTGATGCAGGAGCGACACTTCGAGCGGCCGCAGAAACTCTAAACGCCGTATGATGCCGTCGCCGCCCCGATGCACGCCGCCCCCGCCCGATCCGCGGCGAATCGAGAATTCGCACACGCGCACCGGATAGCGCAGCTCGATCACCTCCGGGTCGGTCAATCGCGTATTGGTCATGTGCGTATGCACGGCGTCGGCCCCCGGCCCGGCTTGCGTGGCGCCGTTGCCGCCGCAGATCGTTTCGTAGTAGCCGAACGTCGCATCGCCGAAGAGCGTGTTGTTCATCGTCCCTTGCGAGGCGGCCGCGAGCCCGAGCGCGCCGAGCAAGACGTCGACCGTGCGTTGCGAAGTTTCCACATTGCCGCCGACCACGGCCGGACAATCCTCGGCCCGTTCGGCCGCCGGCGGATTCAGCACGCCCGGTGGAATCGTAATCCGCACCGGCTTGAGCACGCCCTGGTTCAGCGGAATGTCTTCGTCGATCAGGCAGCGCAGGCAATACATGACGGCCGACGTGACGATGGCCCGATTGGCGTTCAGGTTGCCGAGCGACACCGGCCCGGTGCCGGTGAAATCGATCTCCGCGGAATCGCCGGCGACGGTGATCGTCACCGTAAGCGGCGTGCCGTCGTCGAGGTGGTCGGTGAACGCGTAACGGCCGTCGGCGATGCGGGCCAAGGCCTGCCGCATCTTTCGCTCCGCCGCATCGCAAATGTGCCGCATGTAGGCGGCGACGACCGGCCAAGTATGACGCTCGACGAGCCGCGCCAAATCACGGGCCCCCTGTTGATTGGCGGCCGTTTGCGCGGCGACGTCGGCTAAGTTTTCATCCGGATTGCGCGAGGGGTACTTCGCCGAGGCCAGGAGCGCGCGTAGTTCGTCGGCGTGGGAACGTCCGCCGTCGACAAGGCGGAAATTGCGAATGAGCACGCCTTCTTCGGCGAGGTTCTTCGAGAACGGTGGCATCGAGCCGGGACGAATGCCGCCGATCTCCGCATGATGGGCGCGGCTCGCCGTGAAAAACCGCAGCGCGCCGGTCGCCTCGTCGTGCACCGGCGTCACCACGGTAACGTCGGGCAGATGCGAACCGCCGTGATAAGGATCGTTGGTCACGTAGACGTCGCCGGGCCGCATGGCCGGATTGTCGGCCAGCACTTGACGCACGGTTTCGCCCATCGCGCCGAGATGCACGGGGATGTGCGGCGCGTTGACCACCAAATCGCCCGCGGCCGTGAAGAGCGCGCAGCTAAAGTCGAGCCGTTCCTTGACGTTCACGCTGCTCGACGTGTTACGCAGCGTGATCCCCATTTGCTCGGCGATCGCCGAGAACTGGTTGTTGAAGATTTCGAGTTGCACGGGATCGGCGGTCGCATGTTCGCCGGCGCTCGCCGCCGCTCGCGTGACGCCGACGGTGTCGGTCAGCAGCAGCTCGCCGCGCGCAAGCATCACGGCCGTCCAGCCGGGGTCGAGAATCGTCGTGGCCGAGGCTTCGCAAACGATCGCCGGGCCCGCGAGTTCGTCGCCGGGGCGCAGATCGTCGCGCTCGAAGACTTGCGTATCGTACGCGCGGCCGTCGAAATAGGCCGTGACGTGACGCGCGGCGGCGGGCTTGCGCGCGACGCTCGACCGCGGGGCCGCGTCGTGCGTCGGCGTTTGTCCGACCGCTTCGACGCGCACGGCCGTGACCTCCAGCGGCCGGCCGGCGTGGACGTAGCCGTAGAGTCGGCGATGCTCGGCTTCGTACGCCACGGCCGGCGGCGGCGCCCCCGGACCGAGCGCGATCGCCAACGCGGCATCGACGCCCCGATAGCGCAGTTCCAACAGCCGGCGCACGGCGATCCGCTCCGGCGTAATCCCTTCGGCGACGATCTCCTCGCGCGCGGCGGTTTCCAAGCGCGCGAACTCCGTGTCCAACTCCGCGAGCAGTTCCGCGCTTAAGGGCCGCACGACGGCGGCCGCGCCGTGCCGCACGATGTCGGCCGTGCCGATGCCGTAAGCGCTCAAGAGGCCTGCATCGGGGTGACTCAGCACTTGCCGCATGCCGAGTTCGCGCGCCACGGCGCAAGCATGTTGCCCCGCCGCTCCGCCGAAGCCGACGAGCACGTACTCCCGCGGATCGTAGCCGCGGGCCACGCTCACGGCCTGAATCGCTTTGGTCATGTTCGCGTTCGCCACGCGCAAGAAGCCTTCGCAAAGCTCGATCGCGTCGTAACGGCGGCCGGTCGCCCGTTCGATGGCTTCCGCTAATTCCGCGAGGCGGCGATCCACAGCGGCGCGGTCGAGCGGAAACGGAAACCGCTCGGGCAGAATCTTGCCGAGGCGAAAGTTGAGATCGGTCACACAGAGCGGACCGCCGCGGCCGTAGCAAGCCGGGCCGGGCTCGGCGCCGCCGCTTTCGGGCCCGACGACGAGCTTTACGCCGTCGAAGCCGCAGATCGATCCGCCGCCGGCGGCGACCGTGTGAATCGACGTCATCGGGGCGACGATGCGCACGCCGGCCTTTTCGGTTTCGTACTCCATCTCGAAGCGACCGTCGAAGCGGGCGACGTCGGTGCTGGTGCCCCCCATGTCGAAGCCGATGGCGCGCTCGAAGCCGGCAAGCCGCGCGGCTCGGGCCATGCCGACGACGCCGCCGGCCGGACCGCTGAGGATGCTGTCTTTCCCGACGAACCGCTCGGCGCCGACGAGACCGCCGGCCGAGGTCATGATGCGGAGCCGGCTGCCGGGGAGCCGCGATTGCAACGAGGCGACGTAGCCGCGCAGCACCGGGTTGAGATAGGCGTCGGCCACGGTCGTATCGCCGCGGGCCACGACCTTCACGAGCGGCGCGACGCGGCTCGAAAGGCTGATTTCCCGGAAGCCGAGTTCACGGGCGATAAGTCCAACGATTAGCTCGTGCGCGGACGAACGATACGCGTGCAACAAGCAGACGGCCAGCGACTCGATGCCGCGTGCGCGCAGTGATTCGAGGTCGCGACGGAGCGCCGCTTCGTCGATGGGGAGCAGCACCGTACCGTCGTGCGTCGTGCGTTCGTCGACTTCGACGACCGCTTCGTAGAGCGGCTCCGGCTTGACCACGCGCAGATCAAACAGCCGCGGACGGTTCTGATAGCCGATGCGCAGGACGTCGGCGAACCCGCGCGTCGTGACGAAGGCCGTCCGCGCGCCGCGGCGCGTGAGCAAGGCATTGGTGCCGCGCGTAGTGCCGAGCCGAACGTCGACGGGCGGGATCGTCTCGGAAAGCCGCAAGCCGAGCAACCGCCGTATCGCCAGCACGACCGATTCTTCGCCGCTGGTGAGTTCGTAGACCTGCCCGGCGCGCGGAGATTGCGGCAGCGATTCGTTCAGCGAAAACGCACCGGTTGCGGCATCGAAGCCTGCCACTTCGCTTTCGCCGACGGTTTGTCCGCAGTCGTCGACCAGTCGCAACCGGTAGCCGACCCAAAACTCTGCCGGATCGCCGCGACGGGCCGGATCGACGACGTGCCGAGCGTCGGAACCATGGCCGACCGCTCCTTTCGTCACGCCGCTGGAAAGGAGCTTATGCCGCAAGAGCGCGCCGTCGGGCCGGCGCGCGAAGCAATCGGTGAACGTCCCGCCGACGTCGATCCAGAATTCCCAGGGAGCCATAACGGCAATTCTACTGTAGGGAACGCCCTCTGTGGCGTTCCGAAGTCGCTCCCTCAGGACGGAACGCCACGGAGGGCGTTCCCTACAGCGCTGCAAAACCTAGAGGCGACGCGACAAACGAGATTACTTCTTGCCCGCCACGCAGTACAAATGCGATTGCGTACGGAGGAACAAGCGGCCGCCGCTGACGGCCGGCGTGCTGTGGGCCGTTTCGCCGAGTTCGATGCGGCCGAGTTCCGCAAACTTGTCGGTCGCCGAGAGGACGACGAGCGTGCCGCCGGCTTCGAAGCAATAGAGACGATCGCCGATGCAGATCGGCGAGCCGAAGAAGTTGCCGCCGATTCGCTCGCGCCACTTCACTTCGCCGGTCGGCGCGTCGAGGCA
>CAZWDN010000329.1:0-5896 GCA_964633125.1 uncultured Pirellula sp. | reverse complement strand
ATGAACTCGCGGCGGGGTTCGACCACGTCGCCCATCAAGATGCCGAAGAGTTCGCCGGCCGCCGTGCCGTCGTCCATTTTGACTTGGAGCAGCGTGCGGTTGCGCGGGTCGAGCGTCGTGTCGCGAAGTTCTTCCGCGTTCATTTCACCGAGGCCTTTGAAGCGCGTGACGTGCAGCCCCTTTTCGCCCGCTTTACGCACGGCGGCCAAGAGCCCGCGGAGGTCTTCGATGCCGATCTCCGATTCTTCGCGGCGCAGTTTGTAGCGGCTGTCGAGCGAGCCGGTCCGTTGAATCGGCCAAAGGCTGTCGATTTCGAAGCCCATCCCTCGGAGCTCGGCGAGTTCTTTATTGAGCGAGCGAACCTCGTGGAGTTCGACGATGTGCAGCCGCGTTTGGCCATGCCCGTTGGCGCCTTTGTCGGCGGCGGCAGTTTCGTCGACTTGGAGCTCGCCGCCGGCCTTCTTCTCTTGTTCTTCCACAAAGGCGTTGAGTTCTTCGCGCGTGGTGAACCACATTTCCTGTGCGCCGTAAAATACGTGGTACACCGGCAACTTGCCGTTCTTTTCGCGCGCCGCATGCAGGCGCAAAGCGATGCCCCGGCGTTCCAGCGCCGTGATCGATTGTTCGAGGTTCGCCAACGTGCTGCAGAGCTTCGTCATCTCGGCCCCTTCGATCTTGCGATCGCCGCCCGGCTCGAAGACGGAACCTTGCAGGCCCGACTCCATGAGTTGCTGACGCATCTCGTCTTCGGTCTGCACGTAGTAGGTGTTCTTCTTCGACTTCACGCGGAACAGCGGCGGCTGAGCGACATAGACGTGCCCCCCTTGCACGAGTTTGTACATCTGCCGATAGAAGAAGGTGAGCAAGAGCGTGCGAATGTGCGAACCGTCGACGTCGGCATCGGTCATGATGACGATTTTGTTGTAGCGGCGCTTCGAGAGATCGGCGTCGTCTCCCATGCCGATGCCGATCGCCGAGATCATGCTGCGCACTTCTTCGTTGGCGAGCACTTTGTCTTCGCGGCTCTTGTAAGCGTTGATGATCTTACCGCGGAGCGGAAGAATGGCCTGATACTCGCGGAGCCGGCCCCCTTCGGCCGAGCCGCCGGCCGAATCGCCTTCCACCAAGTACAGTTCACACTTCGCGACGTCGCGGCTGGAACAATCGCGAAGCTTGCCGGGAAGCCCGCCGCTGCTGAAGGCCCCCTTGCGATCGCGCAGCAATTGCTTAGCTTTGCGCGCCGCTTCGCGGGCTTCGGCCGCGAGAATGGCCTTCATCACGATTTGCTTCGCGATTTTCGGGTTCTGCTCGAGATACTTGGAGAGAAAATCGCCAACGATCGAATTTACGATCCCTTCGACTTCCGGATTATTGAGCTTCCCCTTGGTTTGTGCTTCGAAGTGCGGGTTCGGCACGCGCACGGCGATCACCGCGGTGAGCCCTTCGCGGAAGTCGTCCCCCGTGGGAGTGAGATCTTTGTAGTAGCCCTCGCGCTTGCCGTAGGCATTGAGCGTGCGGGTGAGCGCAGTGCGGAAGCCGGAGAGATGCGTACCGCCGTCGACCGTGTGGATGTTGTTGACGTAGGTATGGATGTTGTCGGTGAATTCGCTCGTGTATTGCAGAGCGACTTCGACGCTGACGTCGTCTTGCTCCCCCTTGATGTACACGACGTCCGCATGAAACGGCTCGGCCGCGCGATTGAGATGCTCGATGAACGCCAGCAAGCCGCGCGGATACTGAAAGGTTTCGCCGTCGCCGGAGCGTTCGTCTTTGAGCGTGATCCTCACGCCGGCGTTAAGGAACGCAAGTTCCTGCATGCGACGATGGAGCGTCGTATAGTCGAATTTGATCTGGCCGAAGATTTCCGGATCGGGCTTGAACGTCGTCTTGGTGCCGTTGGCCGTCGATTTGCCGATGCGGCTGACGCCGCCCGTCGGTACGCCGCGAATGTATTCCTGCTGGTAGACGTGTCCGTCGCGACGCACTTCGACGGTGCACCATTCGCTAAGGAAGTTCACCGCCTTGAGACCGATGCCGTGCAAACCGCCTGAGGTTTTGTAGACCTGCTTGTCGAACTTGCCGCCCGCCTTGAGGTTGGTCATCACCACTTCGAGCGTGCTGATGCCGAGTTCGGGATGCGTTTCGACGGGAATCCCGCGACCGTCGTCGAGTACCGTGCAGCTGCCGTCGGGATTGATGGTGACGAAAACATCTTTGGCGAAACCGGCCATCACCTCGTCGATGGAGTTGTCGACCGTTTCATACACGAGATGGTGCAAACCGCGGGCGCCGGTGTTGCCGATGTACATGCCCGGACGTTGGCGGACGTGTTCGACGTCGCTTAGGGCTTGAATCTGTTCGGCGCCGTAAGCGCCTGCGACCGGGGGATCGGTATTCGTAGGTTCGTTCTGCGACAATTCTTCCGACATGATCTTTTCGATTACTTTCGGTGAATAGTTGGTTCGGCGCTGCGCTTGTTCGGGGTTAACGGTTCAGGGTTCAAAAAACGCTGAGCCTTGAACTCCGAACCGAAGTCGTTCAGCGAACGGCGCCGATTCGGGAGCGGACGTCGCGGATTTGTTCTTCGGGAAGAAGTTCCGCGAGCCGTGCCACGATTTGTTCTTTCTGAAATTGCAATTCTTGGGCGACCATGGAATTGGCCGCCGTGACTTCTAATACTCCTCGCTTGATCGCTCCGACGCGCGTCTGCTTCGCAAGCGATTCCCCCGCCGCTTCTCGCCAGGCCTCCTCACAGGTGTCGCTGCTACGAACGCGGGCATAGCCGCGACGTGCATGCAACTCGGTGAGAATGTCGGCGAGCTTGCGGGGATCGAACATCGTTCGCCTTACCGGTCGCGGGCCAGCGGCATGATCACGTAGCTGTAACCGTCGTCAGTGAGGCAAACCGCGGCGCTCTCGCCGTCTTTCAATTCCAAGGTGAAAGTCTTCTCCGCGTCGAGCACGCGGAAGAAATCGCTCACGTAACGCGGGTCCAAGGCAATGGTGATCGGCGGCCCGTCATAGGCGATCGGCAATTCGATGCGCGATTGGCCCGTCTCGGCGCCACGCCCCGAGAGCACGGCCTTGCCTTCGGCGAAGGTAAAGTCGACGCCGCGGCTTTCCTCGCTGGTGACGATCGCCGCTTGACGAACGGCGGAATAGGCCTGACCGACCACGAGTGCGATCTTCTGCGTACCTTCGCGGCGCGGGAAGACGTCGCGCCACTTAGGAAAGCGCCCTTCGACGAGCCGCGAGTAGATCACCGCCCGCGGAGTACGCACGAGAATATCGTTGGCGCGGGCGGCGATTTGCACTTCGGCGTCGCCGTCGGTGATCGAGCGTTCGATGAGTTGCATGGCCCGAGTGGGGACGATCGTCATCGTATCGGCTTGCTTGTAGCCGTTCACGGCGTTGGCGGGGCCCTTCATCACGGCCAGGCGGCGCCCGTCGGTGCCGACCGCGGTAAGCTCGCCGTCGCGAAACTCCAGCAACACGCCGCCCAGAGCGTAGCGACTGCTTTCGTTGTCGGTGGCGAAGACCGTGCGACGAATCAATTCGCGGAGCAACCGGGCCGGCACCTCGAGATAGCCCCCTTCGCTGAATTGAGCGACCGTGGGGAACTCATCCGGATTTTCCGCCGGAAGCCGAAACTCGCTCCGCTCGCCGCGAACGATCGTGCCGCGACCGTCCGTTTCGATTTTGATCACCGGGTCGGCCGTTTCCCGCAAGATGGAACCGAAACGAGCGACTTGCAGCAAGGCGCTTCCCGTCGCATCGGCCGTGACGCCGGGTACGGTGAGCCGCATGCCGACTTCCAAGTCGGTCGCCGTCAGCACGGCCCCGTCGTCGGTCACGTCGAGCTTCACGTTTTGCAGAATCGGTTTAGGGCTGCGGCTCGGCGCCACGGCTGCGGCCAATTGAAACGCGGCCAGGAGTTTGTCGCGCTCGCAAGAAACTTTCATGGATCCAATCCGTTCTCAGCGAGAAGTCCAAGCGAGAATTTCAGGTCGCAGGCCTGTCCTGCAAACATGTTTCGCTCGGGAGCTTCTTCTCTTCTGTTATGTATTTAAAAAATCAGTAGTAGTAAGAATATGGCGGCACGAATCGTTGATGGCGGGCAAAGAACGTTCGCAACAACCTTTCCACGCCCGCTTTGCGCACCAAACACTCACGTGGAAAAATCGTCGCGCGGGCGTCAGTCGCGCCGTCGGTTGGTCGTCGATGATCGGCGGATGCCGTCGTTGCGTCGCTCGCGTTGTTCGTTGTTGTTCATGACTCGCTCATTCGTCGACAAGGGATGAACAGTTCGTCCCCAAAAAATCGCGCGATGAAGCCGGTGTTTTCGTTTGTTGGAATCGAGTTTTGTCGACGTCGCACTCTTGTCGGTCGTCAGCCCCGCGCGAGACGTTCGCGTAAGGTCGTGATCGTAGCGCGCTGCGTCGGGTCCAACTCGTCCGCCGCTTCCAGTTTGCGGCAGCTATGCAAAATGGTCGTGTGATCGCGGCCGCCGAGGTACTCGCCGATTTCTTGCAGGCTCTTCTTGGTCAGACGGCGGGCGAGAAACACGGCCGTGTCGCGCGCAGTCACTACGCTGCGTCGGCGCGAACCGCTCTTCAAATCCGCCGCGCGCAAGCCGAAATGCCGGGCCGTCTGTTCGACGATTTGCTTGAGCGTCGGGCCTTCGCCGCCCCCGCGATTCGCCAAAAATCGCCGCACGACGGGCAAATCGATCGAGGGCGTTTCACCGGGCCGCAACGGAAACAGCGTCTTCGCGGCTTCTCGCCGGGCCTGATCGAGCGCCTCGGCTTCCAACGAGACCAACGTGCCGCGCAATTCGCGCACCGTCGTCTCGCGGTCGGCGGCGAGGAGGTCGAGCGCTTTCGGGTCGATGCTTAATCCGCGTTCCGCGGCGAATGCGGCGAGCAGCGCGCGGCGCGTCGCTTGCGACGGCGCGGCCAGCGGAAACACGTAACCCGCGCCGAATCGGCCGATGAGGCCGGGCAGGAGCGTATCATACGTTTGCGGCGCGGCGTCGAGCGTGAGCACCACGTAGGCGCCGCGCTGCTCCAGCGCGTCGAGCGTGTGGAGAAGTTCCCATTGCGCCGGCGACTTCGTCGCCAACTTGCCGGCATCTTCCAACACGAACAAATCGGCCGCGCGCACGCGGCTTTGAAACTCGGTGATGCGGTCGTTCTCGACCGCGTCGGCGTACTGTTCGGCATACTCGCTGCCGTTCATCGCCACGACGGAACACTCCGGCAGCCGGGCCGACCATTGTGCGAGCAGCGCTTCGACCAGATGCGTCTTGCCGGTGCCAGTGGGACCATGCAAGACCAGCAATCCCCCGCGAGCGCCAACATCGTTGTTCGCCTCGTCACCGTCGCTTGTTTGCGACGTCGACGCCACGGCGTCGTCGAGAAACTTTTCAGCGGCGGCTAGCGGCAGTCGGTTTTCTTCCCCGGCCAGAAACCCGCGCAGCGACGGCGAGCGGCGACTTTCCCCAATCCGATTCCGTCCGCAACTTCCACCCGCGCCAAGGCCCGCGGCGCGCGCCCCGTCGGTCGCGGTAAGGTGCGAAGAATCAGGTTGCGAGAGTTCGAACACGTCGATCCGTCTGGCTGAGGGCGCGAGGGCGATGGAGGGCCGATCCGGGGCCGCTTTCTTGAAACCAAGAGTATACCGAATTTCAGAGCGACAATCGACCGGAACAGCTCGATTTTGCCGCCTATTTTCCGGCCTTCGCACCGTGGCGTAAGGTCTGAAAAACACGCAAGATGCGCTCCGCCGCGAGACACACTTCGGCAGCGCTCGTGGTGTCGCCGACGCTGAACCTGAGCGAGCTCGCCAAGACGTCGTCGGAACACCCCATCGCACGCAGCGTCGGCGACGGTTCGCT
>CAZWDN010000328.1:2281-5923 GCA_964633125.1 uncultured Pirellula sp. | reverse complement strand
CCGTCGACGGTCGGGCCGCGCTGCTCATCGTGCCGCCGAAGGCCGACGTCGGCCGCCCGTGGATCTGGCGCACCGAGTTCTTCGGCCATGAACCGCAGGCCGACATCGCGCTCACGGCCAAAGGCTTCCACATCGCCTACGTGAACGTGCAGAACCTCTACGGCTCGCCCACCGCGCTCGATGCCATGGATAAGTTCTACGACCACGTCACCCGCGAATACGGCCTGATGTCGAAGGTCGCGCTCGAAGGCTTTTCGCGCGGCGGGCTCTTTGCGCTCAACTGGGCCGCGCGGCATCCCGAGCGCGTCGCCTGCGTTTACAACGACGCTCCGGTTTGCGATTTCAAAAGCTGGCCCGGCGGCCGTGGTAAAGGCAAAGGCTCCCCCGCCGATTGGAAACGCTGTCTCGACGCCTACGGCCTCACCGAGTCCGAGGCTTTGGCCTACAAGCTTAACCCCGTCGACAACCTCGCTCCGCTGGCGAAATGCAAAGTGCCGCTCTTGCACGTTTGCGGCGACGCCGACGACGTCGTTCCGTTCGCCGAGAACACGCAGCTCATCGAAGAGCGGTACCGGGCCCTCGGCGGCCCGATCGAGGTGATCGTCAAGCCGGGCGTCGGCCACCACCCGCACAGCTTGAAAGACCCGAAGCCGATTGTCGACTTCGTCTACAAGCACACGGCCGCGCTCGACCGATAAGTAACTCGAATTGTCAAAGAGCGATCAACCGGCGCCGCGTCCCAATCGACGTAAGTCTCACTTGTTTCGAGACGTCGCTTCGCGACTTACGTCGACTCTCGAAAACCGCTTGCGTACATAAGTCCGGTTATGTACGCACCCCTTGTGGGTTTTGGGGTTGTGCGTACTTAACTCGACTTATGTACGCAGCCCGCGCCGAACCGTCGCCGTAAGTCGCGCCGCCGCGCGCTACAATTCAAGAGACTTACGTTCATTCCTTCGCGCCCTTCCTCCCTTCTCCCCTCGCGGGAGAAGGCCTGCGATGAGCCCGGTCGAATCGTGCCTCGAAGAGGCGGATGAGGGGGCGCACCCGTTCACCAACGTGCCAAATTGTTAAAGACCCGCTCCCAACATAGCGCAACCGCCGGCCCGAAATCCAGAGCAGATTTGGCCGGCCAAATCCACGCTTGACGACGCCAGCGGTGCGCAACTCGGCAACCACCTCTCCAACCGCGCTCGATCGACGAAGTCCGGTCCACGCACGAATAGCCGAATCATTCCGGCGGGCGCGCCGACGTGATCGGAGATGAATTCCCCAACCAAGTAATTCTTTGACTTCCGTCCCGCTCGCAACGTAAGCTCCGTGAGAAGTGGTAGGTCTCTGCTTAACTATCGGATCGACATTGGAGACGTTTGTGCATCGCGTGAAGATCGCCTCGCTGAACTTGCCGGCCGTCTACTTTCTGCTAGTCGCCACCGGCGCTGCGGCGGCGGAGCCGGCCGATATTGCATTTCGCGCCGCGGTCGACGGCACCGAGCAGCGGTATATCGAGCTGCCGCCGGACGATGGAGATGTGGCGCAGGTTCGTGATGTCGTAATCGCGCTGCACGGGCACGGTTCCGATCGTCGGCAGTTTATTTACGATGCCCGCGGCGAATGCAAAGGGGTGCGCGACGTCGCGCGGAAGCATGGTCTGATCGTCGTTGCGCCCGACTATCGCGCGAAGACCTCTTGGATGGGCCCGCAGGCCGAGGCGGACGTCGTGCAGATCGTCGCCGAACTGCGGCGGCGGCATCGGATCGGTCGGGTATTTATCGCCGGCGGCTCGATGGGGGGCACGTCGGCGCTGATCTTCGCCGCGCTCCATCCGGAGCTGATTGCCGGCGTATGCAGCTTGAACGGCACGGCCAACATGCTGGAGTACGAACGCTTTCAAGACTCCGTCGCCGCGTCGTACGGCGGGGGCAAAGCCGCGGTGCCGCAAGAATACAAGAAGCGTAGCGCCGAGTTGTGGCCGGAGCGGTTCACGATGCCGGTTGCCGTCGCCGTGGGAAGTCGCGATGAAGTCGTCCCGCCGGCGAGCGTGCTGCGCTTGGCGGAAAAGCTGAAGCAAGCCGGCCGGCCCGTGCTCGTCATCCATCGCCCTGAAGGAGGACATTCGACCAGCTACGAAGATACCTGCGCGGCGATGGAGTTTATGCTCCGCGAGGCGGATCGTGCGACCGGTAAAAAGTAGCGCCCGCCGCCGGGCATCGGTTTGAACTGGGCAAAGGTTCTATGTTCCACGCCGCCGCGATTCGTCGAGCCGTCCAGGAAGGCCGGCTCGCTGCGCAGTTGGAAAGCGAGGTCCGCGAGCATTTTCATCGGCTGCCGCTCGAGGCCGTTTGTCGCAACGGCGGCTGGCCCGACGGGGACGCGATCTCGGTGTTTGTCGGCGACGGTGCGGTGACCGTAGGCGACGCGTGGACCGTCCCGTTCAGTCTGACGTTTCACGAGCGGAGCGTTCCCGGCTGCGGCAACTCCGTCGATTCGTCGCCGAGGACCGCCGATTTTACGCTGCGCGTTTTCGCGGAGCACTGCGCGCTCGAACTTCGCGAGGCGGAACCGGAGCCGGAGTTTTAGTGCGCGCCGCCGAGAGCTATCCGCCCACGGCCTGCACCAGCGCATCGCCCATTTGCGTCGTCGAGAGCGTGCCGCCGAGGTCGGGCGTGTGCTTGCCGGCGGCGAGTGTTTGTTCGACGGCGCGGCGGATCGTCGCCGCGGCCGCCTCCTCGCCGAGCCATTCGAGCATCATCGCCGCGCTGAGCACCTGCGCCACGGGGTTGGCGATGCCGCGGCCCGCGATGTCCGGCGCGCTGCCGTGGACCGGTTCGAACATCGACGGAAACTTTCGCTCCGGGTTCGTGTTGGTGCTGGGGGCCAGGCCCAGGCCGCCGCCGATCACGCCGCCAAGATCGGTCAGTAAGTCGCCGAACAGGTTCGAGGCCACGACGACGTCGAACCGCTCGGGCCGGCGTACGAAGTCCATCGCTGCCGCATCGCAGTGAAGTTTGTCGGCCGCCACGTCCGGGTAGTCGGGCTTCACGAGTTCCAACAGGTCGTCCCAGAGCGTGTAGGCGAAGCGCTGCGCGTTCGACTTGGTGATCATCGTCAGCCGCTTACGGCGCTTGCGGGCCATCTCGAAGCCGAAGCGGAGAATGCGTTCGACGCCGCGGCGGGTGTGGATCGCGGTTTGCAGCGCGATCTCGTCCGCTTGCCCTTGGCGATACCGGCTGCCGGAGTCGACGTATTCCCCTTCGGAGTTTTCGCGCAGCACGACGAAGTCGATTTCCGCGGGGCCTTTGCCGACGAGCACGCTCTTTACACCGGGCAAGAGCTTCGCCGGCCGGATGCAGGCGTACTGCTCGAACGTCTGGCGAATCTTCACCAGCGGCGCGAGCGTCACGTGGTCGGGCAATTCCGCCGGCCAGCCGACCGCGCCGAGCAAGATGGCGTCGAACGAGCGGAGCACGTCGAGAAAGTCGTCGGGCACCACGCGGCCGTGGGCGCGCCAATAGTCGTAGCCCCACGGCAAACGCACGTAGTTGAGCTTAAATCCGTGGCGGGCTTGCGCGGCGTCGAGCACGCGCACCGCTTGGTCGACGACTTCCGGCCCGATGCCGTCGCCGGGGTAGAGAGCGATTT
>CAZWDN010000328.1:0-2181 GCA_964633125.1 uncultured Pirellula sp. | reverse complement strand
GTGAGTCTCTCGCATGTTGCTGGTGGAAAACGTTCAAAAGTCGTTCCGTTTGCCCGACGGCACGCCGCTGCCGATTCTCAACGTGCCGCGCTTCGAAGTTGCGGCAGGCGAGCAACTGGCGCTGGTCGGCGGCTCGGGGAGCGGCAAAACGACGCTGCTGCACATCATCGCGGGCATCTCGCGTCCCGACGTCGGCCGCGTGCAGATCAACGGCACCGACATCACGCAGCTCAACGAAGTCGGCCGCGACATGTTTCGGGCCAACAACATCGGCTACGTCTTTCAGACGTTCAACTTGCTCGCAGGCTTCTCGGCGCTGGAAAACGTGCTGCTGGGGATGAGCTTCTGCGGCCGCAAGCCGGACGAGGCCCGAGCGAAGCATTTGCTGGAGCGCGTCGGCCTGGGGAAGCGGTTCGATCATAAGCCGTCGATGCTTTCGGTGGGTGAGCAGCAGCGCACGGCCGTGGCCCGGGCGCTGGTGAATCGCCCGAAGGTTCTGCTGGCCGACGAACCGACGGCAAGCATCGACTCGCGCCATCAGCAGCAAGTGCTCGACTTGGTGCGCGACACCTGCCGCGAAGAGAACGTTGCGCTGGTGGTCGTCACGCATGCGCCGCAAGTGAGCGAACAGTTCCAACGCATCGAACGGTTGGAAGAGTTAAACAGAGTAGCTAGTAGCTGAGAACAGTAGCTAGTTGCTAGTCGCTAGTAGCTAGTTGGGAAATTCGACAGTCCTCTTTCACTAGCTACTAGCTACCGGCTACTAGCTACTTCTAAAAATGTCTCTTTGGAAAATAGCGTTCAGAAGCATTCAGCAGCGCGGGCTCGGCTCGACGCTCACGATTCTGTCCATGGCGCTCGGCGTCGCGTTGATCGTGGCCGTGCTCATGGCCTACAGCGCCGTGAGCCACACGTTTCGTCGCGGGGCCGGCGGTTACGAAATGATCGTCGGCGCCAAAGGGGGCGCCGCGCAGCTCGTGCTCAACACCGTGTACCACTTCGATCGCCCGATCGAAAACATTCCTTGGACCTTCTACAAAGAGTTCCAGCCCGGCGGGCGTTATGGCGCGTACGTCGAAACGGCGGTGCCGTATTGCTTAGGAGACAGCTTCGCGGGCTATCGGGTCGTCGGCACCACGCCGGCGATGTTCGATCGTTTGGAGTACGGCTCCGGGAAGAAGTATCAATTCGCGGCCGGGCGCAACTTCGGCGCGGAAGCGGCCCACGCCGCCGGCGAAGTCGACCACGATCACGCACATGAAAAGCCGCGGCAGCCGACGATGGTGAGCCCCGATGACGACGACGAAGAAGAACATCATCACGACCACGCCGCGCCGCCGCACTTCATGGAAGCGGTCATCGGTTCGATCGTCGCGCGGACGACTGGGCTCGGCGTCGGCGATACGTTCGAGCCGACGCACGGCGTGACCGACGGCGGCGACGGCCATAAGCATGAGCCGTTCAAGATCGTCGGCGTGCTCGCCCCTACCGGCACGCCCAACGACCAAGCGCTGTTCGTCAACATGGAAGGGTTCTTCCTGCTCGACGGCCACTCCAAGAGCGGCGAACACCATCACGGCCCGCTGCCGGAGGAAGAACGCGAAGTGACGGCGGTGCTCGTTCGCGTGAACTACGCCAACAGCCCGACCGCCGCCATGACCGTGGCGAAAGACGTCAACGAGGGGAGCGTCGCGCAGGCCGTGTTTCCGTTGCAGATTATTTCCGGTTTGATGGATCGCTTCATCGGCCCGATCGCGACGATCCTGCTCGTGATCGCCGTGATGATCGTGGTCGTCGCGGCGGTGAGCATCGTCGTCGGCATCTACAATTCGATGAACGAGCGGCGGCGCGAGATCGCCATTATGCGGTCGCTCGGCGCGAGCCGCTCAAGCGTGCTATCGGTGGTGATGCTGGAATCGCTGCTACTGGCGCTTTGCGGGGGCGCGGCGGGATTTGTGCTCGGGCACCTGCTGATTGGCCTAGCCGGGCCTTATATATTGGCCCGAACCGGGGTCGAAATCGGCGCTTTCCAGTTCCCCACTATGGAGATACCCTTTATGGAAGGGGTCCTGGTCGTGCCGATAGAATTAGTATTGCTCCCGGGCCTGGTGCTGCTGGCCGGCGTGGTCGGGTACTTCCCGGCCCGCGCGGCGTACAAGACCGACGTCTCGCGAGCGTTGA
>CAZWDN010000327.1:0-5945 GCA_964633125.1 uncultured Pirellula sp. | reverse complement strand
TGGCTCGCGCCCAGGCCCGCGCCGTTGTCGCCGTGGAAGTATTCGTAGAACGACAAGTAGTCGCGCCATTCCGGGTCGGTCTGAAACTTCTCGCTGCCGCCGTAGACCGGCCGGCGACCGACCTCGTCTTTGAGGAATATGCTCGCCAGTCGGCGGCCGATTTCCTCCGCCACCTGAAAGAGCGTCATCATGTTGCCGGAGCCGGTCGGGCACTCCACCTTAAAATCGTCGCCGTAGTAGCCGTAATACTGGATTAGGGCACGGACGATCAGGGCGTTGACCGGCATCCAGATCGGCCCGCGCCAATTGGAGTTACCGCCGAACATGCCGGTATCGGATTCGGCCGGCAGATACGAAACGCGGTATTCCTGCCCGCCGGCTTGAATCACGTACGGATGCTCGGCGTGGTAGCGCGAAAGCGAACGAATGCCGTAGGCGCTGAGGAATTCGTTTTCATCGAGCATCTTCGCCAATACGCGGCGGAGCTTCGTTTCGTCGAGGATCGAGCCGAGCAACCGCCCGTTATGGCCCGGCTTGGTCGGGTCGTGAATCGCGCTGCACAACTCGGGGCGCGTGGCGGTGAACCGATGGAAGCGATCGCGATATTCTTGATTCTTCGCCAAGTTTCGGCCGTCGAAGCAGGTCGCGGCGCAGAGCGGCAGCAGCCCGACCATCGAACGCACCTTGAGTCGTTGCGAGCCGCCGTCGGGCAGGCGGAGCACGTCGTAGAAGAAGCCGTCTTCCTCGTCCCACATGCCTCCTTCGCCGCCGAGGTGCGACATCGACGAGGCGATCCACATAAAGTGCTCGGCGAACTTCAACGACATTTCGATGTATTCGGGATCGTCCTGCGCCAACTCGGCGGTGATCTCGAGCATGTTCTGGCAATAGAGCGCCATCCAGGCGGTGCCGTCGGCTTGCTCCAAATAGCCGCCGGTCGGCAGCGGCGCGCTCCGGTCGAACACGCCGATGTTGTCGAGCCCGAGGAAGCCTCCTTCAAAGACGTTGCGTCCGGAGCGGTCTTTCCGATTCACCCACCACGTGAAATTCAGCAACAGCTTTTGAAAGCAACTCTTGAGCCACTCTTCGTCGGCTTGATCCTTCAATCCCTTTTCCAAACGGTAGGTGAAGATGGTCGACCACGCGTGCACCGGCGGATTGACGTCGCCGAAGTTCCATTCGTAGGCGGGAATCTGGCCGTTCGGGTGCATGTAGCGCTCGCGCAGCACCAGCTTGAGTTGTTGCTTGCCGAAATCCGCATCGACGAGCGTGAGCGCCAAAACGTGAAACGCCAAATCCCACACGGCGTACCAAGGATATTCCCACTTGTCGGGCATCGAGATCACGTCGCCGTTGAACATGTGATGCCAATGTTCATTGCGCGGCGCCTGCTTGCGCGTCGGCTTGAAGGGATCGCTGCCGCGCTCTTCGAGCCAGCGATCGACGTCGTAGTGGTAAAACTGCTTGCTCCAGAGCATGCCGGCCAAGGCCTGCCGTATGACGTTGGCCTGATCCGCATCGAGCTTGCCGGGAATGACTTCGGCGTAGAATTCGTCAGCCTCGCGCTTGCGCTGGGCGAAGATTTCCTCGAACTCGCGGCCGCACGGGTCGCCGGCCTTGCCGTTGCCTTTCTCGGCGGCGGAAGCCGCGCCGGTCAGGCGCAGGCGAATCGTTTCGCTCCCGCCGGCCGCCACGCACACGCGATAATGGGGCGCCGCCTTCGTGCCGCGATGCTCCGGGTTCACGGCGCCGGCCTGCCCGTGCACGATGTAATTGTTGATGCCGTCCTTCACGTAGGGCGTGCGATTGGCCGCGCCGAACAGCCGCTCGGCGTTGGTTTCGTTTTCGGTGAACAGGAGCGGCACGTCGCGATCGCAATACAAATAGCGCTCCCCGAGCGCCGCGTCGACCGCCTTCACGGCGTTGCGCTTGCTCGCGCCGGCGACTTGCTCGAGCGACGGCCGCGCCGACTCGCCGTGCCACGACCATTCGTTGCGGAACCAAAGCGTCGGCAAGACGTGCAGCTCGGCCGCTTCCGGGCCGCGATTGCAGACGGTGATTTGAATCAGCACGTCTTCGGGCGATTGCTTGGCGTATTCCACGAACACGTCGAAATAGCGATCGTCTTGGAAAACGCCCGTATCGAGCAGCTCATACTCCATCTCGTTGCGACCGCGGCGCTTGCTCGTATTCACCAAGTCGTCGTAGGGAAACGCGCCCTGCGGATACTTGTAGAGATACTTCATGTACGAGTGCGTCGGCGTGCTGTCGAGGTAGAAGTAATACTCCTTCACGTCCTCGCCGTGATTGCTCTCGCTGTTGGTGAGCCCGAAGAGCCGCTCTTTGAGAATCGGGTCTTTGCCGTTCCAGAGCGCAAGCGCGAAGCAGAGGCGTTGTTGATCGTCGGAAATGCCGGCGAGGCCGTCTTCCCCCCAGCGATAGGCGCGCGAGCGCGCTTGGTCGTGCGTGAAGTAGTTCCACGCGTCGCCCCCTTCGCTGTAGTCTTCGCGCACGGTTCCCCATTGCCGCTCGCTGAGATACGGCCCCCACTTTTTCCAAGGGGCGACGCCGTCGCGACATTCTTCCAGACGAAGCTTTTCAGTATTCATGGTTGCCGTCCTGATCGATGCGGGCCGCACGATTCGCGCCTCCCAATATTGGAGCACTCCGGCGAGGGAAAGAAAAGTAGTGTGCGGCAAGCGCGCCGCCGGAGCCATTTCGCCCGCCGGCGGCGGCTGCGGCGCGCCGACCGGACCTGTTCGACGTTGTGGAGGGGAAAGAAGTTATGAATTGTAAGTTACCGGTGTTACGTTACTCACGTAACGCCAATCTCCGCCCACAAAGAATCATCCGTCAACTCATTTCATCCCGTCATGGATCCTCGTCTTAACACGTTCATCGCCCACGCGCGCAGCAAGGGGATGGACCACGCCACGATTCGACTACTGCTCCTCGCATCCGGTTGGAAGGAGCGCGAGATTGTCGGGGCGATGGCCACGGAAGGGCTCGATCTGCCGGTGCCCGAACCGCACGGCGGGGGCGGGGCGCGCGACGCGTTTTTCTATCTACTCGCCTTCTCGTCGCTGTATTGCGTGCTCGGCGCGGTGCTCGTCATCGCATTTGAACTCATAGACTATTGGGTTCCCGACGTCGCCGACCGTGCTTACTACTACTCGTACGACTATGCCTGGCATGGGGTCCGTTGGTCGCTCGCCACGATCATCGTATCGTTTCCGATCTTTGCCGGACTTTCGAGCATGCTACGTCGCGAAATCCGCCGAGAGCCCGAACGGCAGCAGAGCACGGTGCGGCGCTGGCTCGTTTATTGCACGCTCCTCGTTGCGGCAAGCACCATGGCCGGCGATCTCATTACGCTGCTCTTTTACTTTCTCGAAGGAAGCTTCAGCGCCGCGTTTCTCGGTAAGGTGATCGCTCTGTTCGTCGTCGCATCTGCGGTATTCGGTTACTACCTCTTCTCGCTGCGCCCCCTCGTCGAGCAGGACCGCGCCCCGCGCACCCGCGCGGCCCTGCTTTCACTCGGGTTTCTCATCGTCGGCTGCGCGCTTTGCGGCGGGTTTTATTTGGTCGGTTCTCCGGAATCAGCGCGCCTGCGCCGCATCGATGAGCACCGGCTACAATCGCTGCGCGACATCCAGCGTACCGTACAGACGATGATGAACGTCACGGTCGACGGCAAGAAGACGACTCGACCATTGCCGCAAACGCTCGACGAAATTGCGGCGTTCTCCCGCTCGCAGCAATATGGCCGTGAGTTGGAACTCTCGGATCCGGAAACCGGAGAGCGTTACGGTTACAAACCGTTGGGGACGGAACGCTACGAACTCTGCGCGACGTTTACGCTCCGGCGCGACGGTGACTACGATCTCTTTTGGAACCACCCCGCCGGCCGCCATTGCTACGAGATCAATTGGAAGTCGCCGCCGTAAGCCTTCTTGTCGAGTGGGAAGTTTCACCGCGTGGGCCTCGCTTTGCTCGCCCCACCCTACGCCGGACCCGAGACGTGAGCCATGCAACCCGACGTAACGAATCTTGAAGCCCATTGCGCCGCGCTTCAGCGGATTGCCGCCGGGTTTGCGGAGGGTTCCGAAGAGCGGGCGGCGCTGGTTGCCGCCGCGCAGGCGCTCCACTACGTTCGCCATGAAGCGACGCGGGCCAAGTTTCAGGCTTGGGTCGAGTCGTGGACGGCGCCGCCGACCGCGCTGCAAGTGTTGAACGCCAAGCTCGCCGGCATCGACGATTTGCCGCACGAACTGCTCGACGACACGCTGCGCGAAGTCGAGCAGCTGATGGAACGGTTGCGGCAGCGGCGTACGTAACCGATCGTCAAGCCGAGATTTGGGCCGGCCAAAAGTTGCCTGGAGTTTCGCTTGCGCGGTTGGTACGGTGCGGGGTGCTGCCAAGTTGCAGGCACACTCCGTGTGCCGTCCGTAGATCGGCCTTTGATTTCGGCGGGAGAGTACCCGGGGGGTGGTAGCTTGCTTGGATCCTTGCGGCGAAGTGGAGCGGCGTCCGACGGCACACGGAGTGTGCCTGCAACTTTGCGGACTTACGGCGACGGCCCGACACGGCCGTGCGTACATAACTCGGGGTTAAGTACGCACAACCCCAAAACCCACAAGGGGTGCGTACATAACCGGAGTTATGTACGCAGCGGGTGGTCTGACCAATCGACGTAAGTGGCCGCACGAGCGCCGGCCAAAAATATTCTTGCATGCCGCCGGAGGGGGTTGGATGATGCTGGGGATTTCGCTGATTCGTTCCCTCCGGAGTCGCGCTCCGGGGCTCCATGTTGCTTTTGCATCGAAAGATTTTCCGATGAAAACTTCGCTGGCCCATTTCGTCGTCGCCTCGTGCCTGACGTTGGCGTTTGCTTTCGTTTTGAGCCCGACGCTGTTGCTCGCGCAGGCTTCGGCGGCCGCCAAGGAGGCCCCCGCCGCGAAGAAGGCTGCGCCCGCCAAGCCGACGCCGGAGGAGCAGGCCGCGCAGCGCGAGCAGTTTCTCAAGCGCATCGCCGAGAAGGTCGACGTGCGGCTCGACGTGCCCTACGCCGGCAACGACAACCCGCGGCAGCAGTTGGATATCTACTTGCCGAAGAACGTGAAGTCGAAGCAGCCGGTGCCGGTCGTGGTCTACATTCACGGCGGCGGCTGGAGCGGCGGCGATCGGAAGGGTTACATGGCGCCGGCCGCGCAGTTGGCGGCCGCGGGCAACTACGCGGCGATCTCGGTCGGTTATCGCATGTCGAGCGAAGTGAAATGGCCGAACCAAATCTACGATTGCAAAGCGGCCATCCGCTGGATTCGCGCCCACGCGAAAGAACTGAACATCGACCCGAACCGCATCGGCGCGACCGGCGGCTCGGCCGGCGGGCACTTGGTGACGTTGCTCGGCCTCACGGCGGGGAACAAGGAACTCGAAGGGGACATCGGCCAAGACACGGCCCAATCGAGCGCGGTCACGTGCGTCGTGAACTTCTGCGGACCGACCGACATGGCCGCGCCGCTCATGCAAGGAGAAGCGGCGAAGGTCGACGATCCGGCCGTGGCGGGGCTCGTCGGCGGGCCGCTCAAGGAAAAGGCCGACGCGGTGAAACAAGCGTCGCCGCTCACGTGGGTCTCAAGTAAGGCGGCGCCGATCATGACCGTGCACGGCACCAACGACCTGCGCGTGAACTACACCAACGCGGAAAAGCTCGAAGCCGCGCTGAAGAAGGCCGGCGCGACGCACTACTTGGTGCCGGTGACCGACGCGGGACACGGCATCCCGGTCGGCCCGGAACTTGCCGGCCGGATTCAAAAGTTCTGGGATCTGTACCTGCGCGACCAGAAGGCCGAGATCGCGACGACGGCGATTGCGCCGTAACCGGACAAGTCGGCGGAGGGCAGGGGGCGGTCGGCAGGAAAAGTTGCCGACTGCTTAGAGCC
>CAZWDN010000326.1:0-5963 GCA_964633125.1 uncultured Pirellula sp. | reverse complement strand
AGTGGGCGGTGAGGGGATCGAACCCACGACATCCACGGTGTAAACATGGCGCTCTGCCAGCTGAGCTAACCGCCCTAGGGTCTCTGACAGCTCGATCGTAGTCGGCTGCGACAAGCTCTGTCAATCCGACGGCTGCCCGACGCGACAACTTCGCGCGAAATCATTCTTACCCGATGCGCCGGCTCGCGAATCGGCGGCTTTCGTCCGCCGGCTCACGCTCTATAATCAAGCCTCATCGCACTCGCCATCATCATCGGTCGGAGTTCGGGCTTTGTTGGATCTGCTGCAAATCCTCGTCATGGCGTTGCATCTTACGGCGGTAAATGCGGCGTTTGGCGGCCCGATTTTGGCTCTCTGGCTCTACATTCGGTCGCGTCGCCGCAACGACCTTCTCGCCGACGCCGTCGGTTTACGGCTCCTCCGCGGTTCGATGCACGGCCTTTATACAGGCATGGCGCTCGGCGTCGTCGCCGCATGGCTCTGGTATCTCGCACAACCGCGCGAAGTGCTCATCGCTTTCGAATCGCTGCCGCGCAGCCGCTACTATTTCACGATCGCCGAACTCGGCTTTTCGGCCGTTTGCTTCGAAGCCTGGATCGTGCTTTGGCGCAAAGACTCGCGACGAGCTGGTCTGGGGTACTTCCTCGCGGCCATGGCCATTACCAACACCATTTACCATTTTCCCACGCTTTTTTCGATTTTGAGCGTTCTTAGCACTCGACCTGCCGCAACCGAACTGCCGCTGCGCTACGTCCAAGTGCTAGTCGATCCCGAGGTCGTCGCGCGTGTGACGCATTTCACATTAGCGTCGCTGGCCGTCGCCGGAGCCATGCTCATGGCGCTGGCCATGGCCAAACCCAAACTGCTCGCAAAGGGCCTGCCGACGACAAGTGAGGGAGCAGCCGCAATCGCCGACCTCGCAACGGCCTCGGCGCGCCTTAAGGCGCGCGGAGCGCAAATCGCGCTGGTCGCCACGCTGCTGCAATGGCCGGTCGGCGTCGTGGTGATGTTGCAGCTTCCGGAATCGGCTCGCGACACGCTGCTCGGGTATCACGTCGCCGTCACGTCGCTCTTCGCCTTGTCGTTGGGCGCCGTGGTAATGCTCATGCATCGCTTGGCCACGGCGAGCTTTGGAGAAACCTCGGCGGCCGAAGTACGATCCGGTTTGCTTTGGCTGGGAATCACCATCGCGATGATGACCGCCGTGCGGCATCTCTCGCGTGAGCCGCTTTATCTCACGGCGCGGCCGGCCGTCGCTTCTGTCGCCGCCTATGAAACCATCATCAGCAACTCACCACTACGGATAGGAAGTCGGACATGAGCTTGGAACAGGTAACGCTCGTCGACCCGAAGGTCGGTTCGCGGGCGACGGTGCTCGTCGGCTACGGATTCAATTGCTACGAGTTCCAGGGGGTCGTCGACGGCGCGCCGGTCGACGTACTGTGGTCGCACCCGAACTTCGCAAGCGGCAAAGAACGTCCATCGCATAGCGGCATTCCGCTGCTCTTTCCCTACCCCGGCCGGCTGCGTGGTACGACGTTGACCTACGGCGGCAAGACCTATGAACTCGAAGGGAACGATACCCGCGGCAATGCGATTCACGGCTTCTGCCTGAATCGCCCCTGGAAGACCATCGAACAATCGGCCGCCCGCGTCGTCGGCGAGTTTCACGCTTCGCGGATCGACGCGTCGATCCTTTCCAAATGGCCCGCCGATTTTCGGATCACGGTAAGCTACGAACTACGCGGCAACACGCTTGCGAGCACGATCACGGTCACGAATCCCGACGACAAACCGCTCCCGCACGGGTTCGGATCGCACCCATACTTTCGCATTCCGCTCGGTGCCGGGGGTTCGGCGGAAAGCTGCCGCGTGACCGTGCCGGTGCGCAGCTATTGGGAACTCGTCAATATGCTCCCCTCGGGCAAGAAGCTCCCAGCCACGGGCACACACGGACTTGCCGCCGGCCTGAACTTTCCCGACACGAAGCTCGACGACGTATTTACGGACGTCGAATTCACCAACCACACGGCCACGGCGACCATCGCCGACGGCCGCAGCGGGCGGACGCTGGAAGTCGCGTTCGACGACCATTTCTCGCAATGCGTCGTCTATAACCCGCCGCATCGCGAAGCCATCTGTATCGAGCCCTACACTTGCCTGCCGGATCAGTTCGCCATGGCCGAGCAGGGAATCATCGCCGCGCCGCAAACGCTGGCTCCGGGCCAGTCTACGACCTGCGGCTACGAAATTCGCCTCCGCTAAGACGCGCATCGACGGGAGTCGCTCATGACGGACGACGCGCCGAGTACCGCATATTGGCGCGAAGTCCGCATCTCCGGCGCGGCGGGCCTGCTTCTCGTCGCGCACTTCGCACTGGCTAATGCGGCCGCTTGGAACAAGTGCGCCATGTTCGACGAGGGAACGCACATTGCCAGCGGCTTCGCCGCGCGACGGACGGGCGATTTTCGCATTCTACCTCTGGCGATTAGTCAGCAACTTTGGATGACCCTGCCGTTGGAATGGATTCAGGCCCGCGCGCCTGCGACTGATCAACCGGCCTGGCGGCAAGGCGACAATTGGGCTTACGGTCGGCAGCTTCTTTTCGAAGTCGGCAACGACCCGATGCGCGTCGTGCGTAATTGCCGGATGATGAACTCGCTCGGCAGCGTGGCGCTCGGCCTACTAGTATTTCTCTGGTCTCGCAAATTGTTCGGCGCGGCCGGCGGGTTTGTGTCGCTCACGCTCTACGCCTTCAATCCGACGGTGCTGGCGCATGCCGCGGCGGCGACGCCGGATACGTTCGGCGCCTTGGCGTTCACCGCCGCGACGTTTTTCTTGCAGCGGGTACTGGAGCGAGTCAGCATAACGCGATTGCTCTGCTCGTCGCTGGTGTGGGGGTTGGCGCTCACGGCGAAGTTCTCGACCGTGCTCCTACTGCCGATCGCCGCGTTAATGCTTCTTATTCGTATCGCGGCGGCGGAACCGCTCTCCGTGCAACTGGTTTCTTCGCGGATCGGCGGCAAGGAAGTGCTCGTAGCGTCACGGCTGCGGCGGCTGCCGTATCTGCTGCTGGTCGCCGTGGTACACGCCGTCGGCGCCTGGGCCGTGATTTGGGCGTTGTTCGATTTCACATTCGACACGTTTCGCGAGTTTCCCAACGACGCACGGCGCATTTACCTCGGCACTTTTGCGGAAATCGCGGCTCAGACGGGACGATTGGAGCCGGTGCTCCGACGAGCCCACGAGATGCGTATTCTCCCAGAAGCGTATCTTTATTGCTTCGCGGAGACCGTGCGGACGACAGGTGGACGCGTCGCGTATCTCGACGGCTGGTTCGGCACTCGCGGTTTTCCCTCTTTCTTCCCGCTCTGTTTTCTCTATAAGACGCCGCCGGCATTCTTCTTGGCGGTCGGCATCGGGCTCGGAGCCCATGCAACACTGCGGCGAACGCAAATGCGCGCCGGCGCGCATCCGCTGCGACTGCTCTGGGGCGGCTTCTACGCAACGTATCCGCTCTGGTGCGTGCTCATCGTCTACGGTTACACGTCGATCACCGGGCCGCTGAATATCGGCATCCGACACATCCTGCCGATGTTCGCCCCGCTGTTTATTCTGTGCGGCGTGGCGGGTAACTGGTTCAACATCCACGCCGTACGAGCCGGGCGATTCGTACGCGCGGTACAAAGTTGCAGCATCGTCTGCCTCGCTCTCTACGTCGGCGACACCGCCTCGGCATACCCTAACTATCTCGCCTACTTCAATCTTCCCTCACGCGGCCTCGACGCGGGCCGTCACCATTTGGTCGACAGTTCGCTCGATTGGGGGCAGGAACTTCCCGCATTGAAAGACTGGCTCGACGAGCAGGGGATTCTTTCCGGCCCGACCAGGCCGCGCCTGTACCTGACGTACTTCGGCACGACGCCGCCGCGGTCGGTCGGATTCGATCCGACGCTGCTGCCCTGCTACTTTCGCCGTGAGATGCTCGATCCGGATTTGCGACAACCGTTCGAGCCGCAACTCTCGCCCGGCGTCTACTGCATCAGCGCCACAATGCTGCAAGCCGTTTACCTCAGTCCGTTCGAAGGACCATGGCAACGGCGCTATGAAGAACGGTATCGCGAGTTGCTGCCCTACGCCGCCGACCTCCAGCGCACGGCACATGACAAGCAAGCTCGGGCGGAACTTTTAAGCAAGCCGAGTCCGCAATGGTGGATCCGCTTCACGGAAGAGTTCGAGCAAGCCCGATTAGCACGTCTCTGCGCCTACCTGCGGCATCGCGAACCGCTGCACATCGTTAACGGAGCGATACTCGTGTATCGCCTCTCGGCCGCGGAACTCGATGAAGCGCTGCGGTTCGAAGTGCATACCGTTGAGAATCGCGCCGGGCCCGACGCGGCGCTGGCTTACGATTGACGACGCCGCACGGTGCGCGCCATGGCGCGATTACTTGTAGCCGTATTGAGGATTGCGGGGATCGAAGTCGGCGTCGGTCAGGCCGACGTTGAGCTTCATATTCGCGTATGTGTATTCTTCCGCCAGCGGCGGCCCTTCGCCCGGGCGGCGCGGCCAGTCGTATCCTTCGTAGCGAATCGGCACGTTCAGTTCGTCGTCGACGTAGAGTCGAGTCATGGAGTAGACGAATTCCGGACGCTTGGTCGGATGCGAAACTTGGATGCAGGTGCAAACGCGGTCGTTGACCCGCGCCCGCTCAATGATGCGAACTTCCGTTTCGCCGGTCTGCATGTCGCCGTACATTCCCTTGAGATAACGAACGAGAAGATTCTTGATGCCGAACGACGTGACGGGATAGCGATTGCCGTCCATCGCTTGCGAATCGTTGGGGGCCAACGACAGTGTGCCGACGAGCGTTTGCTTGAAGCCGACGGGATGCGCGACGATGTGCCCGTTGTTGCGCCCTTCGACATAGATGGCTTCCTGACCTCGCACGTCTTGATCGAGGAAGTACATGTACACGCTGAGCGGCGCCGGGCGCGACTTGACGAACATGCTTTGCTGATCGAGCAACTTCCCGTCGACGACTTCGCGTTTCTTGAATGTGCAGGTATAGTCGCGCAAGCCTTCCATCTGCCGCAGCGCGTCTTCAGCCCAGGCGACGACCGGCGCGACGGGATTGCCGTCGGCCGATTGTTGATGAAGGAGGGCCGTGCCGTGAAGTTCCGGCGAAACGGCGGGAGGCGCGAATGCCGCGGGGCTCGACGCTTCGGCAACCGATGCCGGCTGTTCGTGGGCGGGTGTCGGCGCGGACAGTGCGTTATTCACGGGGGGCGCGACGACGTTCGGCAGCACCGGATTGGGCGGAACGATTGTCGCAGGCACGGCGGCGGCAATTTGGCCGGCTTCCGACTGCGTCGGAGCGACGGGAAGTGTCTGCGTCGCAACGGGAATCGGCGTCGGCACCGGCGTCACGGGCGCCATGCCCAGGTTCGGGCCGGCTGGCGCACTTGCCGCAACAGGAGCACCGCCGAGCAGCGTGGCTCGCGGCCGTCCCTGTCGCCAGAACGGATTCCCTTCCGCGAGGTAAACGCGGCCGCTTGAAACGCCGACGGAACCATAGATGTCCGGCGATGCACCGGCCGACGGGTACCCTTGCTGAGCGAAAGCAACGCCGGACACGCCGGCGAGGGCGGTCAGCAGGATTGCGACGGTTCGCTTACGAGAAATGGCGCGAGTCGAGCAGATTCGATTCATCGAACTTAGGCCTTCCATGGCACTCTTGCTGGACAATTCACCACCGTCTCGCCTCCGGCGGTCCCGGCAACTAGAATTCGCTCCGCGAAGTCTGCTGCGCCGGCTCAATTTGCGAGACCGGGTTTGGTCGCGCGGATTGTAGCCGGATTCTGTTTTCCTGCGGAGGTCAGCTTGTCCCCCTTATCTCTTCAAATCGAGTGTATTGAATCCCAACCTTTTGCGGAAAACTCCTATATCGCACACTTTGAACA
>CAZWDN010000325.1:0-5964 GCA_964633125.1 uncultured Pirellula sp. | reverse complement strand
AAGCTCTCGCGAATCACGTCGCGGGCTTGGGCGATGTCGGTCGCCGCGCCCGCCGCGATGGCCTGCATCATCACGTTGCCGACGGCCGTCGCTTCCACAGGTCCCGCCACGACGCGCCGTCCGCACGCATCGGCCGCGGCTTGGCAGAGTTGACGGTTCTGCACGCCGCCGCCGACGATGTGGATCGTCTCCAGCCGGCCGCCGACGAGTTGTTCCAGCTTGCCGAGCGTGTAGCGGTACTTGAGCGCCAAGCTTTCAATCGCCGTGCGGACGATTTCACCTTCGCCGGCCGGCACCGTTTGACCGGTGCGCCGGCAGTATTCGCGAATCGCTTCGGGCATGTTCGCCGGCGCTTGAAACGCCGCATCGTCCGGATCGATAAACGACACGAGCGGTCGGGCCGCCGCCGACATCCGATTCAGCGCCTCCCAGCTGTATTCGCCCCCCGAGTATTGCACGCCCGCTTGCGACCAGACGCGCCGACACTCCTGCACGATCCACAAGCCGGTGATGTTCTTCAGCACGCGAATCGTGTTGCCGACGCCTCCTTCGTTGGTAAACGTCAACTGCCGACACAGATCGCTCATCACGGGCGCGGGCGTCTCCACGCCGATCAGCGACCACGTGCCGCTGGAGATGTAGCACCAGTCGGGCGTTGCGCCCGGCACGCTACGGGCAGGCACGGCCATGACGGCGCTGGCCGTATCATGCGTACCGGGAAGCACGACGTCGATCGGCCCCAGGCCCGTCTCGGCGCAAACATTCGCGCGCAGCTTGCCGAGCTTGGCGCCCGGCTCCACGAGCGGGCCGAGCAGATGCGTCGGCAGTTTCAGCTTGTCGAGCAACTCCGTCGCCCAGCCGCGGCGCACGGGATTGAAGAATTGCGTCGTCGTGGCGTTGGTCACTTCGTTGGCTTTCACGCCGGTGAGCAGCCAATGGAAGAAATCGGGAATCATCAGGAACGACTTCGCCGCTTCGAGCCACGGCGAGTTCTGCGCCTTGAGCGCCATGAATTGATAGAGCGTGTTGATCGGCATGAACTGCAAACCGGTATGCGCGAAGATCTCTTCGCGGCCCAGTTGCGCGATCGCGCGATCCATCATCCCTTCGGTCCGTTTGTCGCGATACGACACCGGGTTGCCGAGCAACACGTCGTCGCGGCCGAGCAGCGCGAAATCGACGCCCCAGGTATCGACGCCGACGCTGCGAACTCGGTCGCCGTACTTCGATCGGGCCGCGCGGAGACCGGTCAGAATGTGCTGCCAGAGGCCGAGCACGTTCCATTGCAGCGAACCGGCGAGATCGACGGCGCCGTTCTCAAAGCGATGGACCTCCTCGAGCCGGAGCCGCCGGCCGTCGAACAGGCCGGCGAGTACGCGTCCGCTGGAAGCCCCCAGGTCGACGGCCAAATAGATCTGCTCGGGCATGACGAGACATTCCGCTGGGCAAAGGGTTCGAGGCTGCTTAAAGCGGCCGGGCGCGACGCTGCGCGCGAGCCGAAGGCTGGCAATCGTGATCGTGTCGGCGAATCGTGTCAAGCATCGGCCGGGGAACGACTTACGCCGATCGTGGCCCGACGCTTCGGCGGCGTGGTCGGGCCGCATAATCGCTTCCAACTGAAGAATCGGCCGCGAACCGGCCGATAATAGCCAGCGTATAGTATTGTTGACCTACTTGAGTAACTTAGGTATCTTTCAACGAAAGCTCTTCGAGAAAGAACGCTCGCATGATCCCCTCTCGCACTTCGACAGGCGCCGCTTCCGCCGCAAGCCGACAGAACGAGTTGCCCGCGGTCGGCCCGCAGCTTCGGGTTTACCGCGGTCCGAGTGACGAGATCGTCGCCGAGTCGAGTCCAGAAGTCGCCCTACCGACTGCTCCGATGCCCACGAAAACAGCCCCCTCCGCGACGCCCGAATACTTCGCTTACTTAAAAGAGCAGAGCGAACGATTGGAAACGGCGACTCCGCAGGAAATCATTCGCTGGGCGGTCGAAGAGTATGCCCCCAAGCTGACGATGGCCACGGCCTTCGGGCCGGAAGGAATGGTCATCATTCACATGCTGGCCGGCATCGACCGCACGGTGCCGGTTTTTAATCTCGACACCGGCTACCAATTTCAAGAGACGCTCGATCTGAAAAAGCGCGTGCTGGAGAAGTACGGCATCGACATCGAACTCCGCCGGCCCGACACCACGGTCGAAGAGTACGAGCGCCAACACGGCGGTCCGCTTTACAAGACCAATCCCGATCAGTGCTGCATGGATCGGAAGATCAAGACGTTGGAACGTTCGGCCGTCGGGATGTATGCCTGGATGAGCGGAATCCGCCGCGACCAAAGTCCCGACCGAGCGCGAGCGCCGATCGTCGGCTGGGATAAAAAGTTTAATTTGGTGAAGGTCAGTCCGCTGGCGAATTGGACGAAGAAGGACGTGTGGAAGATTATCACGGAGCAAGACGTTCCGTATAACCCGCTGCACGACCAAGGCTACACGAGCATCGGCTGCTGGCCATGCACGCGGGCCGTATCGTTCGGCGAAGACGAACGAGCCGGCCGCTGGAGCGGGTTCGCCAAGAAGGAATGCGGCCTGCATACGAGCGACGACAAGTAATTCGACCGGTTAGCGATCATGCGCGTTTCCGCAAAAACCGAATACGCATGCATCGCCATGCTCGAACTCACGGTCGCGTATAGCGCCGGCGAGCCGATTCGCATTCGCAACATCGCCGAGGCGCACGGCATACCATCGCGGTTTCTCGTGCAGATTCTGCTGCAGCTCAAAGGGGCGGGCTACGTCGTGAGCACCCGCGGCGCGTTGGGAGGCTATCAACTCGCGAAAGCGCCGGACGAGATCAATCTCGGCGAAGTGATGCAGGTGATCGAAGGGCAGGAGGAAACTATTCGCTCTTGCACGAACTCCGATTCGCCGTCGGCCCGCGTGCTGGTCGCGGCTTGGAACGAAGTACAGGACGTCGAGCGGGAAATGCTGCAATCGCTCACGTTTTCCGAACTTGCCGCCCGCCAGCGCAAGCAGGCGGAAAACATGTACTACATCTAGCGAACCGCGGGCCGCGTGGTTTAGGCTGAATCGGCACGGAACCGATCCCTTCGCCGCCGCGTGACGCCGCATGAACCAACTTTCTCCGCTTCGTAGCGCGCGACCGTACCTCTCGCTATTCACGCTCGCTTTCTTAGCGGCGACCGCGCCGGCGCTTGGCGCCGCGAAGCCCGAAGTTACTGCGAAGCTCGACGTGCTCGTCGTGCTATGCGACCAGTGGAGCCCGCGCTATTTGAGTTGGGATAATCCGCAGGTGCACACGCCGCACTTAGACGCGATTGCCCGCGAAGGGATGATCTTCGACGCCTGCTACGTGACGTCGCCGGTCTGCATGCCGTCGCGGACGTCGCTGGTGACGGGCCTCTACCCGCACAACGCCGGTCATTCCGTTTGGGGCAACGTCAACGGCTGGCACGTCGATGCCGAAGCCGCGCCGATGTTTCGCGACATTCGCGCGGCGGGCTACACGACGGCGCAAATCGGCAAGCTCCATTGGTTCTCCGGGCCGACCTGGCGTCGCGAGTTCGATAAGGTCGAGGACTATCACCAAGCGCTCGGCTTGGATTACGTGGTCGACGTTTCCGGGCCTCCTTCCGCCGACGGCGGCGGCGACGCCTACTCGCGTTATTTGCGCGAGCGCGGGCTGCTCAAGAAAACGGCGGACGACTTGCACGAGCGCTATGTGAAGTGGGAATTCGAACCGCGGGCCAGCGTGGTTGCAACGGCCGACTACCACGACGTGTTCGTGACGGACAAGGCGGTCGAGTTCGTAGGGAGGCAGCCGGCCGACAAGCCGCTTTGTCTGGTCGTCAGTCTCCACTCGCCGCACCCGCCGCTCGACGCGCCGGGCGACTATGCGACGATGTACGACCCGCAAACCTTGAAACTTCCGGCGAACGTGCCGGAAATCTTCGTGCGTGAATCGCACGAAATCGAGCCGGCGGAGTTGCGACGCATGCTGGCGAACTACCTCGGCAAGATTTCGCTCGCCGATGCGCAGATCGGCAAGCTCGTCGCCGCGATGAAGAAACGCGGCACCTGGGACAATACCTTGTTCGTCTTCACGGCCGACCACGGCGAGATGATGGGCGCCCACGGCTCGCTGACCAAGGGACGCTTCTACGAAGAATCGGTGCGCGTGCCGCTGGTGATGCGTATGCCCGGGACGGTGAAAGCCGGCCGCACCGCGGCGCTCGCGCAGATGATGGACGTCTATCCGACGATCGTCGAAGCGGTCGACGGCGACTACTCGCCGGGGCGCTTCGCCGTGTCGCAATGGCCCGTCGCCACGGCCCATAGCAAGCAAGTCCGCAGCGCCGTCTTGAGCGAAATCAGCAAAGGCCCGCACCAACAACTCATGGCCCGCGACGCGCGCTATAAGTGGTGGATTCAGGACGAAGAGGAATACTTGTTCGATCTCGAAACCGATCCGCTGGAGCGGGACAATCTTGCCGGGAGATCGGAACATGCGGAGACGCAGAACAGGCTCCGCAATGTCGCACTCACGCAACTTCGCACGGCCCAAACGAATCTCGCGGCCGGCAGCAAATCGAAGGTTCAACGCCTCCGCGAGGCGGAAGCCGCGAAGAAGAAGTGACCGGCGGGCTGATTCGAAGCCGAGCGAAGCGCCGCCCCCATTCATTCCGCAGCCGTCTTCGACTACGATGAATTGGTCGCGGCGGGGCATTTCTTTCCCCTGCGCCCTCCCCCTTCCCCCTTGGTCTCATGCCACAAGTTCGTTTGAAGCCGCGTAAGGCGCGGCCGTTCTACGGTCGCCATCCTTGGGTGCTCGACACGGCGATCGCCGGCGTCACGGAATACCCGCGCGACGGCGACGTCGTCGACCTCGTATCGGAACACGGCGAGTTTATCGCCCGCGGCGTGCTCAACAGCCGCAGCCGTATCCGCGTGCGCCTTTATAGTTGGCAAGCCGAAGAACAACTCGACGCCGATTTCTGGCGCGCGCGGCTGGAAAGCGCCGTCGAACTCCGCCGGCGGATCGGCTACCTCGCCCCCACGGGCGGTTGCCGCCTGGTCAACAGCGAAGCCGACGGCCTCGGCGGGCTCATCGTCGATCGCTACGGCGAGCACCTCGTCGTCCATGTGACGGCGCTCGCCATGCAGCATCGGCTCGACGAATTGCTGCCGATCCTACAAGACCTCGTCCAGCCGCGCGGCATCGTCGTGCGGGCCGACGAAGCGATGGCCAAACGCGAAGGCCTCGCGCTCCCCGAAGGAGCCGTGGGCAACGTCTTACGCACGGTCGGCGACGTGCCGACGGAAGCCGCCTTCATCGAAGAGCACGGGCTGCGGTTCGGCGTCGACCTCACCGGCGGCCAAAAGACCGGCTTCTTTCTCGACCAACGTGAAAACCGCAAGGCTGCGGCCGCCTACATGCGGGGCCTGAGCGTGCTCGACGTCTGCTGCTACACCGGCGGTTTCGCGCTGGCCGCGGCCAAGCTCGGCGGCGCGCACGACGTGCTCGGCATCGATACCGCCCAACGCGCCGTGTCGCTGGCCCGCGCCAATGCGGAGCTCAACGGCATTGCGAACGTCCGCTTCGAGACGGGCGACGCCTTCAAAACGGTTCAGGCGTTCAACGTCGAAGGGCGCAAGTTCGGCGCCGTCGTGCTCGATCCGCCGAAGTTCGCCGCCAACCGTCAAGCGCTCCCCGACGCGCTGCGGGCCTACGAACGCCTGAACGTCGGCGCGATCAACCTCCTGGAGCCCGGCGGTATCCTCGTGACCTGTAGCTGCACCGGCGGCGTCTCGCGCGAAGACTTCACATACGTTCTCGCAGAAGCCGCGGCCCGCACCCGCCGACCTTTGCAGATTCTGGAAACGCGCGGCGCCGCGCCGGACCATCCGTTCTCGGCGTCGTGCCTGGAAACGGAATACTTGAAGTGCTT
>CAZWDN010000324.1:0-5967 GCA_964633125.1 uncultured Pirellula sp. | reverse complement strand
TCAGCGGCATCGGTAAGGCGGGCCTCATCGGCCAAAAGCTCTCGGCGACCCTCGCCTCGACCGGTACTCGCAGCTTTTTTCTGCATCCGACGGAAGCCGTGCATGGCGATCTGGGGCGAGTGCGCACCGATGACGTCGCTCTGCTCCTCTCGCAAAGCGGCGAGACGGATGAGCTACTCCGGCTCTTGCCGAGTTTTCAGGAGTTGGAAGTTCCAGTGATCGCCGTCACGGGCCGTAGCGCCAATCGGCTCGGTGCGGCCGCCGACGTCGTGCTCGAACTCGGGCCCCTGCAAGAAGCTTGCTCAATGGGCCTAGCTCCGAGCACGAGCACCACGGCGATGCTCGCGCTCGGCGACGCCTTGGCCTTGGTGACCAGCCGCGTGCGCGGCTTCGGCCGAGCCGACTTTGCTCGCGTCCACCCCGGAGGCGCATTGGGGATACGATTGAGCATGGTCGAAGAGCGGGTGCGTCCGCTGGAGGAATGCCGTATCGCCGCCCAGAGCGAGCCGCTCCGCGAAGTGTTCGCCCGCGCGAGCTGCCCAGGTCGACGAACTGGCGCGATCATGCTGGTCGACGAGGAAGGCGTACTCAGCGGACTGTTCACCGATAGCGACCTGGCCCGGTTGTTTGAAGCTCGGCGCTACAGCGCATTTGACCAGCCGATGGCCGAGCTCATGACAAAACGCCCGACATCGGTGGCGGTCGGAACGATGCTGGCCGACGCCATTGCGATTCTCGCCGATCGGAAGTTCAGCGAGCTTCCGGTAGTCGACGCAGCCGGCAGGCCGGTCGGCATGCTGGACATCACGGATCTCGTCGGCCTTATCCCGGATGCCCCACGCTAGACCCGATTCCTGCGATTCTCAGCCGTATAATATCTTCCGGACGATTCTCCGACTTCGAATTCACTTCACCTCGCCTCGAGCCCGAGCCGCCCCATGTCGATTGCCGGCCTTTGCCAACCGATTGAATTGATCCTCGCCGACGTCGACGGCGTGTTGACCGACGGCAGCATCATCTTCACGAACGAGGGCATCGAGATAAAGCGGTTCAACATCCAAGACGGACTCGGTATTCGGCTTTGGCAGCGCGCCGGCGGGAAATTCGGCCTGGTCACGGGCCGCAATTCACACATCGTCAACGTACGCGCCGCGGAGCTTGGCATCGAGATCGTGCGGCAAGGAACCGAGAAGAAGATAGCGGCGGTCAAAGAGATCCTAACGCAACTTCACCTCGAACCTCGGCAAGTGTGCTATATCGGCGACGATCTCCCCGATCTGCCGGCCTTGCGCTACGCGGGGCTCGGCGTCGCCGTGGCAAATGCCTGCGTCGACGTGCGACAAGCGGCCGACTATGTGACCACTGCGCTCGGCGGTTCGGGCGCCGTTCGCGAAGTCATCGAAGTGGTCCTACGTTCGCAACAACGTTGGGACGACGTCGTCCACTCCTATCAGTAAACCAGAACTGCAACCGACCCCGACGCCGGAAGCGCCCTACAATACCCCGACAATGGAATAAGGTAACGGAAACCGGAAGCGGCAGGATGCCGCGACGATCCAGTGCGATCGTCGGCCGAGTTTCTCCCAGACGCACGTGCTCGAACGCATCACTCGAATCATCGGCAGCTTCTTGCTCACGGCGGCGTGTTACACGGCGTACGCGGTCAGCGTCGTGCCGTGGATCGAACCTCCCGCACCGACGATCGCAGCGGTGGCCTGGACGCCCGACGATCTAGAAGTATTCGAAAAGAATGCCGATCGCCAGCGGGCCGACCTTTCCTATTGGTTCGGCGACCAAGATTGGGAACTCGACTCACCGAAGATCATTGAAACGCCCCAGGGAAAGCTGCTCTTCGACGAATACCGCCAACTCGACAACGGGCTCGTCGAACTGAAGCCCTGCTCGATGGTGTTTCTTTCGCACGACGCAACGGGCGACGAAGAATCACGAAAACGCCGCGCCATGGTGCTCCGCGCGCCCAGCGGCGCGTTGCTCCGCTTCGACGACGACGTCAGCTTCAAGCAAGCCAAAATCGGCAAGCTCATCGGCGGAGAACTCCTCGGCGAAGTGCAAATCAGCGGCGGACAACGTCTTCCCGGGCCGGAAGACGACCTTCTGATCACCACGCGCGACGTGATGCTCAGTGAAACGGACATTTCCACGCCGCACCTGCTCGAATACAAGCTCGGCGGCAATCGCGGACGCGGACGCGGCTTGGCCATCGAGCTCGACAACGTCGAAGTGAACGGCAAGCGGGAACTGCGCGGCATCAAAATGATGACGCTGCACGAGCAAGTGTTCGTCCACTTGGAGAACCAAGGCGACGGCGACTTCTTCCCCGGCAACGAGCCCGGTAAGAAAGCCGAAACGGCCGCGGCCGATCGCAAGCGGTCGGTGCCGATTGAAATCCGTTGCTCGGGACCGTTTACGTTCGACCTCGTGCGCGACGTCGCCGTGTTCCGCAAGTCGGTGGAAGTTTCACGCCGAATACCCGAGGCCGAAGCCGATCAGATTTATGCCGATTTGCTCAAGGTGTACTTCATCTCGAAGGCGCCCGCCGCGGGTACGGTCGCAACGACGGCTCCGACGGCCGTCGATCAGTTCCAAGGCGCCAGACAACTCTCGGCCAAGAACCTCCAGCCGAGCCGCGTCGAAATCGTGGGGGAACCGGCGATCATTCGCGCCCCGACGAACCAACTGCAGGCGCGCGCGCAATTCATCGAACATGATTTGGCGACGCGCGCCGTGAAACTTCGCGACGCCGACGAAGCCATCGTGCGCCAAGAAGAACGAGAAATACGCACGCCCGAACTGAGCTTCACTCCCGACGCCGACGGCCGCTACGGAACATTCATCGCCGACGGCCGCGGGCGTTTCACGGGAGCTTCGCCCGACGATCCCGCGAGCATCGTACAGGCCGAATGGAAGCGGCGGCTTCATTTTCGCAATCACGACGGGCAGTACGTGCTCACGGCCGAAGGCTCCGCTCGGGTCGAAGCCGTCGGCAAAGGCGCCCTCAGCGGCGCCGAGATCCACCTCTGGTTTAAAGAAATCTCGAAACCGGCTCCCGTCGTCGAGGCGGGCGTCGCCGCGAAAAAACCCGCGACGGAACTCGTGGCGGATCGGTTACTCGCGGTCGGCAGCGTTCATATCGATTCGCCGCAGGTGCAAGGGGATGTCGAGCGGCTTGAGGCGTGGTTCGAGCACGTCGATCCGGGCCCCGGAATGCGGCAGGCCTACTACCGTCCGCAGGCGGCGGGCGCGGTAGTTTTGGCGGCGGTCGGCACCGGCGAGCTTACGTTCCCGCCCGCGGAAAACAACGCTTCGGCAAACCCGCAAGGCCTCACCTTCCCGCCCACCGCCTCATTACCCGCCACGACATCGCCGACGCCGAATCCGTTGCTCACGGCCGTGCCCTTGCATGCGGCCGGAATCGTGCCGCCGGCGCCGGCCGCCTCGTTGCCCGCCGCGACTTCTCCCGCTGCGGCGGCGCCCCCGGTGCCGCTCGTGAACATGCCGGCGACGGGGGACAATCAGTATCGTATTGAGGGGGAACTCATGCGTTTGCTGATCGAAAACGACACGAAGCAGATGCGCGTGCGCGAAGCGACGATCGAACGCCGCGTCAAGCTTGTCGAGACCGTCGCCGCGGCGAAGCCCGAAGAGAAGCCGCTGCTGATTCAAGGAGACACCTTGCACCTCACACAGACGGCGCCAAAAGCGTCGTTCGTCACGGTGACCGGCACGCCGGCCTACGTCGAAGCCCGCGGTATGACGATGACGGGCGGAAAGCTCACGCTCGATCGTCCCAACGAGCAGACCAACATCGTCGGCGTGCCGGGACAAGGACTCATGACCTTGCCCGTCGATCGCGATTTGCAAGGACGCCCGACCGGCGCGACCGAGTTGCTCACGCTCGTTTGGCAGGGGCAACTTCAATTCGACGGACTCACCGCGCGGTTCGAGCGCGGCGTCGAAGCGAAACTAACGAACCAATACCTGCGTACCGACCGACTAAACGTGACGTTCACGCAACAGGTTGCTTTCGGGAAGTCCGACAACACCCGGCCCGACGTGCAACGCATCGATTGCTATGACGGCGTGTTTTTGGAAAGCCGGACGCTCAAGGAAGGATCGCTCACGTCGGTCGAACGAATGACCGCGCGCACGCTCGCCGTCGATCGTCCCTCCGGCGATTTCACGGCCGAAGGGCCGGGCGAAGTCACGTCGGTTCGTCTCGGCTCGGCGGCCAAGCCGGGCGAACTGGGGGGGCAGCATGCCGCCGGCCCTGCCGGTGTGCCTGCGATTCCCATCGGCTTCGGCGACGCCGATCCGCCTCAAGGCGACGGCGCCAAGACCATTACCTACCTCTTCACGCGCTTTCAGCGCGGCATGGCGGGCAATGAACTGCGTCGCGAGCTCAATTTCTACAACCAAGTGCGCGTGGTACGCGGTCCCGTGCCGAACTGGAATGCGACCATCGATCCGGATCGGCCCGAAGGCTGGGGCCCGCAAACCGTGCTGATCGACTGCGATCAGTTGCAAATTACGGCGGTGCCGGACGCCGTGACGAAGGAAGACTCGTACAACCTTGTCGCCGCGGGCAATACGCTCGTCGAGGGCAACACGTTTACGGCCCGCGCTCCGCGCGTCACCTTCGCTCAAGCAAAAGACTTGCTGGTCATCGAGGGGGACGGACGCACCGCGGCCGAACTCTATCATCAAAAGCACGTCGGCGGAGAAAACTCCGGCACGACGGCCCAGCGATTCATGGTCTGGCCGTCGACCAATCGCGTGCAAGTCGACGGCGCAACCTTCCTCGATCTTGTCCCGCGTTAGCTCCCGGCGACTACACGACTCGCAGCCGTTCCTGATCCAATCGCTGCGCAACGAACTCCAGCGCCTTCGGCGCCATGTGGTTGTAGTACTCCCAGCCGTGTCCGCCGGCCGACGTTTCCAGGTCGTGCTCGTGCATGATGCCGAGCGAGTATAGCTTCATGTGCAGCCGTTGCGAGCTTTCATGCCAGCGATGATCGGCTGGATCGCTGCAAAACCAAATGTTCCGCGGCCAGTTGAGCGGATGCACGTGCAGCGTCGCCGTATCCTGTCGGGCCGCTTCCGGATCGTCGTACATTTCGGAGATCGGATCTCCTTCTTCTTCGTAAAAGCGAATTTGGTAATCGATCGCCGGACTAACCGCCGCGGCAATCGGAAACTTCGCCGGGTGCTTAAAGGCGAAGCGAAGCGCACCCTGGCCTCCCATGCTCGTACCCAAAAGCGCGATGCGCCCGGGAACGGAACCGTATCGCTCCTGGATGAACGGCAGGACGTTGTCGAGTACGTGGCGTTCTGCGGTGAGCACCGGATCGAATTCGCGGCAAATGCGATTAGTCCACCAACTGCGCGCGGTCATCGGTCCCACGACGGGCAGCCCGTAACGATCGAACTCCCGGCAGAACGCTTCGTTCTCCACGAGTCGTCCGAGATGCACGCCGTGCAAGAACAACACCGCGTAGCCGTGGGGATTGCGCTGCGGCGGTTCATAAACGTCGACGGCGTGCCCGGCGACTCGTTCTTCCGTCCACGTTCCCTTTCCGGCAGGCACGGTAATACTCCCTGAAACATTCCGACTTTTTTCGTTTTGCGTCGTCGGCAAGCGTTCCAATGTATTGGCATTCTTCCGCTGCTCAATAGAATGAACGCCCGACGGGGGAATTGCGGGGAAATAGTTCCTCGGAACCTGATTGCGGAGGTGGCAGCGTTGAAGATCTTGTTGACCGAAGCCCAGGTGCGCGACGGCGTCCGCCGGATGGCCGAAGATATCGGTCGATTCTACGGCGACAAGCCGCTGACGATCGTCGGCGTACTGACCGGCAGCGTCGTGCTGCTGGCCGACATCATTCGCTTGCTCGATATGCCGTTGCGCGTGAGCGTCGTCCAGGCCAAGAGCTATCGCGGCGCGACGAC
>CAZWDN010000323.1:4154-5967 GCA_964633125.1 uncultured Pirellula sp. | reverse complement strand
GTGAAGTGCGCGTGACTGATTTTGACTGCAATTCTTTCCCCGACTTTCATTCCGGTGCCGTGACACGCCAAGCAACTTGCGGCCGCTTGTTGCTCCACCGGGTGGGGAATAACGGGAGGAGCTCCTTCATAGGCTCGCGTTCGCGCACGATCGGCAATCGCGTCTTGCTTGAGGGCAACGGTGCGAACGACCGGGGCGAAAAGATCGGGGCGATCAAACTTAAGCTTAGTCAGTGCCGAGCGCCACTCAGCGTTGGGCGACAGCGGCTTGGCAAACAGCTCGCGATAACTTCTCGCCGGTGCCGCGGCGTCGACTTGTCGGTCGCGCCTGACCGGCGGGGTAGTGCGTGCCGGAAGGCGGGTATCGGCAATTCCCACAATGAAACCAACCAGCGTCAAACCGCTCCCGATGACGAGCAGCAGCGGCACGAACCGCCGCCACGAGATATCGGGGTCCGGAATCGGATCAGGCGAAGAATCGGGAAGGTCCGTCATCGGCGGTGATAGCCCCACTCACGAACGAATAACATCAAGCGTCAATCCGTGCGACACATTCAAGCCACCTTGGTCAATCTCGCTGCGCACTTCTTGTAGTCAGGCTGCTTACTGAATGGACAGTAGGCCTCAAGGGTCAGCCGATTAATCAGTCGCTTTTCATCGAAGAACGGGACAAAGACGTGACCGGGCGGGCAACTCGCGCGGCCGTCGATCCACGCCGTCAAGACGATCTCGCCGCGCCGCGTCTCCAGTTTGACATGGTCCCCCGTTTTGACGCCGAGCTTTCGGGCGTCGTCTCGATTGATTTCGACATAGGCGCCGGGCATCGCACGGCGCAGTTGCGGAACCCGCATCGTCATCGTGCCGGTATGCCAATGTTCCAGGACTCGCCCGGTATCGAGCCAGAACGGATAGTCGGCGTCGGGGACTTCGGGAGGGGCGACGTAAGGACGGAACCAGATCAACGCTTTATCATCCTTCGTCACCGAATGATAAAACTGGAAGCCTCGCCCCTTCTCGACGAACGGATCGTAGCCCTCGATGAATCGGTATCGCGTTTCTCGCCAAGAACCGTCGGGTTGCGCCACAACCGGCCAACGCATGCCGCGGGCTTTCACTAACTCCTGATACGGCGCCACTTGTTTATGCTTAATCTCGGTGAAGGGGCGGTATTCTTCGTAGAGGCGTTCGTCGACGTTGGTCGCTCGATACGTGTCCCAGTTCCAAATCGACAATTCCTGTCCCTCTTCGTCCTCTTGGCGGAACAAGAATCGCCCGTCGTCGTCCTTCATTCCGGACTGCCCTAGTTCCAAGAGACGATACGCGACGGCGATCACTTGCCAAGCGTCGTCGCGCGCTTCACCCGGCGGTTCGACTAGCCGATTCCACTGCTGCGTTCGACGTTCGGAATTTCCATAAACGCCGTGCTTCTCGACCCACATCGCCGACGGCAAGACCAGGTCCGCCAGTTCGGTCGTCGCGTTCGGATAGACGTCGGAAACGATGAGGAACTTGTCGGCGAGCTTGGCCTTGGCATCGAATAGTTTGTGCGTATTGGGAAGCGACTGTCCCGGATTGGTCACCTGCGACCAAATCGTGTCGATACCGCCGGGTTCCTTCGAATCCGTACAGAATTTCTCCCACAGCAGTACGGTGTGATGGCCCGGTTGGGGGTTGATGCGACCGGCCGGCAGTCGCCAGAGCTTCTCGGCGATCTCGCGATGGTGAGGATCTTCTACTTTCAAATCGCCGGGCAGTGCATGCGCCAGCGTGCCGACTTCGCGGACGGTGCCGCACGCGGACGGCTGCCCCGTGAG
>CAZWDN010000323.1:0-4054 GCA_964633125.1 uncultured Pirellula sp. | reverse complement strand
CGACGATCCACGACACGGCTGAACAGCACCGGGTGCATTTCGGCGAAGTTGTTGCCCCACAGAATTAGCACGTCGCAGTGATCAAGATCGTCAAAGCAGTTATACGGTTCGTCGACGCCGTACGTGCTCACATAGCCGGTGACCGCGGAAGCCATGCAAAGTCGAGCGTTCGGTTCGACGTGATTGTTCGACAGCCCTCCCTTCATGAATTTGTTGACTGCGAATCCTTCCGGAATCGTCCATTGGCCCGAACCGTAGAAGGCGAATCGTTCGGGCGCCGCGTGGATGCGCCGGGCGATCACGTCGATCGCCTCATCCCAAGAAATGGGCACGAGTGCGTCATTCTTTCGGAGTAGCGGCGTCTTCAAGCGATCCGCACCATACAGAATCAACCCCGCATGGTATCCCTTTACGCACAGCAATCCTTTATTCACCTCGGCTTGGCGATCGCCGGTTACGGCGACGATCCGACCATCCTGGACGCCGACCATCACATGGCAACCCGTACCGCAGAACCGGCACGGCGCTTTGTCCCATGTCACGCCCGGAAGAACCGGGAGTTCCGGACCTCCCGGCGGCGCAGGGACGATGCGGTCCGGAGCGTCGCTTGCCGACGCACCCGTTGCCAGCGACGTGGCGGCAGCCATGGCTGCCGCTCGTAGAAAGCCGCGTCGATCCGTTTGCATGTCAAACATCGACTGACTCCGCATTGATGCAAGAGGGGACGGAGACTTCGGGAATCTCCTCTACCGCATCGAAAGTAGCAAATGCCATATCCACCTTCAGCACGCCCGGCAAGTGCTCGATCCAGTCGTACCAATAGCGAGATTCTTGCGAATCTTCCACTTCGAGCACCACGGGAAGGCGGCTCGACGCGTGTAATTCGCCGAGATGCAGGCAAGGAATGGATCGCAATGCCGCCAAGACCCGTTCGGATTTGCGCGAGTCGTCGGATAAAGCGATAACGAAACTGCTGATCCACATGCAACGAGACTTCCTCGGTGGTTGCGTCCGCATAACGGCAGGGGCGACTCACCCCTGCCGGTGATTTATTCGGTGATTTCACTTCGCCGGGGCGTGCATTCAGACGACGGAGAATCACTAGAACCACCCGGGAAGGGCCAGCTTATCCGGTTCTGGAGAACTAATCAAGAAATGAAGAGTTCTATTTCTTGATTTACTTTCTCGGCGTCGCTAAGCTTTCTCCAGCCTCAGTGAGACGAAGGACGCGATGCGGACGGCTTTGCTATGTACGTCAACTTCTTATCTTGGACCGAGCAGCAAGCCGGCGACGGTTCCCTGCGCCGACGGCCGTGCTGCAAGCAACGCCGTCGGCGAACCGTGCGGCGTTGCTTGCGACCGAACCGGGTTTATACCGCGCTGCCGTTGCTCCTACTGTCGGCTTGCGCCACGACGGGGTGCGACTCGCGCAGTTCATCCGAGGCAGTTCCGCCCCTCGCACGAAACCCGGTTACCCAAGTCTCCGACAAACTCCACGCAGTGACCATCCGCCCCGCGCCTCATCGCATGACGGTGGACACGGAATTAAAGGATCGGAACGGCAGTCCAGTGACCGTTGCTTGCAACACGTGTCACGCCGTTCGCCCGGCGAACCCGCAGAATCGCACTTCCGAAGACCTCGATCAATTTCATCAGGGACTCCGGATCGACCACGGTCGACAGGCATGTACGGCGTGTCACAATCCGGCGGACGGCTACGCGAGCCTCCACTTAGCCGACGGCACGAGCGTCTCCGTTTCCGATTCCATGCGGCTTTGCGCGCAATGCCATGGTCCGCAATTTCGCGACTACGAGCACGGCAGCCACGGCGGCATGAACGGCTACTGGGATCTCTCACGCGGCCCTCGCGAGCGAAATCACTGCGTCCATTGTCACGATCCGCACGCTCCGAAAGTCGCCGTCGTGCAACCCGTCGCGGGTCCGCGCGACCGTTTTCCGCCCGCCAAGTCAAAGGCCGATCATGAGTGACCCTAAGTCGGTCGAGTTACCGATGCTCGATCAAGAGCCCACGAGTCGCCGCGGGATGTTGAAAGCGTGCGGCACGATGCTGGGACTTGCCGCTTGGGCCGCGGCGATGAAACCGCTCGTCGAATGGACACAGGATCTCAGTGTGGATGAATTCCTGCAAAAGCATTATCGCGAGCTGACTCCCGATCAGAAGCAACTCGTCTTTAGGCGGCTGGAAGAAGACGTTCGGCGCGACTACGGCGTGGACGTGGCGATCAACGACCCGCAACCGATTCCCGGCGTGCAATTCGCTTACGCTTTGAATCTCAGCGTTTGTACCGGCTGTCGCAAGTGCGCCGAAGCGTGTCATATCGAAAACAACCACGACCGTCCGTCAAACAATTCCTATATCCGCGTCTTTGAAATGCAATCCGGCGGCATCGACTTCGAGCAAGGCGACGCTACCTACGATCATCCGGTCCCGCAGCCTGACAAGTTCTATATGCCGGTGCAGTGTCAGCAATGCGAGAACCCGCCGTGCGTAAAGGCGTGTCCTGTCGAGGCTACGTGGCAGGAACGGGACGGGATTGTCGTCGTGGATTACAACTGGTGCATCGGTTGCCGCTATTGTGAAGCCGCCTGCCCGTACCATGCGCGGCGATTCAATTGGACCAAGCCGGAGATTCCCGCCGAGGAGATTAATCCGGATCAGGGCTATCTCTCCAATCGCATTCGGCCGCAGGGCGTGATGGAAAAATGCACGTTCTGTCTGCATCGAACGCGTGAAGGTCGCCTACCCGCTTGCCAAGAAGCGTGCCCGACCGGCGCCCGTGTATTCGGCAACATCCTCGATCCGAACTCCGAAATCCGTTGGGTCGTCGAAAACAAGCGGACGTTTGTGTTGAAGGAAGAACTGGGCCTGAAACCGCGTTTCTTTTACTTCTTCGACAAGTGACTTCGGAAACGCTGAACGCATGGCCGCCACCCCCCAGACGCCTGATTCCGCAACGCCGCACGCCCTGTCGTATCCGCGATTTTTGTGGAAGTCGCTGGATGTGGCGACCAACGGCAATTGGATGTTTTATTTGTGGATGACGGTCTTGACCGCCGTCTCCTTGGTAGGCGCCAACGCCTGGGCCGTTCAGGTTCGCGACGGCATGTCGCATACCAACATGAACGATCACGTTAGTTGGGGATTGTACATCGCAAATTTTACGTTTTGCGTAGGCCTTGCCGCCGGCGGCGTGATGATGGTGATTCCCGCCTACCTGTACGACGACGAGAGAATGCACGATATCGTGATTATCGGTGAAGCGGTGGCCATTGCCGCGATCATCATGTGCACGCTCAGCGTCGTTGTGGATTTAGGCCGACCGGATCGGTTTTGGCACTTGATTCCCGGGATCGGCAAGTTCAACTGGCCGATCTCCATGCTGACGTGGGACGTGATCGTGCTCAATGGCTACCTCGTCATCAACGCTCACATCGTCGGCTACTTGTTGTACATGAAGTATTTGGGGCGTAAACCGAACCCGCGGTGGTACGTACCGTTCGTGTTCCTTTCGATTCTCTGGGCCATCAGTATTCACACGGTCACCGCATTTCTCTATTGCGGCATGGGCGGGCGGCCATTTTGGAACACCGCGTTATTGGCGCCGCGGTTTCTTGCGTCGGCGTTCGTCAGCGGCCCGGCCTTCATCTTGCTCGCCTTGCGCGTACTTCGTTTGACGACGCGCATGAACTGGTCTCCGCGACCGGCTCGAACGCTCGTACAAATTATTCGCATCGCGGCGACGATCAACCTGCTGATGCTTGCCAGCGAAATCTTTACGCTCTTCTATACCGGCGGCAGTCATGCCACCTCGGCTCAGTACCTGTTTTTCGGCGCCCACGGTCAGTACGGACTCGTACCCTGGATTTGGTCGGCGATCGGACTAAACGTTGTGGGTACCGTGCTGTTCTTTTCGCCCGAATCACTGGTGCGAGGCTGGATACGACCCGTGGCCTGCGTGCTTTGCATCGTGGGGATTTGGATCGAGAAAGGCATGGGGCTGATCATTCCCGGCTTCATTCCCTCGACGCTGCA
>CAZWDN010000322.1:0-5981 GCA_964633125.1 uncultured Pirellula sp. | reverse complement strand
CGCTCGTCGCTCGTGATCTTCACGGCCATCGGCACGAGCATGATCGGCATGTTTCTCGCGCTCGGGCTCATGGGGCGCTCGCTCAACCTATTGAGCCTGGCCGGCATCTCGTTCGCCGTCGGCATGTTGGTCGACAATTTCATCGTCGTGCTCGAAAACATTTTCCGCCATCGACAGAACCACGACTCCATCATCACGGCCGTCGTCAAAGGCACGGGCGAAGTCTGGGGCGCGGTCATCGCCAGCACCTTGGCGAACCTCGCCGTGTTCGTGCCGGTGCTCTTCGTGCACGATCAAGTCGGCCAGCTCTTCCACGACCTCGCGCTCTCGATCAGTTGTGCGCTGGCCCTCTCGTTGCTGGTGTCGCTGATTCTCATTCCGATGGCCGCCGGACAATTGCTTATGCACGACAAGAACGTGATGAGCGACGCCGCCGGGGCGACCTGGCTGCAGCGTCTCTGCATGCCGCTCGATCGCGCGGGGGAGGCCTTCACGCGGGCCGTGGTCGGCGTCAATGCCGCCGTGCAACGCAACTGGTTCTCGCGCACGGCCGTCATCGCCGGCTGCCTCGGCTTCTCGCTGTTCTTCTCTTGGCTCTTGATGCCCAAGGTCGAGTACCTCCCCAACGGCAATCGCAATCTGGCCATCGGCCTGCTGCTGCCGCCGCCGGGTTACAACCTCGATCAGCTCAACGCCATCGGGTCGAAGATCGAAGACAAACTTCGCAAGTATTGGGACGCCGATCCGCGCCTCATCGACGAAGAACGCAAGAAGACCGGCATCGGCGACTTCTTCTACGTGGCCCGCGGCCGCAGCCTGTTCATGGGCCTGCGCGCCGAAAACCCGCTCGGCGCAGCCCAACTCACGACGCTCATCCGCGAAGCGACGACCGACATTCCCGGCATGTTCGTGCTCGCCAAACAAGCGAGCTTGTTCGAATCGGGCCTCGGCGCCGGACGCACGGTCGACATCGAAATCACCGGCCCCGAAATCTCGAAGCTCGTCGGGCTGGCCATCAAGGTGATGGGGCAAGTGCCGACAGTCGTCCCCGAAGCTCAATTCCAACCGAAGCCGAGCGCCGATCTGTCCGCGCCCGAGCTTCATATCATCCCTCGCTGGGACCAAGCGGCCGATCTCGGCATCACCGCCGCGGAAATGGGCTACGCCGTCAACGCGCTCGTCGACGGCGCCTACGCCGGCGACTACAACCTCGAGGGCGATCGCATCGACTTGGCGATCGTCGGCAACGAGCAACGCGCGAAGTCGGCCCAAGACGTTCGCGGCCTGTCGATCCACACGCCGGAGGGACGCACCGTCTCGCTGGAGTCGGTCGCCGACGTCGTCGCGGCCAGCGGTCCCGAGCAGATCAATCGCCGCGAACGGCTGCGCGCAATCACCGTGCAAGTCTCGCCGCCCGCCGCCATGCCGATCGAAGATGCGATGCTGCGTATTCAGGAAATGATCGTCAATCCGATCGAGTCCGATAAATCGCTCAAGGGCATGTATCAGGTCAACCTTTCGGGCACCGCGGATAAGTTGCAGTCGACCTGGCTCTCGATTCGCTGGAACATCGTGCTGGCGGTCGTCATCACGTATCTCGTCATCGCCGCGTTGTTCGAGTCGTGGCTCTATCCGCTGATCATCATGCTCAGCGTGCCGCTGGGAGCCGTCGGCGGATTCATCGGGCTCTGGCTCTTGAACATCGGGCTGGCGACGTTCAGTCCCGGCACGTTTCAGCCGCTCGATATGTTCACGATGGTCGGGTTCATCATGCTCGTCGGCACCGTGGTGAACAACCCGATTCTCATCGTCGAGCAGGCGCTGCAAAACGTGCGCGACGAAGGAATGAGCCCGCGCGACGCGGTGCTCGACAGCGTGCGCACGCGCATTCGTCCGATCTTCATGACCGCGCTGATCGGCTTGCTCGGCTTGCTGCCGCTCGTGGTTTCGCCCGGCGCGGGCAGCGAGCTCTATCGCGGGCTGGGCAGCGTCACGCTCGGCGGCCTCGTCTTTTCGACGTTCTTCACGCTCTTCTTCATTCCCGCGTTGTTTACCATTTGCATGGATTTGCAAACCGGCGCGAGCCGGCTGATTTGGGGCCGTCGCCCGGCGCCGGTCGCCGCCGAGCCCGGCCTTCCGCCGCTCGAGCCGGCTCACGTGCCGGAGGAGATGCCGTACGAAGCTGCGGCCGGCTATCGCCCGGCGGAATCGCGACCGCACGGCGACGCAAACGGCGACAACTATGCGCCGAACGGTTCCAACGGCCGCACTGCGCACGGCGAGCCGACGGACGACCCGAACCCCGCCGACGACGAACCGGCGCCGCAGCGCTAGCGCACTTGGCCGGGGCGATGCCGAACGCCGCGCGTTTGCCGCATCGCGCTCAAAGCGCGAAAGCAAATCCCCACTGAGCGCTGAACGGCGCTACGGCGTCGTCGAGCCCGGCGTTGCACGAACCAAACGTCATCCAACGCTCGCTCAACTTGTAGTGCGCGCCGACGCCGACGACCTTCCCCGCTCCTTGTTGCAGCAGGAGCGTGCCGTTGATGTAGCCATGCAGAAAAAGTTGCAGCCGCTCCGTCACGGTCCGCTCGACGGCCCATTGAAACGAGACCTGATACTCGTTGGCCCCGCGCTGATGGCGGCCAGGCACAAAATGGTGGAAACGCGGCTTCACGCGTTCGCCGGTCGGGAGGTTCAGCGCGTCGAGCGCGCCGCTATAGCCGACCGTCGTTTCGATGTTCGTCTTCTCGCCGATCGGCAGATCGAAGTTCATGTTCAACGACGGTTGCCAGCCCCCTTGAAACGCCGAACTTCCCCAAGGCGTGAGCAGATACACCTCCAAAGACGACGCGGGAACGAACCGCTCGTCGCCGTCCCACAGATGCACCTTCATGTCGAGCACGGTCGGGCTGAAGCCCGTCGTCGGATCGGATCCGAAGACGCTCGTCAGGCCGTTGCCCAACAACCGCAGCTCCACATCGTCCGTCAGGCCGTAGCGCAGCAGATAAGGCCAGAGATACGCGGCCGGCCCGAACGCGTCGCCCGTGATCATCGTCAGCGGGGCCGACTCGACGTAGACCTTACCGCGCGGCAGCGTAAATGCGCTGTTGGGAAAGTCGCCCATGTCGGGCCCGGGGTCGGCGATATTCGGTCCGGCCGCATCGTCGGCGGCGTCAACCAACCGTAAGGCCGGCGGTAGCCGGTCGCGATCCTTCATAATCGCCGCGAGCGCCGCCGGATCGGTCCAGGCGATCTCGACATTGGGGGCGCCGTCCTGTGCATCGGCGTAGCTCACCACGGCCGCCGTCAGGCAATACGCGACCGCCGCCGCGAGGTATCGGCGTATGCGCAGGCTCGGCGTCGTCTTGGTCGTTTGCACCTTCGCCCCGTTGCCATGGCGTTTCGGCCCGTCGCCGTCGGCCGCTTCCATGAGATTCGACTTCGCGCGCCTCCGTCCGCCAGTTCGGCCGCCGAATTCGCGGACTTTCCCGCCGCTATTGCTGCAACAGGCACGACCGTCAAACTCGGCCCGACCGGCAATCCTTTCGCGGCACGAAAACCTTCACGCCACGCGGCCCAGGCGGACTTCGAATTCGTCGCCGCGCAATCGGCCGAGGTCGAGAAGGCCGCGCGCGTGCCGGACCAGATGCGGTACGAAACCGTGTCGGGGCCGCGACACCCGAGCCCTCGCGTCCGGCGCAGGGTTCGCCGTGTCCGTGATCCGCGGATTGCGTTGCCGGCCGGCCGCTACGGCAAACGGAAATGCGCTCGAGGACCTCCGATTGCCGCCGTTTTTTTAGTGCGGCGTTCCGGACGCCTGGCCAGAATAGTCGTACTACGTCACCTACACCTTCGAATGAGTCAGGAGGGTCTTGCCATGAGTACGACCAATATCGTTCGCGTCGAAATCGATCCCGATGCCGCACGCGAAACCAGCGCCGCGGAATCTGCTCCCGTGCGCGACCGGCAGACCGTTCGCCGCGACGGCACGAAGATCATGCGATGGATCGACGGCGTGAAGATTCACCCCCTAGCGACGCAAGCCGACGCCCGCGGCACGCTGACCGAAGTCCACAACGAGCAATGGGGATTGGTCGATTCGCCGATTATGCAAGTCGTGAAAATCACGGTGCGCCCCGGCAAAGTGAAAGGGTGGAGCAAGCATAAACTCAACATCGACCGCACGACGGTGATCGTCGGCGAACTGAAAGTGGTGCTCTACGATGATCGCCCGGAGTCGCCGACTTACAAGCTGGTCAACGAAATTTTTCTCGGGCCGCAGCATCCCGGCGTCTTGGTCATTCCGGCAAACGTGTTTCACGCCGTGCAAAACATCGGCACGACGGATGCCGTAGCGCTCGTCATGCCGACGCGCCCTTTCGATTACGAAGCGCCCGACAAGTATCGTCTTCCTCCCAACAACGCTCTGATTCCCTATCGTTTCGAGGAAATCCTTGGCTGGTAGTCGGGAAACGGTCCGGCCGCTGCATGCGCTGCTCTGTCCCGTCGGCAGCATCGGCGATTTGCATCCGCTGTTGGCCGTCGGCGAGGCGCTGCGCGCGCGGGGACATCGCGTAACGGTGATCGGCGGCGAACCGTTCGCCGCGGCCGTGGCGCAGGCCGGCTTTGAATTCGTCGCCGTGCAATCGGCGGAAGTCGAACAGGCCGCGCTCGCCCACCCAGACGCATGGTCGTATTCCCGCGGCTACCGCGTTCATCTGCCGCTCCGTTGTCTCGAGCCGTTGCGGCGCACGCATCAAGCGATCGTCGAGCGTTATGAACCCGGCCGCACCGTCGTCGCCGCGCTCAATTGGTGCCTTGCCGCGCGCGTCGCGCAAGAGTCGCACGGCGTCCCGACGGCGACCGTTCATCTCAATGCGTTCACGCTCCGCTCGGCCCGCGGCATTCTCAAAATGCCCGCCCCGATGCTGGTCGGGCCGTGGTTGTTTCCGTGGTACGTCCGTTTGGAATTTCGCCTGCTCGACGCGTTGTTCGTCGATCCGCTCTGCCGGCCGGCGCTCAACGCGTTTCGCGGCGAACTCGGCCTGCCGCCGGTGCGCCGCATCATGGATGCCTGGTGCAACTCGCCGGACGCCGTCGTCGGGATGTTTCCCGAGTGGTGGTGCCCGCCGCAACCGGAATGGCCCGCCGCGACGAAGCTCGTCGGCTTCCCGGTGTACGACGGCGCGGAGCGCCGGCCGCTTGCCGGCGACACGGCCGAATTCCTCGCAGCCGGCGACAAGCCGATCGTCTTCACGCCCGGCGCCTCGGGCCTGCATACGCGCGCCTACTTCGCGGCGGCCGTGGAAGCGGCGCGGCGTTTACGACGCCGGGCTCTCGTCATCACGCCGCGCAACGACTTAGTTCCGCCGGATCACGGCCCGGATGTTCACGTTTGTCGCTACGCGCCGTTCCGCTCGGTGTTGCCGCACGCCGCGGCCGTCGTGCATCAGGCGGGCATCGGCACGACGTCGCAATGCCTGCGCGCCGGCGTGCCGCAGGTCTGCGTTCCCTCAATCTACAACCAACCCGACACGGCCGAACGCTTACGACGCCTCGGCGTCGCCCGAACGCTCGCCCCGAAGAACATTACCGTCGACCGCTTGCACCAAGCGTTGTCGCAAATGCTCGCCGACGAACGAACGTCTCAGCGCTGCGCGGAGATCGCAAGACGCTTCGGCCCGCCGGAAACCGCCGCGGAACAAACGGCGGACGTGCTAGAGCAATTGATCCAAAACTCCTCTCCCGCTGCGAGAGGACGCCCGCAGGGCAGGTGAGCGGTTGTGTTTCTTTTCAAGAGCTTAGGTGAAGAAGCCCTCAACGGACGCTGTGCTGATTACGCCGCCGCGACCACAGCCCGGGACGATTGGTCGAGGAATGGGCGGAGATGGCGCGAAGTGGATGACCGGCGCTCAAGAAGATGTGAAGTTACGACTGCAGGACAATTGAAGCAACATCTCCGACGTCGCCGCTAACGA
>CAZWDN010000321.1:0-5995 GCA_964633125.1 uncultured Pirellula sp. | reverse complement strand
GAGCGGAGAGGATGGGATTTGAACCCATGGTACGGTGTGACCCGTACACCGGTTTAGCAAACCGGCGCTTTCGACCACTCAGCCACCTCTCCTCGTAGGGGGCTCCCGGCGGTCGAGGCCGGGAACCTCACAATTCTAGGAATTCTTTCGTCACACGCAAGGGAGTTCCCGCAGTCGGAATTCCCGCGGGATGCGGGAAACTGCCGCGATTTTTGTGAACCGGGGCCTTACCATATGAAGGTCGGGACGCCGCCGGCCCAACTGTAGGTTATGGTTAGTGCGGAACCTGGAATCTTCGGCGCGCAAGGAGGCCGCCGTTCGTTTTGTAACGATTAGTGAGCCTCCGAAGTGACGACGCCTCTCCGCCTGATCCGGTTCGCTCTTCTCCTTTCCTGTTGCCATGCCGCCACGGCCGGCGGCGTCGAGCTGGCCGTGCGAACCGCGGCACGCAATCGTCTGGAAATCGACGGCTTCAAGGCCCACGCGGCGGTGCTCTCCGACGACACGTTTGAAGGACGCGAAGCCGGCAAGCGGGGCGGACGCGCGGCGGCCGGCTACATCATCGACAAGCTCAAAAGCTACGGCCTGCACGGCGCCGGGCCCGAAGGGCGCTTTCTGCAGCCCTTCGACCGCGAGCGCAACAACGTGCTGGCGCAGTTGCCCGGCACCGATCCCGAACTGCGCGAGGAGATCATCGTGGTCGGCGCGCATTACGATCACGTCGGCTACGGCAATACTCGCAACAGCTACGGGCCCTACGGCTACATCCACAACGGCGCCGACGACAACGCCAGCGGCGTGGCCGGCGTGTTGGAAGCGGCCCGGGTGCTGACGGAGCTCAAGGCGCCGCTAAAGCGCACGATCGTGTTCGCCTTTTGGGACGGCGAAGAAGCCGGCCTCTTCGGCTCGAAGCATTGGACGGCCAATCCCACGGCGCACCTGCACAACGTGAAGTGCTTCGTCAATCTCGACATGATCGGGCGGCTGCGGAACGACGTCGTCGAAGTGTTCGGTACGCGCTCGGCCGAGGGCCTGCGCAAGCTGGTTACCGAAGCCAATCGCGAAGAGCGGCTCGTGCTCGACTACAAATGGGAGCTGCGCGACGACAGCGACCACGCGCCGTTTTTTCATAAGCACATTCCGGTCGTGATGCTCCACACGGGCAAACACGGCGACTACCATCGGCCGAGCGACGACCTGGAGAAGCTTAATTTCGAGGGGATTCAGCGCGTCGCACGGGTGACCATGGAGCTCGTGTTCAACCTTGCCGACGCGGATGCGCTGCCGGAATTTCGCCCGCTCGCGAAGCAAGAGGCCGTTTCGGAAGCGGCGCGCAAGGCGATGGACCGACCGTTTGCCGCGCCGCCGAGCCGGCTGGGCATCAGTTGGCGCGAGGAAGCGGACGAATCGAAAGGCGTTTTGATTTCGTCCGTGGAATTTAATTCGCCGGCCAATAAGGCCGGCCTGCGCGTCGGCGAGCGGATCACGAAGTGGAACGACGCGCCGATCACGTCGGATGAAGGCTTTCAGAAGTTCGTTTTGCTGGCGACCGGAAACGTACGGCTGGAAGTGACGGACAAAGCCGGAACGACGCGTGAAACGAGCGTGGAACTACGGGGCGGGCCGATTCGCATCGGCGTCAGTTGGGCCGAAGACGACGCCGAGCCGGCGTCCGTCGTCGTGAAGCGAGTCGTACCGCAATCACCGGCTCATCGGGCCGGCGTGCTCGTCGCGGATCGGATTTGCGAAGTCGACGGAGCGCCGTTCGCGTCGGCCGCGGAGTTTGAGCAGCGGCTCGAAACCAAGGCGGACAAACTGGCGCTGACCGTCGATCGCAACGGCATACTGCTGAAGTTCCAGCTGAAACTTAATGAGTAGCGCCGGTTAGCTGCGCGTCATTTCGTGGAAACGTTTCATTAGGTCGCGCGTGACCGGCCCGGGCTCGCCGTTGCCGATGGCGCGGTTGTCGATCTTTACGACCGGGATCACTTCGGCAGCCGTGCCGGTGAGGAACACTTCGTCGGCGACGTAAACGTCGTGCCGCGTAAGCGGGATCTCGCGCACTTCCATGCCCGCAGTTCGGGCAGCTTCGATCACCGCTTCACGTGTTACGCCTTCGAGAATACCCGCGTCGATCGGCGGCGTCAGCAATTGCTTATGCCGCACCAGGAAGATGTTGTCGCCCGTGCATTCGGCGACCTCGCCTTTACTGTTGAGCATGAGCGCTTCGATGCAGCCGGCGCGGAGCCCTTCGATCTTGGCGAGAATATTGTTCAGATAGTTGAGCGACTTGATCCGCGGCGAGAGCGCGGCCGGGTGGTTGCGAATGGTGCTCGCCGTGATGATGTCGAGCCCCTTCTCGTAGAACTCCGGCGGATAAAGCGTGATCTTGTCGGCGATGATGATCACCTGCGGGTCGCTCGTACGATTGGGATCGAGCCCTAGGCTGCCGGCGCCGCGCGTGACGACGAGGCGAATGTACGCGTCGCTCAGGTTGTTGACCTTGAGCGTTTCGTTGACGTCTTTCGCCATCTGTTCGATCGAGATCGGAATCGTCAGCCAAATCGCCTTGGCCGACTCGTAGAGCCGGACCAAGTGTTCGTGCAGGCGAAAGACTTTGCCGCCGTAGCTGCGAAGGCCCTCGAAGATGCCGTCGCCGTAGAGGAGCCCGTGGTCGTAGACGCTGATTTTAGCGTCATCTTTGGCGTAGAACTTTCCGGAAATGTAGATCTTAAGAGACATGAGCGAGGTACGGCGCGCGAACGACGTGCGAAAGTGAACGGTTGCGAAACTCAAGCGGCCTAGGCTTCGACCCGGCCTTCTACTAAGCGTACGATTCGGTCGGCCTGTTCGGCAATGGCCAAGTCGTGCGTGACCATCACCGTGGTGAGTTTTTCCCGCTCATTTAGGCCGCGAAGGATGTTCAAAATCTCTTGCCCGGTCGACCGATCGAGGTTGCCCGTCGGTTCGTCGGCCAGCAGGATACGGGGGCCGTTGATCAGAGCGCGAGCGATCGCCGCACGCTGCATTTCGCCGCCGGAAAGTTCCCGCGGCTTGTGCTTCAACCGGTGCCCGAGGCCGACGATCTCCAAGAGACGCCGGGCCTCGGCTTCATGTTCGCGCCTGCGGGACCAATATTTCAGAACTCCGTCGGCGATCATCCGCGGCGAGAGCACGTTTTCCAACGCCGACATTTCCGGCAGCAGGTGGTAGAACTGAAAAATGAGCCCGAGTTGCGTGTTGCGGAGCGCGTCGCGTTTGCGAGCCGCGAGGTTGTCAATGCGTTTGCCGTGGATCATGACTTCGCCCCGGTCGGGTTGGTCGAGAGTGCCCAGCAGATGCAGCAGCGTACTCTTGCCCGAACCGCTGGAACCGATGATTGCCAGGAACTCCCCTTCGCGCACGGCCAGGTCGACCCCGCGCAGCACGGGAATCTTGATCGAGCCCTTGTAGTAGTTCTTTTCCAGTCCGACGGCCGAAATATGCGCCGTCTTCGGGTCGATGCGTTCGGCGCCGTCGTTCCCGTCGCGCGCGACAAGTTGCAAACGCGGCGTCGGGCGGCGTTCGGTCGATTCGATTTTCGGGAGGGTATTCATGGTTCGACTTCTTACGACGACTGAAACGGGCGAAAGCGATCTCGGCTAAATCCGAAGCGGACGGTTGATCTTAGTCGTAACGTAACGCTTCCACCGGGTGCATCCGGGCCGCGCGAATCGCCGGGAAGACGCTCGCGCCGACGGCGATCGCCATTGCACCGACGACGATCCAACCGACGGTAAACGGATCGACGATCGTCGGAATCTTGTAGAAGTAGTAAATGTTCGGATCGAACACCTTGTGGCCGCTGACCCAACCGAGGAAATCGGCCACTTCGTTGATGTAGTGCACGAGCGCCATGCCGACGACGAAACCTCCGCCGGCGCCGATGGCCCCGAGCGCTAGTCCGTAGCCGAGGAAGATGCCCATCACGCCGCGGGCCGAAGCGCCGAGCGATTTCAGAATGCCGATGTCCTTCGTCTTCTCGACGACGATCATGAAGAAGATCGCCAAAATGCCGAAGCCGGCCACGGCGATGATCAGGAACAGCAGCACGTTGAGAATGGCCGTTTCCATCTGCACGGCCGAGAGGAGCGGGCCTTGCTTATCGCGCCAGGTGGAAATGCGATAGAGTTGCGGATGGAAGGCGGCCTTGAGTTTGTCGCGCACGATGTCGCCGTCGGCTTCGTTCTTCAGCTTGATTTGCAACGCCGTGATGCGGGCGTTGCCGGTTTGCGGATCGATCATGCCGCGGAGTTGTTGCAGTTTTTGAATCGGCACGAAGACGAATTGCGAATCGTATTCGCTCATCTTGCATTCGTAGAAATCGACGACGGTGAACAAGTCATCGATCGGCCGCGGCGGCGTACCGGCCGTGGGAAACGTCAGGCGAACATCGTCGCCGGGCAGAGCAAGGAATTGCTCGTTGCCCGCGCGATCTTGAAAGCTGGAAAGGGCGATGCCGAGCACGAGGCCCGTGTGCTGCTGCTTGCCGGCGTCAAAAATACTTTGTGCGGCGGCAAACGGCGGCGGGGCTTGGCCGTTGGCGGCGGCTTGCTGCTGAGCCTGCGAGAAGATGTCGACCGGCTTAGGCTGTGCGGCGGGGGCCGTTCCCGTCGGCGGCGGCGACGGCTGTGTCCCCTGGTCGGCAGGCGGAGTACCCGGCGTTTGCGAACCGCTCTTCATGGGATCATCGTCCAGCGTTTCGCGGTCGTACTTCCTCAACGCCGCCATCTCGCGACGGTATTGCCAGCCGGCGTCCGAGAGCGACGCGCGCTTGCCCTGCTGCGTATCGTAGCCCCCTTCGCGGAGATCAAAGCTCAGTTCCTTGCGATTTTCCGGATGCTGTAGGAAGCGGCTGAAGTCGCTCGCTTTGCCTTGGGTCCGTTCGTCGATGCCGATGAGTTGCACCGGCTGGGTGATCCATTGCCGTTGCACCTTGTAGCTGAGCATCGCCGGCACGACGACCGTCGGCGTCATCCCCTCGATGTACTCGCCGCAGACCTTGTTGATTTCCTTCATGTGCCATTGGGCGTCCATGAAGCCTTCCAAGCTTTGCGACTCGAACACGACGTCGGAGAGCACGCCGTGGATGCGGGCCTGCATCTCGACGGAGAAGCCCTTCATCACGCCGTTGACGACGATCATCGTCGCCACGCCGAGCATCACGCTCACGACCGAAGCCAACGCGATGTAACGCGTGGTCAAATACTTCCGACAAAGCAGCAATACGTACATAGTCCCATCCTTGGGAAGCGTGTCGCAATCGGAGCGTTTCGTCTTCCAGACGTTATTCAGACCGTTTCGTGCCGCAGTAGCGGGAAGAGGATAATGTCGCGGATCGTTTGGGCGTTCGTCAGTAGCATCACCAAGCGGTCGATGCCGATGCCGAGGCCGCCGGCCGGGGGCATGCCGTGCTTCAGCGCGCGTACGAAATCGTGGTCCATCTTGGCCATCGAGTCTTCCTCCTTCTGGCCGGCAAGCTGCCCGCTGAAGAGTTCTTCCTGCAAATACGGATCGTTCAGTTCCGTGTAGGCGTTGGCGACTTCCATGCCGTGCACGAAGAGCTCGAATCGCTCCGCCACGCGGGGATTCGACGTCTTGCGCTTCGTCAACGGGCAGATGCTCGCGGGATAGTCCATTACGAAGATCGGCCCGACCAGCGCGTCTTCCACCTTCTCTTCGAAAACCTCGCTCTTGATCACGTCCGGGTCTTTGCCGGCCGTTTCAAAGCCGATCTTTTCGGCCAACGCGCGAATGCCTTCGACATCATCGGCCCGTACGCCGGCATGCTTCTCGAAGAGTTCGTCGTACGTGGCTCGTTGAAACGGCGGCGTGAAGTCGATCGTCTTGTCTTCGCCCCAGGGGAGCACGAGCGAATCGTCTCCCGGCTTGCGCGAAGCCCGAATCGCGCCGACGATCAGCTTCTCCGTCAGGTCCATCATCGAGCGGTAATCGC
>CAZWDN010000320.1:0-5999 GCA_964633125.1 uncultured Pirellula sp. | reverse complement strand
GGCCGCCTCCCGAGTCCTAACTCTCAAGAAATTAGGCACTTAAGTATAGGAATCGATTCCCGCGCCGGTCAAGGAGCGAACCCCGCGGAATGCGGACGCCCGGTCGATTGAAATCGAGTTCGAGGCGAACATCCGTGCGGCGACTCGCGCAAAATCGACTAGATTGAGCAAGGTAGCCTCCGCATCGGTTGTCTCCGCCGCGCTGCGATTCGACATGACCCTTCTTGGTGGATTCTCCTTGAACTTCAGCCGGCTTCCCCTCGATTTCGATCGACCGGCGTTCTTGGCGCTCTTGGCCCTTGTGCCGCTTTTTTGGCTGTGGGGCCGCGGCGGTCTCGTCGGACTCGGACGCCTGCGCGCGGTGCTGGTCTTCGGATTGCGAGCGATCTTGTGGCTATTGCTCGTGGCCGCTTGTGCGGAAATGCAATGGGTTCGCACCGACGATCGACTCACGGTGATCTACGTACTTGACCGCTCGCTCAGCGTGCCGGAGCCGCAGCGCAAGGCAATGATCGAATACGTCAATCGCTCGATTGAAGACCGGAAAGGGCAAGACGATCTGGTCGGCGTGATCGCGTTTGGCCGCGAAGCCCGCACGGAAGCGCCGCCGGCCAAAGTGGAACTTCACCTGCCGCCGGCTTTGGAAACTTCGGTTGATCCGCAATATACGAACCTCGCCGAGGCGCTCCGGCTTGCACAGGCTTCGTTTCCTGAAGATTCGGCCCGACGGATCGTTATTGTTTCCGACGGTAATTCCAATCTTGGCGACGTGTATGCCGAAGCGCGTCAGGCCGTTGAGCAGGGGATCGGCGTCGACGTAGTGCCGGTCCGCTATCAAGCGCGCGGTGAAGTGCTGGTCGAGAAGGTTTCCTTGCCCGCGATCGCGCGGCGGGGCGAACCGTTCGACGTACAGGTGCTGCTAAACAACGTCGGCCGGGGCGATGGCGCGGCGGCTCCGGTCGGCGGCACGTTGGAACTGCTCCGCCGGCGCGGCGACCAGACGACGCTGCTCAGCCGACAGAAGGTCGAACTTCCGGCCGGGAAGCGACCGTTCGCCGTGCGGCAGACGTTGGAAGACGCCGATTTCTACGTCTATGAGGCGGTGTTCACGCCCGACGATCCGCAGGCCGACGCCCACGTGTTGAACAACAAAGCGCTGAACTTCACTCAACTCGAAGGGGCCGGCCGGATTCTTTTTATCGAAAGCTTTCAGCGCCGCGGTCGCCACGATCGGCTGATCGAAGCCTTGCGACGCGAGAAGTTGGAAGTGGTCGTCATGCCGAGCAGCCGGTTGTTTGAGTCGGCGGCGGAGTTGATTGCGTTTGACACGGTGATCCTCGCCGACGTGCCGCGCTCCGGCGGCGAGAATGCCGACGACGTCGTGACCTTTAGCGACGAGCAGGTCCGAATGCTCGCGTCGAACGTGCAGGAGATGGGCTGCGGCTTGGTAATGCTCGGCGGGCCCAATTCCTTCGGCGCGGGCGGGTGGGCGAATTCGGCCGTCGAAGCCGCGATGCCGGTCGACTTTCAGATCAAGAACGTCAACGTCGTGCCGAGCGGCGCGCTGGCGCTCGTGATCGACAGTTCCGGCTCGATGAGCGGCCAGAAACTCGACATGGCCCGGCAGGCCGCGGCGGCTGCGGTGCGCGTGCTGTCGAGCAAAGACTTTCTGGGCGTTTGCACGTTTGATTCGATCTCGCACTGGATCGTGCCGATGCACCAGGTGCAGTCGATTCGCGCGGTCGTGGATAAGTTGGCGCGCATCACTTCGGGCGGCGGCACGAATATGCGGCCGGCGATGGACGAGGCTTATGAATCGCTGCAAAAGACCAAGGCCTCGGTGAAACATCTGATTGCGCTCACCGACGGCATGACCGAAGGCTCCGGCTACGAGACGCAAGCGGCCGAAATGAAGCGTCAAGGGATCACCACGACGACCGTGGCCATCGGCGACGGCGCGGCCGATAAGCTGCTCGACGATATCGCCCGGGCCGGCGGCGGCAAGTTCTACATGGTGAAGAATCCCCGGGCCATTCCCAAGATTTTCATGATGGAAGCGCTGCGGATCGCGCGGCCGCTGTTGTTTGAAAAGCCGGAAGGGTTCGCCGTGCGGCGCGAGTCGGCGAGCCATGAAATCTTGCGCGGCATCGAAGGCGAACTGCCGACGCTCACCGGCTTCGTGCTTACGCAACGCAAGTCGAGCCCGCTGGTGACGCAACTCATCGCCAACCCGACGTTCGCCGCCGAAGGAACCGGCACAATTGCGGCGGCGTGGACCTATGGGCTCGGCCGAACCGCGGTTTGGACGACCGACGCCGGCGGCGCGTGGGCGCAGCAATGGAACGCTTGGCCGCAATTCGATCGACTGCTGACGAGTCTCATCCGCTGGACGATGCGGCCGCCCGTGACGAGCGGTCGATTCACGGTACATGCCGACGTACAAGACGGCCGAGGGCGGATGGTGGTCACGGCGGTCGACGATGCCGGCGAATACGTGAACTTGCTCGATCCGCAAGGGACGGTCGTCGGCCCGGATCTCGTGGCGCGACCGATTCAAATGGAGCAAACTGCGCCGGGTCGCTATGCCGCGTCTTTCGATACGGAGCAAGTCGGCAGTTACTTTCTCGTCATACGCCCGGGGCCCGGGCAGCCGACGCTACGGGCCGGCGTGAACGTCTCGTACTCGCCGGAGTTGCGCGATCGAGAACCGAATCTCGCCATGCTCGACGGGCTGGCCGCGCTCAAGGCGCGCGGCGGCGGCGCGGGCGTGCTCGCTCCGCCGCTAGTCGCGCCGTCCGCGGCGGGCGTCGCCGGCATCGACTTCTTTCGCCACGATTTGCCCCCGGCCACCGGGCGCCGCGATCTATGGCCGGAACTCGTGTTGGCGGCGGTCATCGTGTTCGTATTCGACGTCTTTCTCCGCCGTGTCGCATTCGACCTGCGAATGTTGCTCGTGCCGTTTACGGCATTGCGAGCGTGGTGGACGCGGCAACGTGGCCTCGTGCCCGCACCGCAAACTATGGAGCGTTTGAAGAGCCGTAAGCTGGAAGTCGTGCAGCATGTCGAGCAGCGGCGGGCGACGATCGCGGGTCGTCCGAAAGAAGCGGCGCGACCGGCGTTGAAACCCGTCGCGGAAGCGGCGCCGCCGAGCACGTCCGCCCAGCCGCAATCCGTCGCGCAGCCGGCGGCGGTTCCGGCGCCTGCGACTCCTCCTGCCGTTGCGGGCGAAGCCGGCTATACTTCTCGTCTCCTAGCCGCCAAACGCAAGATGTGGCAAGACCGACCAGTCGGCGCGCCCCCTCCTCCGTCAGCACCTGAGAATTCACCGAAAGACTCGGCATGACCACAACGGCAGATGCATTACAGAATTCGGCACGCGACTTTTTACGCGACTACCACGCACTACGCGAGCAGGTCCGGCGAATCATCGTGGGGCAAGACCAAGTGCTCGACGGGGTGCTGACGTGCCTGTTCGTCGGCGGACATTGTTTGCTCGAAGGAGTGCCCGGGCTCGGCAAGACGTTGCTCGTGCGGACGCTTGCACAAGCCGTGTCGCTCGACTTCTCGCGCATTCAGTTCACGCCCGACCTGATGCCGGCCGACATCCTCGGCACGAGCATGATCGCCGAAACTGCCGACGGTCGACGCGTGTTCGAATTCCGCCGCGGCCCGATCTTCACACAGGTGCTTTTGGCCGACGAAATTAACCGTGCCACGCCCAAGACTCAATCGGCCTTGCTGGAAACTATGCAAGAAGCGTCGGTCACGATCGGCGGTACGACGCACCGCTTGCAGGCGCCGTTCTTCGTGCTCGCGACGCAGAACCCCATCGAACAAGAGGGAACCTACCCGCTGCCGGAAGCGCAGCTCGATCGGTTCTTCTTCAAGGTATTGGCCGATTACCCGACCCGGGAAGAATTGCATACCGTACTCGATCGCACGACGCGCGGCGGGCACGACGAACCGGTCTCCGTACTTGCCGGCCCCCGCATTATCGAAATGCAGCGGTTGGTGCGCGACGTGATCATCGCTCCGCATGTGCAAGATTTCGCCGTGCGGCTCGTGCTGGCGACGCAACCTCAGGGAGCCGTCGCCGGCGAGGCGGCGAAGCGTTGGCTTCGCTACGGCGCGGGGCCGCGCGGGGCGCAGGCCTTGGTGTTGGCCGCGAAGGTGAAGGCACTCCTCAACGAGCGGCTCAATGTCAGCTTCGACGATCTCCGCTCGGTCGCGCTCCCCGCCCTAAGGCATCGCGTACTGCTGAACTTTGAAGCCCAGGCGGAAGGGATCGATACCGACCGCGTCCTGCGGGAACTGTTGGAACAAGTCCCACAGACGGTTAAGTAACGCAGACGGTTAAGTAACGCAGGCGGTTAAGTAACGCAGGCGGTTAAGTAACGCAGGCGGTTAAGTAATAAGGTTCGGACTATTCGGCCGTTTGATCATCGTCCGGACCGCGCAGGTAATCGCTTTCGAGGATCCTCGCGTTCTGATTACACGTCTTGCGGCGCTCGATCGAGTGCCACGACGTTACGCCCTTGAGCTCCGGCATCACTTCCACAAGCTGATGCGCCAAGGTTTCGGCGAGGCGATGCACCGTCGGCTGATTCGAGCGTTCGATGATCGCCTGCACGGTCTTCATCAGCCGCACCATCCGCGCCCGTTGCAACACGGGGGGCGAGAGCGCTTCGTCCGGCTCCACGAGCAGGTCGGCCACGGGAACATCGAGCACGCGCTGCCATTCGTAGACTTGGGAGAGCGTCAGGTCGGTCGTGGGCTGCTCCATCGCACGAGCCTGCTCGGTCGTGCATTGCATCAATTGCGCCGCGCGGCGAATGGAAATTCCCTGTTCGCGCCGCACCTCTTGGATGCGATGCAATTCTTTGAGCGATTCCCGCGCGCGAGGCGCGTCGTCGGCTTCTAGCGATTCGGAATCCAATTCGATGCGCTGCGCCGCGAACGCCTTTTGAACGTCGGGCAATCGCGGATCGGCGACGGCACGCTGCGCAGCAACGGGCGGGAGAGGTACCGTCGGAGAGACGGCGGGCAAATCGAAATCGATAATGCTCATGAAGGGATTGCGACGGTTCCGCTGCAACGATCGACGAAAGAACGCTTACAAAGTGCGCAACGATCCAAACGATTCCGAACTTTTACGCCCAAACGTTGATGCACTCCGCAAACAACTCCGTGCGATCGATCAGAAGGAACTTCTTGGAGAACGACGCTTGCCCTTCGTCGTTCGGCCGGCGGCGGACTGATCCGTGGATTTCCGAACTTCGCGAGTTCGAACTCCGAGTGGGGAACCGGCGAACTTCTAATGTCCGCCAACCCCTCATGGAATAATAGCGCGTGCGCGGGATTGCGGCAATATGCCGGTCGCCATTTCTTGGGCGTCGTCGGAATTCCGCCGCCGGTCGTTATTCGCCCCAGGCGAAGGCCCGCAACCGCGACATCAGGTGTTTCGGGCTGCGCGGCCTGCCGGCGGCCATATCAGTCTCGGGATATGTGGACACTCCGGCGTCGCGGCGTTGTGCTGCCGACCGCCCGGCCGCTTGTTCGCTGTAACGGCGCTCGAGAATACTGACGATCGCCGCCGGGGCGCGCCGATGACGCCGCGGCCGAAGGGCGATGCTCGGGAGGAGATAACCCCGCGACTTCAAGTAGCCCATCAGGTCTTCGTGACCTCCGGACTGTCGCCAGCCGATTAACAACCGACGCGGCGCGAGGAGAACGTCGGGAAAGGGGAGCGGCGCCGGCCGTCCGGCGAGTGCCGGAGCGCGCGGAATCGAGCCCAGCGCCCCACCATTTTGCCATTGGCCGGTCACGGCGACGTCGGGCGCCAGCGACGACCAGAGTTTATGCAATTCGTGCGGTTCGAGATCCGCGGCATCGCGGCAAGCGAGGATCGTCTCGCCGCGGGCATAACGCATGGCGCTCCGCAGCACTTCTTCGGCCCCCAGCTTTGCGGGGTGCACGAGCAGTAAGACCTGCGGGAAGTT
>CAZWDN010000319.1:0-6003 GCA_964633125.1 uncultured Pirellula sp. | reverse complement strand
AGATCGGCGTCCGCATGAAGTACGAATGGGACTTGTACGGCATGGAAACCAACATCAAGACCGGCATGTACTACAACGACGCAGGCACGGGCACGACCGTCCGCGACGCGAACAACACGACGACGATTCTCAGTAGGAACAACAACGGCCAGAACGAAGCGTACTTATCGGAACTCAACTTCGTATTTACTTACAATCCGACGATGCACTTTGGACTCCGCGCCGGCTACCAGTTCATGTACATCAGCGAAATCGCCCTCGCGCCGGATCAGATCATTCCCGCCAACAACGGCGCTAATACCGGTACGGCCCAGAACGCGAAAGGTGACATGTTTTTGCAAGGGCCGACGCTCGGTGCGGAGTTCCGGTGGTAGACGCCTGGACCTTGCAACGGCTTGAATTCCGAGTTATTCATCAGCCTAGGAGCGATTGACCACGCGACGCGTCGCGGGTATTCTGACCGCCAATATTGCACCCAAAGGTCGAACTTGCCGCCGTCAGAGGGGCTCTTTCACTTCGGGTGATTTCAATACAAAAGGCGCTGTCGCCAAGTGGCTAAGGCAGCGGATTGCAAATCCGCCACCGTGGGTTCGACTCCCACCAGCGCCTCTTATCCTTCGAGGTAAATTCGGCCTCGCGCCGCGGGTTCCATCCTCAGTTCAGAACGGCCCGCCCGAATTATCGGCGCGGGCCGCTTTGTTTTCAGCCACCTATCTTTTGATGACGTCGACCGCTCGGGCCGACGAAGCGATTACTGTCGCTGCTTCAAGAGGTCGCGGATTTCGGCGAGCAATTCCTGATCCTTAGTGGGAGGCGCCGGCGGAGGGGGAGCGTCTGCGTTCTTTCGCTTCATCGAGTTCATCGCCTTTACAACAAGGAACAAGCAAAACGCCGTGATCGTGAACTTGACGGCCGCCGCCAAGAACATGCCGTACTTAATCAGAATCGGATCGAAGCCCGGCACGGTAACAGATTGCTGAAGCAACGTCAGATCGCCGAGCTTGCCGGTGATGGCGCCGATGATCGGTAGCATGACGTTATCGACCAAGGTCGTGACCACGGCCCCAAACGCACCGCCGATTACGACGCCGACGGCCATGTCGACGACATTGCCGCGCATCGCGAACTCTTTGAACTCTTTCATGAATCCCATGGAATCGTGCTCCGCTAGCAAAATGGGGGAATGTTATCATCCAAGGCCGCTTGCCCTGGTCCATCATCACGGCCGCAGACGATTTCGACAAGCTTTTCTCGCTTTGCAAGTTGGCCGATTGGTCACGGCCGAAGCCGCGTAATACGTCAATAGCGCGTCAATCTTTACGCGGTTCCCCCTTTCGGAAGACTCGTTCAATTCCCTACGGGTCTCGTCGGTCGACGGCCGATAACAAGATGAAGACTCACTGTCGTCTGCGCCGTCCTGCGCATTGGTCCGCCTCTCGGCGAGGAGGGCCGGTTCGCGACAGCAAGTTCGTTCTTGTCGGGGAAGTTCGAAAATGCATCGTCGCGACGCATTGAAGCGAATTGCGAGTGTGCTGCCCGTCGGCGTACTGGCACATAACGACGTTCGCCGGCCGCTAAACGCGGCCGAAACGCCGACAAGCCTCGGTTCGGCAGCTTATGGAGCCGATCGAACGATCGAGTTGGAAATCGATGCCGAAACGCAAGAGGCGGCCGTCGCGTCTTCAGCCGCAATCAGTCCCAACGGACAAATCGTGGCCGCGGGCGCCGATGATCACCGCATTCGTCTGTGGAATATCGCCGACGGCAGCCTAATCACGCAACTTCGTGAACATACGGATTGGGTCCGCGCCGTCGCCTTTCATCCAGCCGGCAACAAGCTGGCTTCGGGGAGCGACGACCATAGCGTGCTGCTTTGGGATCTCGACTCACACGACGTCGCACATCGGTTCCAAGCTGCAAACGGCGTAATTCACAACGTAGCATTTCGGCCCGACGGTAAGTTGCTCGCGTCTGTCGGCATTGACGACACCGTGCGACTCTACGACGTGGACGCCGGGAAGCTGGTTCAAGAGTTGAAGTGTTCCGCCTCGGATGTGCGGGCCCTGGCATTCTCTCCCAACAACCAGAAGCTGGCCGCGGCCGGACGTGACGGCGTAGTTCGCGTCTGGGACCTGGGCGACTTCAAGCCGCAGGCGGACATTCCGGCGCATCGCATGCGAATCCGCGCCATCGCATTCACGCCCGACGGCGAGCAGTTCGCCACTGCTGGCGACGACCGCAAGCTCTTCCTCTGGAATATCGACGGTTCTCGCTCCGCCGCGCTCGCGGCGCCGCCCGGCCGGGTGTTTTCGTTGGTATTCTGCAGCCAGGATCATTTGGCGATGGGAGGCAGCGACAATCTGATTCGCGTTCTCGACGTACGCTCGCGGCGTGAGATTGCTCAACTCGCCGGTCACACGGGCAGCGTCGCCTGGCTCGATTGCCACGCCGATTCCGGCATGCTGGCCTCAGCTGCATTTGACACAACCGTTCGGCTTTGGAAGCCGCAAGGCGCCGCACGCCCGGCGGCGAAGGTTACTCAGGTACCGACGTTGGCTCCTAAGCTAGATCGTTATCAGAAGTAGTCGCTACTCGGCGCACGAACGATTCGTCGCCGGCTCAGAACAATCAGTACAGCACATTCGCCGGTCGAACCGCGCCGAACGATTCACACGGAGGAGAGAACGTGGGCTTTCTTTCTCGATGGTTGCGAGCAGATGCTGCGCACGACGCGCCGCGAACTGCTTCGAAGCGTGACACGAAACGTCGCTGCCGGATCGAAAAGCTGCAAGATCGCCGCCCGATGGCGGCCGACATCCACCTGGGCGCTGTCTATTACGAAGACACGACCGACGGCGAGGACACGTCGCCCGACGTGATCGACATCACCTGGACCGGCGGTCCGACCGGTGCCCAGTTAACCACGCTCACCATCAACATGGACAAGAATAATAACGGCATTCTTGATCCCGGTGAAACGTTCTTCGACACGGCGGGCACCAATTTCGGCGTCGGCGGCTTCGGCAACTCCGACCTGCAACTCATCGCCAACGGTTTCACGATTCTATCTGCCTTACCGCTCAACGGCACGGCGGGAAACTGGGATGGCGCCACGTCGATCGTACTGACCTTCTCGGGCTTTGATGCCGGCGAACACCTCCTCATCAAGGTTGACGTCGACGAGCAGGGATTCTTAGGCGGCGCGAGCGCACTCGTCGAAGGGGATGAATTTCAGTACACCCACATGACCGGCACGTTTAACGCGCCGCACTATAAAGCAGCCACCGGCAGCGCAGATTTCTTCGATCGATACAGTGATTCTGCCGCCGATCAAGTCGGGCTGCCTCGCGATGACTACAATGTTCCGCCCGGCCCCGCCGTTCCAGTGCGTACTGCCGGCGCTTTCATCAATCTGACCCCTGAGCCGCTCTCGAGCATCCGCGGCAACGTCCACGCCGATTACGACGGCGACTGCTTGGTCGACCCGGGCGAGCCGTTGCTCGAGGGTGTGACGATCCAACTGCTCGACTCGCTCGGAAACGTCATCCGTACGACGCTCACCGACGTCGACGGCAATTATGAGTTTCTCGATCTCGAAGCCGGTACGTATTCGGTGCGAGAGATCCAACCCGCCGGATACTTTAACGGAGGCACCCTTGTCGGTACGGTCGGCGGCGTCGCGGTCGGCAACGTCCCCACGCCGAACACCATCAGCGGCATTACACTTGCCTCCGGTCAGAACGGCGTGGAATACAACTTCTGTGAGAAGTTCGGCTCGATCTCCGGTCGCGTTCACGCTGAAGGAGACGGCGATCTCCAATACGAAAGCGGCGAAAAACTGATCGCCGGCGTTACGATTGAGCTGCTGCAGAACGGCGTCGTGATCGCCACGACGCAAACGGACGCGAACGGCGAGTACCTCTTTGATCGCCTCCTGCAAGGCACCTACTCGGTCCGCGAAATCCAGCCCTCGCTTTACTTCGATTCCGGCGACAAAATCGGCACCGTCGGCGGCGTGACCACTGGAACGAATCCCACGAACGATAAATTCGACGAGATCGCCTTAGTGTCCGATCGGTTCGGCGTTCGTTACGACTTCGTCGAAACCTACGGCACCATCAGCGGCAAGGTTCACGCCGACGTCAACGGCGATTGCATCCAAAACAATGGTGAAGTGGGTATCGCCGGCGTCCGCATGGAACTGCTCGACGTCAACAACAACGTCATCGCGGTAACTTTCACCGACGTCGACGGACGCTACAAGTTCGAAGGTCTCGAGCGAGGGACTTACAGCGTTCGCGAAATCCAACCCGTCGGATATTTCGACGGTGGAGACAAGATCGGCACAATTGCCGGAGTGACGACCGGCAGCCATGCAGCCAACGACATCCTCGGCGCCATCGCGCTGCTTGCAGGCCCGGAAGGTATCGACTACGACTTCTGCGAAAAAGTGCCGGCAAACATCAGCGGCTTCGTCTTTCAAGACGGCGCGACCATCGTGTCTCCCACGACGTCGACCGCCGACATCGTCGCCAGTCTGCCGAGCCTGCGCGACGGCGTCCTCACGACTGACGACACGCGGCTCCCCGGCGTCGTCATGCGTTTAACTCGGCCCGACGGCCAACCGATCTTTGACGTCCGCGGCAACCTCGTCGAGTACACGATCACCGGCGCGGACGGTTCTTACCACTTCGCAGACATCCCGGCGGGTGAGTACATCATCACGGAAACGCACCCTGCCGGTTACATCGACTGGATCGAAACGCCGGGGACCACCGGCGGTCTAGCATCTCCCCCCGATCGCATCACCAGCGTCGTCGTCGGCTGGTCGCAGCATTCACTACGAAACAACTTCAGCGAAGTAAAGATCGACACGACCCCGCCGTTCATCGTCATCGTCGAGCCAAAGCCGCCGACGCCGTTCGTCCCGACTTCAACCGCGCCCCCGCCCCCGTCGCCCGTGCCGCTCACCCCGCCCCCGGCGATCAATCCGGCAGCGATCGACCTCTACAATAGCGGCGTTGTCGGCTACACCTGGCACTTGAGCGTTGTGAACGCCGGCAAGCCGCGCACGCCGCGCATGACGCAAAGCCAGATGGTGGCCAACACGCGCGAGCTCGAAGAAATCAACGCCGTCCGCCCGGACTGGCGTACGGAAACCGTCAAACAAGGGCTCTTCCGCTTACGCACCGGCGACGACGACCAGGCCACGGTGCGCGAAGTCCACTTCGGCGTCGATGACGCTATTCCCGTCGCCGGCGACTTCAACGGCGACGGCTCAACCGACGTCGGAGTCTTCCATCAAGGCAGCTGGTACGTCGACCTCAACGGCAACGGCGAGTGGGACGCCCAAGACCTCTGGGCCAAGCTAGGTCATCGTGACGACCTGCCGGTCACCGGCGATTGGGACGGTGACGGCAAGGTCGACATCGCCATTTTCGGCCGTGCTTGGCCGGGCGACCCGCGCCATATTGCGGCCGACCCTGGTCTGCCGTCGGCGGAAAACGCCAAGCAGGGGCATTTCAAGAACCTACCGCCGCTCGCTCAAGACGCCACGCTCGGCGTTCGCGCCATGCAGCTCACGTCCACCGGCTCCGTCCGTTCGGATCTCATCGACCACGTGTTCCTCTACGGCTGGGGGGGCGACGTACCGATCGCGGGCGACTGGACCGGCGAAGGCCAAGAGATGATCGGCATCTTCCGCGACGGCCAGTGGCGGCTCGATCTCACCGGCGACGGCAAGTACACGGCCGAAGATTTGGCCTTCACGATGGGCGCTCCCGGCGACAAGCCCGTCATCGGCGACTTCGACGGCGACACTATCGTCGACATGGGCATCTACCGCGAAGGCCTCTGGCATATTGATACCAACCACGACCGCGTCCTCGATGCCCGCGATCGTGCCTTCACGTTTGGCGACGCCGCCGACGTGCCGGTGGTCGGCGATTGGGACGGCGACGGCATCGACGATCCAGGCCTCTACCGCAACGAGCCGGGCAACGC
>CAZWDN010000318.1:0-6017 GCA_964633125.1 uncultured Pirellula sp. | reverse complement strand
TGCCGCACGATCTCGGCGTGGCCGTGATGCACGCCGTCGAAATTGCCGACCGTGACGGCGCCGCCGCGCACGTCGTCCGACAAACCATCGAGGCTACGCAGCAGTTTCACAAACCGATCCCTCAGACGCACATCTCGCACACCCCGCCGACCGAGCGGACGGCGGCAAATGACGAGCCGCCCCCGCCTCGCGGGTAATCCACAAGTATCGTTCGCATTCGGCGTAGGGTCAACCGCTACAACCGCTTACGTCGGGCCGAACAAACTCCCGCGGCAACGGAAACTAAACGCACTTTCGGACCCGCGGTATGGTAAATTTGAACGGCACGCGTCGGTTCCCCGAAGCGCAGTCCCCGACGCCGCTTCGCGCCCCCCCCAGAACTGCTCGCCCACACGTTCCGCGCCACTCCGTGCGAGGTCGCCATGACGCCCGCCTCCGAACCGCAACAATACGTCCTCTCGCCCGACCTGTCGCATCGGCTGGCCGCCATCGACATCGGTTCGAACAGCTTGCGCCTCATCGTCGCGGAAGCGTTGCGCGACGGACTCTATCGCGTGCTCGACGAAGAAAAGGAAACGACGCGACTGGCCGGCAAGCTCAGCAGCACCGGCAAGCTCGATCCGGAAGCGGTCGATCGCGCGCTCACCGCCCTGAAGCGGATGAAGCAAATCGCCGACGGCTATCAAGTGAACGAACTCCGCTGCATCGCCACTTGCGCCGTGCGCGAAGCCGACGACGGCGAAGAATTCCGCCGCCGCGTCAAGCAAGAGATCGGACTCGACGTCGAAATCATCAGCGGCGAGCAAGAAGCGCACTTGGCCTTCTGCAGCGTGTCGCGCGCGTTCCCGCTCGAAGGCAAAGAAACGGCCGTGGCCGACATCGGCGGCGGCAGCACCGAAATCATTCTCGCCTCGGGCAACATCGTCGAAGCGGTTTGCACGACGCCGCTGGGGGCCGTACGCCTCACGGAAATGTTCGCCGACGCGCAAGGCCAGTTCGACGGCAACTACGAAAAAATGGTCGCTTGGATCGATCGCGAACTGAAGCGCCGCACGAAGCAAGCCATTCTCCAACCGCACATCCTCATCGGCTCCGGCGGCACCTTCACGGCGCTGGCCGACATGATCGCCGCCGGCCGCGGACAAGCCGGCTCCCCCCGACGCGGCTTCGAGCTCACGCGGGCCGAAGTCAGTCACATGGCCGATCGCCTCCGCAAAATGTCTCCCAAAGCCCGCCGCAACGTGCCGGGCCTCAGTCCCGATCGGGCCGACATCATCACGGCCGGCGTCGCCATCGTCGATCGCGTGATGCAGCACTTCCGCGTCAACCGCGTGCAAATCCACGACCGCGGCGTGCGCGACGGCCTGCTGTTGACGATGATCGATCGCTCGCTCGGCGCGCCGGGCGACGATCCGCACGATCAGGAAGCCGCCGTCGAGCGTTTCGCCGTCACCTGCGGCACCGACGTGAAGCACGGCCGGCAAGTCGCCAAGCTGGCCGGCATGATGCTCTCGCAACTCATCGGCACGAACGAGCTAACGACCGACGACCATCCGCTGCTCGACGCCGCCGCGCGGCTGCAAGACGTCGGCTACCTGATCAACTACGATCAGCATCACAAACACAGCTACCACCTGATTCTCAACAGCCGGCTCGCAGGCTTCAAACCGCGCGACTTGGAAATCATCGCCAACGTCGCTCGCTACCATCGCGGCGCGCTGCCGAAGAAGGCGCATTCCGGCTACAAGCGGCTCGCCAAAGCCGATCGGAAGCGCGTCAAGAAACTCGCCGGCATCTTGCGCATCGCCGGCGGACTCGACCGCAGCAACAGCCAGAACGTCCAAGGCGTGCAAGTCGCCGGACACGACGGGCGCACCATCTTGCGGATCGTCGCGCAGACGAATCCCGAGGTCGACATCTGGGCCGCCGCCAAACGCACGGAACTCTTTGAAGACGCCTTCGAGACGAAAGTCACCATCGAATGGGTCGACCCGTCGAAGCCGCCGGAAGTCGTGCCGCCCCCCGTGAGCGAGCCCGCCGGCGAACCGGCGCGCAACGGTGAGGCGAAGGTCGTCGAGTCGCCCGCGGCGAAGCCGGAGCCGAAGGGCTTTGATCATTCCTCACGGAACGAGCCGGACCTGTCCGATGTAACTCCCGCCGCAGCGCCGCAGGCCGAACCGACGGCCGAGATCGAGGCGCAGAAGCCGCGCCGCCGACGGGACTCCAAGTCGCGAAAGCCGAGCAAAGCGAAGTAGCCGGCCTGCGGCATCCGCCGCGGCTTTCCGACTTTTCAGCCCCGGCGTATTTGCCCGGCGACCGCGAACCGACATAATTGGTCGTAGCCTGCCGTCCGCGGCGCCGTAGTCCTTGCCGGCCGTCCCTTGCGCCGGCGCACGCCTGCCGCCGCCGATCGTTTCGCCCCGCCTCCCCCGCCCACCCCGACATCCGTATGAAAGCCTTCGTCGTCTCCGCCTGCGTGCTGGCCTTGGCCTGCGGGGCGGCTTGGAAGTTCATTGTGCATCCCGCCGAAGCTTCCGGCCCGGCCTATCGCACCGCGCCCGCCGTGCGTGAAGACTTCGTCGTCGTCGTCAATTCCACCGGCACGGTCGAGCCGGAAGAAGTGGTCGACGTCGGCGCGCAAGTCGCCGGCCGCATCGTCTCGTTCGGCAAAGACTCCGCGGGCAAGGAGATCGACTACGGTTCGCAAGTCGCGCCCGACACCGTGCTCGCGCTCATCGACGACGCTCTCTATCGCGAAGAAGCCAACCAATCCAAGGCCGACGTCGCCAAGGCCCGCGCCACGGCCGAACAAGTCCGCACCGGCGTCCTCGAAGCCGAGGCCGACGTCGCCCGCGCCCAAGCCGACCTCAAACAAATGCAGGCCGTGCTCCGCAAGGCCGAACGCGATTGGGCCCGCGCCCAACAACTCATCAAGACCAACGTCGTCTCGCAGCAAGATTACGATATGTATCAAGCGGCCTACGAGACGGCTTCGGCCGCGTTGGGGGTCGGTAACGCGGCGCTCGCGCAGACCGAGTCGGCCCTGGCCACACGCAAGGCCGCCGTCGCCGGAGCGCAGGCCGATATCGATCGGGCCCAAGCCTCGCTCAATCGGGCCGAAAAGAATCTCGGCTACACGACGATCAAGTCGCCGATCGCCGGCGTGATCGTCGATCGCCGCGTCAACATCGGGCAAACGGTCGTCGCCAGCCTCAACGCGCCGAGCTTGTTTCTCATCGCGCAAGATCTGAGCAAGCTGCAAGTTTGGGCTTCGGTGAACGAAGCCGACATCGGGCGCATCAAAACCGGCCAAGCGGTCCGCTTCACGGTCGACGCGCATCCCGGCGAATCGTTCGCCGGTACCGTGAGCCAGATTCGCCTCAACGCCTCGATGACGCAGAACGTCGTGACCTACACGGTCGTCGTCACCGCCGACAACTCCTCCGGCAAGCTGCTGCCGTATCTTACGGCGAACCTTCAATTCGAAGTGATGAAGCGCTCGGGCGCTCTCCTCGTATCTAACTCCGCGCTCCGCTGGAAACCGCGCCCCGAGCAAATATCCGGCGGCGTGAATCCGACCGAAGGCCCGGAGGCCCGCGGCAAGTCGTTCGTTTGGGTTCAAGACGGCTCGCTCGTCCGCCCGTTGGAAGTGAAACTCGGCGCCACCGACGGCACCCGCACGGAAATCCTCGGCGGCGACGTCATGGAAAAAATGGAGCTCGTCGTCGGCGAAATCCGCGCCGACTCGGGCGCCGCGGGCAGCGTGAATCCCTTCGCGCCGAAAGTCTACAGCAGCGGCAAGAAGGAAGGGTAAGCCGCCCGCCCCATGACTCGCCCCTCCGACACTTCCGCGCTCATCGAACTCGAGGACGTCCGCAAGACGTACCTGCTCGGCGAGGTACCGCTGCCGGTGCTCAAGGGGGTGAGCCTGGAGATTCATCCCGGCGAAATGGTCTCGCTCATGGGGGCGTCGGGCTCCGGTAAGACCACGCTGATGAACTTGCTCGGCTGTCTCGATCGGCCGACCTCGGGCAGCTACCTGCTCGACGGCGAAGAAGTGGCCGGCATGTCGCGCGACCGGCTGGCCCGCGTGCGTAGCCAGAAGATCGGCTTCGTCTTCCAGAACTTCAATCTCTTGGCCCGCACGAGCGCCGTCGACAACGTGCTGATGCCGCTGGAATACTCGTTGAGCCGGCCGAACGATTCCGCGGCCCGCGACCGCGCCGTGGAATTGCTCCAGCGCGTCGGCCTCGGCGATCGGCTCGACCATGAACCGGGTCAAATGTCGGGCGGCCAGCAACAACGCGTCGCCATCGCCCGTTCGTTGATCAATCAGCCGAAGCTGCTGCTGGCCGACGAACCGACGGGCAATCTCGACTCGCATACGAGCAAAGAAATCCTCGAACTCTTCCAACGCCTCAACGCCGAAGAGGGCATCACCATCCTGCTGGTGACGCACGACGCCAACGTCGGCGCCACGGCCCACCGCAAGATCGTCATGCGCGACGGCCTGATCGAAAGCGACGGTGCGGGAAGCCTGGCGACGGCTCATTAACTTGCAACACGAAACACGCTCCGCTCCGCGTCGCGGCTAACCATCCACTAGCTACTGACTACCAGCTACTAGCTACTTCCCCCATGACTCACGTCGTCGAAACGGCCCGCGTCGCGCTGAAATCGCTCCGGCGCAACGTCATGCGCTCGGCGCTCACGACGCTCGGCATTTTCATGGGCGTGGCGGCCGTGATCACCATCACGGAAATCGGCCAAGGCTCCGCCGCCGGCATTCGCGAGACCATCGAACGCATGGGAGCGAAGAACCTCATGATCCAGTCGGGCGCAGCCTCGAGCGGCGGCATCACGCTCGGCGGCGGCTCGTCGAACACGCTCCTCATCGGCGACGTCGCTGCCCTTGAAACCGAATGCGCGCAATTCATCGCCGACGTCGCTCCGGTCGTCCGCGCACGAACGCAAGTCGTGTACGGCAACAAGAATTGGGTGCCGTTCTACCTCTACGGAACCTCTCCCTCGTATCCCGACGTCCGGCAATGGCAAATCGCCGAAGGCTCCTTCTTCACCGAACAGGACGTTCGCAATAGCGTGCCGGTGTGCGTGCTCGGGCAGACGCTCGTCCGCGAACTCTTCCCCGACGTCTCGCCGGTCGGCCAAGACGTGCGGATCAACAACCAGCCGTTCCGCGTGATCGGCACGCTCGAAGGCAAGGGCTCCGATATGGTCGGCTTCGACCAAGACGACACGCTGCTCGCCCCCTGGACGACCGTGAAATACAAGGTCGCCGGCGAATCGCTTACCGAAACCAACCAAAGCGTGCAACTGCCGATCGACGCCGCTTCGCAAGTCAACACGCTCAACGAGCGCTACCCGGGCATGCACCTGCCGCTCTATCCCGTGGCTTCCACCGCGCAACAGGCCAACCATCCGCAAGCCAACCGGCTGACGAACGTCGACCGCATCGCACTGCGCGTCCGCGACGACGCCGACATGGCGACGGCGAAGAAGCAAATGTCGGAAATGCTTCGGCGACAGCATCGGCTGCGCGAGAACGAACCGAACGACTTCAACATCCGCGACATGACCGAGCAAAGCGCGGCGATGAGTTCCACGAGCGAAGTGATGCGCACGCTGCTGTTGGCCGTGGCGTTCGTGTCGCTCTTGGTCGGCGGCGTCGGCATTATGAACATCATGCTCGTCACGGTGACGGAGCGCACGCGCGAGATCGGCCTGCGAATGGCCGTCGGCGCTCGGCCCGGCGACATCTTGCGGCAGTTCCTCATCGAGGCGGTGATTCTCTGCCTTTTCGGCGCCGCCGCCGGCGTCGTATTCGGGCGCGGAATCTCCTGGGCCATCAACCATTGGACCGCGTGGCGAACGGAAATCTCCGTCTGGGCCATCGTCGCGTCGGTAAGCTCGTCCGTGCTGGTCGGCGTCGTCTTCGGCTTCTACCCCGCCTGGAAAGCCTCGCGCCTCGACCCGATCCAAGCACTACGCTACGAGTA
>CAZWDN010000317.1:0-6095 GCA_964633125.1 uncultured Pirellula sp. | reverse complement strand
ACTCCGCGCATCACGCGCTGCGGATGGAGCACCCCTTGCGGAATCTTGTCGTTCGGCAGGTCGGGCGGCGCAAAGCAAAACACGTCGGTGTTGCAGATCGGCTTCGCGCCCATGCCGGTGCCGAGCGGGTCGCGAATCACGCCGCCGAGGCCGGTATTGGCGCCGCCGTAAGGTTCCAAGGCCGACGGGTGATTATGCGTTTCGACCTTAAAGCACACATGGTACTGATCGTCAAACTTGATCACGCCCGCGTTGTCTTTGAAGACGCTGACGCACCAATCCTTGTCGCCCCAACGTTTACGCAGTTCTTGCGTGGCGGCGAAGATCGTCTCCTTGAGCATGCTCTTGAACGAGATCTCACGTTCGCCGTCGCGGTAGCGAATGCGACCACCGAGGGTCTTATGCGAACAGTGTTCGCTCCACGTCTGCGCAACGGTCTCCAACTCCGCATCCGTCGGGTCGCGCCCCAGTTCGCGGAAGTGGGCCTGAATCGTCTGCATCTCGACGAGGCTGAGATACAACTGCCCTTCCTTGCTCAACTTCATCAGCGCCGCGTCATCGAGCGAGAGCAGCGACACCGTCACCGGCTTAAATTCGTATTTCGAGCCGAATTCGAGCTTGTCGAACGGCAGCGGGCCGACGACCGCTTGTTCGATCGCGTCGTTCGAAAGGACTTTCGCCTTCAGGAGCTTGAGCGATTCTTCAGGCAGCGGTGCGAACCAATACTTGGTCAGCGTCCGCACCGCGTCGGCCTGCAGGCCGAGGTCGGCGACGGCCGAGAGCACGCTCTGCGCGACGGGATCCATGACGCCCGGCTTCGGCAGTACATGCACCAATTGATCGTGCCCCGCGGGCGCTTTTCGCAGCGCCGCATCCGCCGGACGGCCGACGACGGCCCGTTCGACGACGGCGTCGCAGAGCAATTCGCGGACGATCCGATCGATGTCGGCCGGCTTCAATTCCGGGCTATGCGCGCCCGACTGAATCAAGAACCCGCGAGCCGCCTGCACGTCGACTTTGCCGAGGCCGAGCGTCGCCGCTTCCGCGGTCACGCGTCGAGCGAGCAAGTCGGGTTGTCCTTCGAGCGGGTAGAGATCAACTTCCCAAAGTGACACGGCGATGATCCTGTCTTACGAAAAGAAATGCGAAATCTACGAACGAGCCGACGCTATTTCACGGGCGCTTTCGGTTTGCGGCGAGCCGCTTCCCGTCGCGCGCGACCTTCGTCGAGCAGCGCGATCAACGCCCCGTCGTCGCCGGCGTCGAGCGCTTTGCGAAATGCGGCCAAACGACCTTCGACCTTCTTCAAACCGGCGACCACCTGACGGCGATTGTCGGTGAGTATTTCCAACCACAGTTGCGAATCGGCGGCGGCGATGCGCGTGCTGTCGAGCCAACCGCCGGCGGTGAGCCCCAGGATTTCGTCCGGCGTAACGCCGGCCAGCGCCGAGGCGACCACATGCGGCACATGGCTCGTCGCCGCCAGCGCCTCATCATGGGCTGCCGGCATCATGCGCACGACGCGCGAGCCCAAAGTTTTCCAAAAGCGCTCGATCGTGCGAGCGGCCTTCTCCGGAGTGTCGTCGGTCGGGGTGACGACGGTCGTCCGCTTAATGAACAACCCTTCCAGCGCCGCACCCGCACCGCTCTTCTCGCTCCCGGCGATCGGGTGGCTGCCGACGAACGTCACGCCGACGGGAAGCTTGCCGCGCGCCCCGGCGACGATCGATTGCTTCGTGCTGCCGACGTCGGTGATCAAAGCTCCCGGCATGCAGGCCGGGGCGGCCGTGAGAATGTCGGTCAGAATGCGGCCCACCGGCGTACAGACGATCACCAAATCGGCTTCGGCGACCCCCTGCTCCAGATTGGTCGTCGTTTCCGTGACGCAGCCCCGCTCGCGGGCCACCTTCAGGCTCGCCGGGCGTCGACCAATGCCGACGACGCGCCGCGCATGCCCGCCGCGCAACAGGTCCAAGCCGATCGAGCCTCCGATCAGTCCGACTCCGACGATGGCGACGGTATCCCAGTGTTTCATGAAGCCGCAACGCATCGGTCCGGGACGAATCACTCGCCCGACGGCACCGCAATAGACCCAAAGTGACGCCGGCAAGATGCGTGTTTCACGCCGGCTACAGAAGAGCCCGGAATTGTATCAGACCCGGGGCCGACCGAGCAGTGGCCCCGTGGAAAAACGCCGGGAGCCGAGGAAAAGCCGGGCAACAAGTCCAAAACCGGGCCGGCCAAAAGTTGCCTGGAATCGATGTCGCAAATTGCTACCGTGCGGGATGGCGCGAAGCTACGGACGAATCGAGAGAAAAGTCGAGACCAGCAGCGAGGTGCAGCGTGCGTAAGTCTAAGAAAACGGAGCGTGAAGAAACTCGACTTACGTCGACGAAAGCGGTCGGCGCTGCGCAGATAATTGGGGGTTATCTGCGCACAACCCCAAAACCCACAAGGGGTGCGCAGATAGCGAGGCGTTATCTGCGCACTGCGCAGATTCGCGTCGGCGCAAGTGACGGAAGTTCGAAAGAAAGCGGCGCCGACTTACGTCGATTCATCGGCGCTGTAGGGAACGCCCTCTGTGGCGTTCCGGAGCCCAACGTAGAGTTCGGAACGCCACGGAGGGCGTTCCCGACAAGAAATCAATCGCGCAATCTACCGCGTCGGCTTCCAGTTGGGCTGCCAACCCGCGGCTTCCGCGGCCGGCTTGTTACGCACTTCCAGCGAAGTGGTTTGGCGAGCATCCTGTCGGCGGCTGTCGCTCGCCAATCGCCGCAGGAATTCCGGCGAGGCGTTGTCGATCACCAGCACGCGGCTCTTGGCCCGCGGATCGGCCAGCGGACGCACGATGCATACGACCTCGGCGCCGGCCGTAAGGTTGCCGAGTTCGGCGAGCGCGGCTTGTTCGGCGGCACTCAGGGAAGCGGCGCCGCTTGCCGTCGTGGCCGCCGCGGCGACCGGAGCGACGCTGATCGGCAAGCTATTCGACGGGGCCGTCAAGGCGACGGGCGTCAGGTTCGGTTGCGCGACGTTCGCCGCCGTCGGAATCGTCGTTTGTGCGGCGTCAACGTTGCCGAACGTCGGCATGCGGGCCGGCATCGTCGGAGGGGGCGTCGCGGCGATCGGCTCGCTCGGCAAACAGAACTTCGCCAGACCGTGTTGATTCAATTCGGCATGCACGGCGGCCAGCGCGGCGTACAAACCTTCGTCGTCTTCCGGATCGGCCGCGTTGCAAACGCCGATCAAGTAGCCTTCGGCGCTGAACAAGCCGCCGCCGCTGCGACCTTGCACCGGCTGGCCGGCCACTTGCAGGTTCGGCGGGCCCAGGAATTTGTCGATCGTCGTCACTCGGCTCACGCGCGCCGTGGCGGTTTCGCCATGATTGCAGCCGACGCTCACCACGGCATCGTTCGAACGCACGAGGTAGCCGGCCGGAGCGACGCGGGCCGTCGGCACGGCGACGCCGGGGCGGAAGCTCAACAGACCGACGTCCGATTCCAGATCGTAGGCGATCACTCGGCCGGGCAGTTCTTGCGGAGCCCCGGCGCCGTAGAGGTCGACCGTCACGCGGCCTTCCCCTTTCGAATCGCGAAAGACGTGGCCGCACGTCAGCACCAGGGCTTCCCCTTCGCGCTGATCGATGATCGTGCCGGTGCCGACCGAATGGCCTTCTTGATCGTGAATTTTCAGACGCACGCTCGAGGCGAGCAGTTTTTCAATGAGTTCGGGCGCGAGATGCGTGCGGCTCGTGGACGCCGCGGCCGGCGGAGCGGGCATATTCGGTCCCGCTTCGGCAGGGCCCGACGCCAGGCCGGCCTGAGCCAGACTGCGCAATTGTTCGTAGCCGGTCGCCCCGACCAAACGGCCGGTCTCGCGACCGCCGCTAATCATCACAAAACAGGGAACGCCGGTGACGCCGAAGCGTTTGGCGAGTTGCGGTTCTTGGTCGATGTCGACCTTGCGAACCGGAACCCCTTCGGCAGCGAGGCGATCGACGACGGGCAGCATCTGTCGACAAGGGCCGCACCAGGAAGCCGTGAAATCGAGCAACACGGTTTCTTCCGCCGCGGCCGGCGCGGCCAGCGCGCAAGCGATCAATGCCGCTCGAATCATCGTCATCGAATCCCTCCCTGGATTCACGGGCGTGGGCGCGTCGAAAGCATCCTTGCAGGCGACGCCGCGATACGGGCGCGGCCTGCGCTCGCTTCGCTCCCATTCCACGTTCGCAACTTGCGGCGGCGGAAAGGGAGCGGGATGATGCCGAGAGTCGCGCTTTCCGGCAATGCCAATTGCCGCCAAATCGGCTTGGCGGGAGCACTTTCGCTGCCGGCAATGTCGGCGGCGCGTTTCGCCGCGTGGACGCGGCGACTAAGCTTAATGGCGACCTTTTTTCATTTTTCTGCGACTCCGAGGAACTTTTATGCCGTTCATCGATATCCGCGAAGTTCCCGTCATCGAACCGGTGCCGGGCTGCCGGATGCGCACTCCGTTCGGCGAGCATCTGATGCTCTCCTACTTGGAGATGGACGAAGGGGCGGAAGTCCCCTGGCACTCGCATCCGCACGAGCAAGGGGGCATTCTCATTCGCGGTCGCGTACAGCTTTCGATCGGCGACGAGACGCGCACCTGCGAAGCCGGCTCGATGTTCATCATTCCGCCGAACGTGCGTCACCGAGCCGTGGCGGTCGGCGGCCCCGCCGTGGTGCTCGATTGCTTCAGCCCGGTGCGCGAAGACTACGCCGAGATGCTGAACAAGTACATTCCGCCGGTCGGTTAGTTACGCGGCGGGCCGGGGAAAAACGCATTGGTTCGGCGTGCGTACTCCGCGTATTCCGGTCGGCGCTCGCCGATCGACTTCTCCAACAGCGCGACGCCCGAGACCTTGAGCAACAGAGCCGTCATCACGACGGGGCTGAGAATCGTCGCCCAGGCGCCGCCCGCGGCGGCAATGACGTACAAGCCCCACCAAACGCAGCAGTCGCCGAAGTAGTTGGGGTGCCGCGTGTAGCGCCAGAAACCTTGGTCGAGCACGCGCCCGCGGTTGGCGGGATCGGCTTGGAAGCGCGCGAGTTGCCGATCGCCGCCGGCTTCGAAAACGAAGCCGATCAACCAGAGCGCGACGCCGCACGCATCCAGCCAACCAAGCGGCGCACGACTCGCGATCACCGCGGCGAACTGCAACGGCAGCCCGACGAACCACACCAACAAGCCTTGGAGCAGAAACACGGTAAACAGGCTCACCCACCAAAACCGCGGGCCGTGGTAGTCGCGCATCGCTCGATAACGCCGATCTTCCGCATGCCCGCGCTTGCGCACCAGCAAATGAAGCGAAAGACGCGCGCCCCAGAGCGAAGTCAAGCCGACCAAGATCAACAGCCGCGCGGAAGCGGGCCGATTCAGCGCCATGCCGACCCACGCAACGACGACGAACGCCGCACCCCAGCAGCAATCGATCATGCTGACGTCGCGGAGGCGCGTCGCGACGCCCCAGAGCACGAGCATCAGCCCGAGCATTGCCAAGGCGTTGGTCGCGAGCGTGACGACCATCGTCTAGTTTCCGGCCCAGGCGGAATGCGGTTCCGCCGCCGGCGACGGCTGTTCCAAGTGCGGTCGCCATGGTCGCCCCGCCGCTTGGGCGCTGAGCAAGATCGGATCGCGGCGGCACTTGGGTTTATCGAACTGAAGTTGCACGACGCCGACGTACCGCTCCTCGAAGAGCGCCTCGCAATAGCAAAGATAATAGTCCCACAAACGAATGAAGCGCTCCGAGTAGCCGAGGCCGCGCACGTCGTCGAGCCGAGCATGGAAGCCGCGCCGCCAGCGCCGCAACGTTTCCGCGTAGTGCGGGGCAAAGTCTTCCGCGTGGACGAACCGCAAGTCGGTCGTACGGCCGATCGATTCGAGCATCGCCGCGGTCGAGGGGAGACAGCCGCCGGGAAAGACGTACTTCTGGATGAAGTCGACGGCGCCGAGATACGATTGGTAACGCCGCTCCGGCATGACGATCGCCTGCAGAACCATTGTGCCGTCGGGCGTGAGCAATTCGCCGCACTTGCGGAAGTAGTCGTCGAAAAAGCGATGCCCGACGGCCTCGA
>CAZWDN010000316.1:0-6103 GCA_964633125.1 uncultured Pirellula sp. | reverse complement strand
CCTTGGAAGAGGGCCTGATTCTGGTTTTTCGCCGTCTTCCGAGCAGCCATGCAAAGTCCTAACGTGAGCCGGTACGAGTGCTAATCGAGGCGTATATTATGGCGGGCAGCAGCCTCGAGACGGCCCCGCCGCGCATCGTAAGGCGGTCGGAAAGGGGCTGTCAACCGACGGACTGTTGCGGCAACCCAACCGGTTGTCGCCAAGCGGCAACCATGTGGCGTTTCGGCAACATTTCCGCACCCCGACAAACGCCTGAATTTGTTTTGACGCACCCGAAACCCCTGCATAGACTTGATTTCATGTATACCGACGCGGCGTTCTGCCGCGCCGGAACGTCGTTTGCTTAACGGTTGGTACCGCATTTTCCATCGCTACCGTGCCCGCGGCTTCCTATCTTTACCGCGGGGCGCGGCTCGATCCTAAGTTCTCGCCGTCCCCCTTTCGCCGCCGCAGAGGAATTCGTCCATGGCCAATCAGAACCAAGGCATGACGATCGCCGTGATCATCTTCGTGATTCTCACGGTGATCTCGATGGCGATCGCCGTCGTATTCGTGCAGCAGTCGGGCGAACTGCAAAAGCAATTGGGTGTGGCGGAAAAGAAGGCGAAGGATAATTCCGACTTGGCCGACGCGACCACGTTGGAATTCAACGAGGTGAAGGAAATCATCATGCCGGCCGCCGACTCGAACGGCGTTCCCATGTCGGCCGTCAGCGAACGGTTCAAGGCCGACTTGAAGAAGCACGGCGATCGGCTGAAGAACATCGCCACCGAAACAACGGTTCCGCAAAGCTATTCGCAAATGCTCGACAGCGCCATGGCGGCGCTCGACCAGCGCAACACGGCGCTGGAAGCCGAGCGAATCCGACTCGTCGACACTGAGAAGCAGAAGGCCGCGCTGCAGGGTACGTACGAAGCTCAGGTCGCTCAGTTCAAGCAGCAAGCCGATGCCGTCGTAAAGGAGAAGGCCGATCTGCAAAGCAAGCTCACGGCCACCGACGATCAGCTGAAGCGGGTTCAGGCGTCGGTTACCGCCGAGATCGACAAGCATCAGGCCGAGACTCAGAAGGTTCGCGCCGAAATGCAGAAGAAGATCGATGATTTGGTGCAGAAGTTGGCTGACGTAGAAGGTGCCCGCGACAAGCTCAACGAACGTTTGCAAAGTTTCATCGAAATTCAATTCGCCGCGACCTACGACGGCGAAGTGACGAAGGTCAATCCGTCGGCCCGCACCGTTTGGATCAACCTCGGCTCCTACGACAACTTGCCGAAGCATCTCACGTTCAGCGTACAAGCCCGCGGCGTTCCGGCCGGCAGCCAAGTGCCCGCCAAGGGTAAGTTGGAAGTTACCGAAATTCTTTCCGATCACTTGGCGGAATGTCGCATCGTCGAAGACGACCTGCGCAATCCAATTCTCCCGGGCGACAACATCTTCACGCAGATGTGGGCGCCTGGGCAACGAACGCGGTTCGCATTCGCCGGCAAGATCGACATCGACGACAACGGTTCCGACGACATGGACCGCGTTCGAGCCATGGTGGCCCGTGCCGGCGGTCAGATCGACGCCGAAGTCGTCAACGGCGAACTGCGCGGCAAGCTTGACATCGAAACGCGTTACCTCGTGCTGGGCGCGGTTCCGGCCGACAAGAACTCGGCCGATCGCTACAACGAACTGACTGCCGAGGCCGAACGTTTGGGCATTCAGCGCGTGCCGATGGCCGTGTTCTTCGACCAGATCGGCTACAAGCGTGAAGCGCGGACCATGAGTTTCGGCAGCGGTGCAAGCGGCACGCGAGCGTTGGAAGCCCCCGACGGCGGTCAACGCATCTCGAACGGCCGGGTCGCGCCGATCTTCGAACGTCGCAAGCCGCCCGCGGCTGTAGGCGGCAGCAGCTACTAGATTCCGACGTCGGCCCCGGCCGGATCGCCGGAGCAACCGACGACTTACGCGGCTTCCGGTCGTTCGTCGCCGAAGAGCCGCGCCCGGAGCTCGGCAAGCGCCTCGGCGTAGCCCTCTTCATCGCGGTCGCTCGTCGGCCGGAAGTATTCGGGATGCACGAAGAGCAATCCCGGCGTATCGACCCCGCGCTCCTTGGCCAATGTGTGGAGCAGCATGATTTCGTTGCGCTGCAAGCGATGCAGCTTGCAGAGCTCATCGAACAGCGCTCTCGGCTGATACAAAGTCGGTCGTCGATCACGGCCCCAAATGGTCGACGCTCCCCACCAAGCGACGATGCCGGCGACGACCAACGCCCCGAGCCACCAGGCGAAGTCGCTCCCTTGAAATGCGGCCCCCGAACTCCGCAGCCAAGTGCTTTGCGCGACGAGTGCGGCGCCGATGCCGGCTCCGGCCTCCGGTAGATTAGGGGCCATAGCCGGTCTCCGTCGGAGCGTGGAAGGTTCCGGAAAATACGTCGGGCGCCGCGCCGGGGAGCGGCGCCGAAGCGGGAAGCGGTGCGTGAGGCGTCGGTCGCGGCGGTTCGGTCGGACGCTCGGCAAGGTTTTGGCGGAGCCCGTTCAATTCTTCGACTTGCAGCAGTCCCTCGTCGCGAGCGACGTCTTCCATCGCCGACCACGCCGCCTCGCGCACCGAGAAACTCGGATCGGCGGCCATCGACAACAGCTTTTCCTGCGCCGCCGCCGACGGCGCAATCGCCAACACCCGGGCCGCTTCGACGCGGACCATATGGTCTTCGTCGTCGGCGCGCTCGAGCACGGCGTCTTCCAACTCTTGCGACAAGTCCATCGCCGCCACCACGCGCAAGGCCCGCATCCGCCGTTTTCCTTGCGGCGATTCCAATTCTTCCCGCAGTTGCTGCGGCGCCGAATAGTCGATCTTGCGCACGAGGCCGGCCGTCGTTCGGCGCACCTCTTCCTCCATCATGTCGAATGCCGGAAGGAATCGCTTGAAGCTGAACTCTTCCAAGTTGCTTCGCGCCGCATCGCGAACCGGCCGCGAGGGACTGTCGAGTGCGTCGATCAGGCTCGTCAGCGCGCCGGGAATGCCGCGCGAGCGGAGCTGTCCGAGAGCCGCCGCCTGCACGTAAACGTCGGAGTCGCGCAAGGCGCGCAGCACCACGGTGTTAACGTCGGCGCCGTTGTAAACGCGTAGGCCTTCGATCGCCGCCCGTCGGCCTCCAGGTTTCCCTCGCTGTGCCAAGTGGTCGAGCGCTTTGACGATCTCGTCCCGTTTGAGGCTCACCAAGGTCACCAGCCGCACCAGCGATTGCTGCTGCGCGTCTTCGAGTTCGGCGATCAACGCATGGTCGCCGAGCCACGCGATATTGTCGACGTGCTTCAGGTTGTTGCGGATCGTCGGGCTCGGCTCGCCGCCGAGTTTCTTCAAGAGCGCTTCGACGCAACGGCGATCCGTGCGGCGGAACAGCGATGTGAGCCCGGCCGACGGCGGTCGCGGGTCGTCGAGGAAGCCGATCAAGAGTCGCAGCACTCCCGGCCGACTACTGCCGTGCAATACTTGCAGGAGCGGTACGAACGTCGATTCATGCACGTCGTTCAGGAATCGCGTCACCGCCGCGTTGTCGCGAGTGGTCAGTTGCAGGAAGGCCTCGAGCGGCTCCAATCGCTGATGTCGCGCATAGCGGCGAACGGACGACTCCAAAGCCGTCACGGCGTTGCGTCGCGAAAGTTGCGGATCGCGCCGACGCCGCTCGTCGCGAGTTCCCGCCAAGTCTTGGAACAACGCATCCGCCAAGTTCGTGAGCGAGGCCGCGACCGTCTCGCGATGGACGTTCCCTTCGTCTTCCAACGCCACGAGCAGCGTCGGAATGAGATCGTACTCATAAAAGTCCTGCGCCGCTTGGCAGCCGTTCTCCACGAGGTGGACGTCGCCGCTCAGTACGGCGTCGCGCAAGGCCGGCAATAGGCGACCGTGAAACTCGCGCACCACCTCGCGCCACGCGTCGTCCATCTCGTGGAAACGGCGCACCAATTCGCGCATGCCGGTCGGGCAACGACGCTGCAATATGGCGCGCACCGCGCCCAATTGCACGTCGCGCGACGTCGAATCGAGAGCCGCCGTGAGTACCGGCACGGCCGCCTCGTTCTTCGTCTTGGCCAGCAGTTCGAAAGTAGCGGTCAGGGCCGCGTTCACAACGTCGCTTCCTTGGTTCGTCGCCCAGTCGGGCGTGTCATTTCTCAGCTATCGTCCCCCCGTAACGTGCGGCTTGAACGCCGGCCCGATTGTGCCGGTTGGGCAACCTGCGGTTTCGCCGAACGACCATGCCGCCGCAGGCCGCTGTCGGCGGCGCTTGATTTCCCGCTCCTAACCATCCAAACTAATGGAATACGACCCTCTTCAGCCGCCGACGGAGCCGCGACGTGCGGACCTCCCGACGCGCCCGCCAACGGCTGTTTCCGGCCGCCCCGCCGCCCCGTTCCCAACCGGGAGAACTCCCCGATGTCCGTGCCTATTTCCGCCCCGGATCTGCTTTCCCGCGACTTCCTCGAAGTCCGCGCCAAAATCCTCGAGCTCGCCGCCTGTCTCGATCGTTTCCAACGGGCCGAAGGTTCGGTGGAAGGCGACCCGCGCATGCGCCGCATCGCCGAAGGTCTGCGGCTGTTGCAATCCGCCGACCAACCGGACCGCGCCGAGCAAGTGCAGTTGATCTTTTCGCTGCCGTATGAAGAGGGCTGGCGCGGCACGTGGAAGATCTGACACCGTGACGTCCGCGGCCGAATCTCCCGGTGACGAGCACCGGGGCTAAATGGAAACCGATCAACACCAAACATCGCACGACGAGCCGTATGTACTACATCGATCCGCACATCCACATGGTCTCGCGCACGACCGACGACTACGAGACGCTCGCCAAGATGGGCTGCGTCGCCATGAGCGAGCCGGCGTTTTGGGCCGGTTTCGATCGCGGCAGCGTCGACGGTTTTCGCGACTATTTCCGGCAACTCACTTCCTTCGAACCGAAGCGCGCCGGCTGGTACCACCTGCAGCACTTCACGTGGATGTGCATCAACGCCAAGGAAGCCGAGAACGTCAAGCTCTCGCGCGAGGTCATTGCCATGATGCCCGAGTTTCTCGACATGCCCGGCGTGCTGGGCATCGGCGAGATCGGGCTCAATAAAAACACGAAAAACGAGTCGATCGTCTTCCTCGAGCATCTCGATCTGGCCGCCAAACGGGGCGAGCAGATTCTGATTCACACGCCCCACTTGGAAGACAAGCTCAAGGGAACGCGGATGATCGTCGATATGCTCTGCGACGACCGCCGGCTTGATCACTCCCGGGTGCTCGTCGACCACGTGGAAGAGCACACGATTCGCGGCGTGCTCGAAGAGGGCTTTTGGGCCGGCATGACCTTGTATCCCGTCAGCAAGTGCACGCCGGAGCGGGCCGTCGACATGGTCGAACTCTACGGTCCCGAACGACTGATGGTGAACTCCGCGGGCGATTGGGGGCCGTCGAAGCCCACGGCCGTGCCCGACTTCATCATGGCCATGAAGCGCCGCGGCCATCCGGAATCGCTGATTCGGAAGATCGTGTACGAAAACCCGCTCGAGTTTTTCAGCCAGAGCCGCAACTTCCAATTTACGCCTCCCGAAGGGCTGCCGACGGTCGCCGCGAAGTAGACGCTCGCCGAGAAAAACTTTCACTCCCATCCGTCAACGACGAACGGCCCGGGGATTTGCTCCCCGGGCCGTTCGAGTTTTCGAAGACTGGTGACTTCGTGATGCTTACGGAGCGGGCGGCGCCGCGGCGCCGGGACCGCCGCCGCCGACCATCGGCAGGAAGGCGAGAATGCCTTGCAGGGCCGCATCGAACGAAGCTTGATCCTTCGCGGCCAGCAAGCCGTCGAGCATGCCGTCGGCCAAGGTCGTCAGTTGCATGACTTGGGCCTTTTGTTCCGGCGGGATCTTCAAATCTTCCAGCGACTTCATCGCCTTCTCGATGCCTTCGTCCCATTCATCGACCATCTTCGCAGGCAGCCATTTGCCTTCGACTTGCGTGAACTCTTCTTCCTTCGGCTCTTCCCCTTCGGTTTCGAGCTTCAGCGTCGCCTTGTCTCCCTCGTGCTTGACGAGCGTGACCTTGGCCTTCTTAAACTTGTTCATGCCTTCGGCGGCGTCCGGGT
>CAZWDN010000315.1:0-6124 GCA_964633125.1 uncultured Pirellula sp. | reverse complement strand
TCGTGCCGGAAGTGAACGACGATTGCGAACCGAAAGAACCGAAGCCGTTGGACAAACCGAACGACGCACCGCCGCCGACCACGGCGACCTGCGCGCGTGCGACGGACGAAGTCGACGAACCGACGCCGGGGATTTGCGCTCCGCAAATCACCGCCGCCGCGACGACACAAGAAAGCAGTTTTCTACGCATGTCCCCGGTCCTTTGCAGAGGTGAGAATCAAAGGACCCCTCTGCCATTTACTAGAGCGAACGCGGGCGCGAATTGCAACGAAAGACGTTGTTACAAAGGGGGAAGGCGGAAGGGGGAGGGGGGAATCCAGACGGATTGCATTCGACTTGGAACGCTCCGCTTTCTGCCATCCCCCATCCGCGTCGATTCACATACTCGCCAGACCCAGGACTTTGCGTAGCGCCGTGATCGCAATTTCGCCGAATTGTCGCGGCGGGATCTGCCACAACTGCGGGTTCATCGATTCGACCGACACGGCTCCGGTATAGCCGATGGCCCGCAGGCGCTCGACGATCGGCTCCAGGCGGAAGTCGCCGTCGCCGGGAAGGACGCGATCGCCGTCGGCCGCCATTTCCCGCGGCACGGCGACGACGTCGCAGAACTGCACATGGAACAAATTCTCGGGCGTCAACAGCCCGAGGTCTTCTTCCTTGCTCGGGCCGGCATAGTAGTGGAACACGTCGAAGCAGAGGCCCAAACTCGGCGAACCGATCTGCTCGACCAGGGCCACGGCTGTTTGCAGGTTGTTCCCCAAAGTCGCCGTCCCTTGAAACTCCAAGGCCAGCCGCACGCCGGCCGCTTGTGCTTTCTGCGCGGCTTGCGTGAGCGACACGTTGATGCGGTCGAGCGCCGCTTGGTCGAGCGGGCCGTGAATATCGCCGGCGACGACGAGCGTGCCGACCCCTAGCTCGGCCAAGAGCGCGAGCCGCTTTTCGAAATGGTTCCAATGTTCGCGCCGCGCGTCCCCTTGGCTGATGAGCAGGCCGCCTTGGAACGACGCTACCGGCGCCGCAATGCCGTGCTTCGCGAGCAAGTCTTTCAACTCGCTCGGCTTGCGATCCTTCAGCCAACCCTCGACCTTGCCGAGCCAGAGTTCGATCGCCTCGACATGCCCGGCGGCATAGTCTTCGATGTCTTTCTCGAGCGGCGCATGGAGCGTGCAGATCTGGCTGAGGGCGGGAAGCATCGTGCGTTACTCGCCCTTCACAAGCTTCGCGATCTCGGCCGGGCAGTCGTCGGCTTTGATGCGCCATTGCTTCAAGCTGTCGCGATCGCGAATCGTCACGGTGCCGTCGGTCAGGGTTTGGCCGTCGACGGTGATGCAATACGGCGTGCCGACTTCGTCTTGGCGGCGATACCGACGGCCGACCGCGCCGCCGTCGTCGTAATAAGCGTTGAACTGCTTCTTCAGCGCGCGGTAGATCTTCTGGGCCGCTTCGGGCATGCCGTCTTTCTTCACCAGCGGCAACACCGCCGCCTTGATCGGCGCAAGCCGGGGATGCAGCTTCAGCACGACGCGCTCTTGCGGCTTGCCGTTTTCATCGGGAGCCGTGTCTTCGTGATACGCTTCGCAGAGGAAAGCGAGCGTGGCCCGATCGGCGCCGGCCGACGGTTCGATCACGTGCGGCACGAACCGTTCGCGCGCCTGGTCGTCGAAGTAGGTCAGGTCTTTGCCTGAGCCGCGATGCTTCGGCTTGCCGTCCGGGCCGAGTTCGACCGTGAGATTCGGCTTCGAATTCGGGTCGAGCTTTCCTTCCATATGGCTGCGCAGGTCGAAGTCGCCGCGATGGGCGATTCCTTCGAGTTCGCCGAATTCGCCGGCCGGCAGGAACGGGAACGCGTATTCGATGTCGGCCGTGCCGATCGAATAGTGGCTGAGTTCGTCGGCATGGTGTTCGCGCAATTGCAGACGCTCGCGCGGCAACCCGAGATCGAGGTACCATTGATACCGGCGATCGCGCCAATATTTGTACCACTCGGCGCTGGTGTTCGGCTTGCAGAAGAATTCGATCTCCATCTGTTCGAATTCGCGCGAGCGAAATGTGAAATTACGCGGCGTGATTTCGTTGCGGAAGCTCTTGCCGACCTGGGCGATGCCGAACGGAACTTTCACGCGCGAGCTGTCGACCACGTTCTTGAAGTTGACGAAGATGCCTTGTGCCGTTTCCGGGCGGAGGAACGCCGCGTCGTCTTCGCCGCCGAGGGCGCCGACGATCGTCTTGAACATCAGGTTGAATTCGCGCGGTTCGGTCAGCGAGCCCGCTCCAGTCACGTCGGGGCCGATCACTTCGGCAAGGCCCGTTCCTTGTTTGAGAAGGTCGGGCAGCTTTTTCACTTCCAGAATCTCAAACGCTTCGTCCACGTTCTTGGAGCGAATGGAGAGCTTGCCGCCGGCCCGTTTGTAGACGTCGGCCTTTTGTTCGTCGGGCGTCGCGGCCAGCGTCGTCCAATACTCGCTGAACTCGGCGCGCTTGCTGATCTCCGGATTGGTCGAGAACTTCGGCGTTACCTTGAGCTGCACCACGTAGAGTTGATCGAATCGATAGCGCTTCTTCGACTCTTTACAATCGACCATGAAATCGTGGAACAGGTCGTAGTGGCCCGAGCACTTCCAAACCTGCGGGTGCATGATGATCGTGCAGTCGAGGCCGGCCATGTCGAACGTCGACGGCGCGCCGGGCAATTGCGAGAGCTCGTCGTGGCCCGAGACCATGTCGCGCCACCAGGCCTCCTTGACGTTGCGCTTCAGTTCGACGCCCAGGGGGCCGTAGTCCCAGAAGCCGTTGAAGCCGCCGTAGATTTCCGAGCTTTGGAAGAGAAAGCCTCGCCGTTTGCATAGCGAGACGAGTTTGTCCATGTCCATGATTGAGGCACTACGGGCGCTAGGAGAAATCAACGGCTCCGGACGACGGTCCGGGGCGAAAACGCGAACCGATAAGTTTACTCGCCGTGCGAAAAACGGTCTACCGCAGCGTAATGCGGCCCGTGGCTTGGTCGAGCCTCGGCAGCACGCCGCAAGCTTCGAGCGCGGCCGCCGTGTCGATGTCGGCGTCGAAGCCCTCGGCAATCAGATTTCGGCCCCCTTGGCATTCTCGCAAGGCCGATGCCAACGACCGGCCGGAAGCCTCGAAGGTTCGCCAGGCGTCGCGGGCCAGCAAGGCTTGGTCGTTGAGCTTCGCGGCCGGCAACGCCAACCGCTCGGCGACCGCTCCGGCAAAGAAAGTGTCTTCGGCCGTGATCACGCCGCCGGTGCCTGCGCAGAGAATATCGGCCCGTCGGCGCTCGGCCAGAGCCGCGACGATCGTCGACAGGTTAACGAACGCGCCCATCAGCAGTTCGCCGGCGTGCGCGGCCCGGCGCATGGCGCGAGTGCCGTTCGTCGTGGTGAAGACGATCGTGCGATCGGCGACCGCATGCGCCGCGTATTCCGTCGGGGAGTTGCCGAAGTGAAAACCTTCGATCTTGCGCCCGAGCCGTTCGCCGCCGAGCAGCGTCTTAGGTCCGAGCTGCGCCGCCGTCGCGCGGGCCTCGTCGATCTCTAAGCAGGGCACCACGCACTCCGCCCCGGCGGAGAGCGCGTGGCAGATCGTCGTCGTGGCGCGCAGCACGTCGACGACGACCACGGTGCGGCCGGCCAGATCGGCGGGGTCGACGAGCGCCGGCAGGAGATGAACGCGAAGTTCTTGCATGGCAAAACGAACGAAATCGCTCGGGAAAAGCCGCATCCTAGCACGAAGGCCCCTTTGCAACCCAGGGGTTGCCGACAACAATCTGAACAGACGCCTAACGCCTAACGCCTAACGCCTTGTATTCCATGGCCGTCGACAAGACAGAACGGAAGATTCGCAGCATGTTCGGCGAGATTGCGCCGCGCTACGATCTGCTGAACCATCTGTTGTCGATGTCGATCGATAAGCGCTGGCGGAAGAAGACGGTCGGCCTGGTGCCGCCGCTGGCCGGAGCGGGCCCGATCTTAGACCTTTGCACCGGCACCGGCGATTTGGCGCTGGCCTACGATCGCGCGGCCGGCGGCAAACTGCCGATCGTCGGCGCGGATTTCTGCCACCCGATGTTGACGATCGGACGGAAGAAGGGGCTCGAAGCCGGGGGCGACGGCCGGGTGACGTTCGTCGAAGCCGACGCTCAGCATTTGCCGTTTCCCGACGCGAAGTTTCAGATCGTCTGCGTGGCGTTCGGCCTGCGCAACGTTACCGACACGGACCAAGGGCTGCGCGAGATGACGCGCGTCTGTGCGCCGGGCGGGAAGGTGGCGGTGCTGGAGTTTTCGCAACCGGCGTGGAAGCCGTTTCGCGCGGTCTATAGCTGGTACTTCACGAATATACTGCCGCGCATCGGCCAATGGCTCAGCGGCTCGCCGCAGCAGGCCTACACGTATTTGCCGGCGAGCGTCGGGGAGTTTCCTTGCGGCGAAGCGCTGGCCGTGCGGATGCGCAACGCCGGACTGCGCGACGTCTGGTTCAAGCCGTTCACGCTGGGGATCGCAACGTTGTACGTCGGCACGAAGTGATATTTGTTTTCACCACGGAGAACACGGAGATTGTAATAGCCGCAATCATCGAATTCCTCTCCGTGTCCTCCGTGCCTCCGTGGTGAATAAGTCCGAGTCCTATTTGAAAACCCATGTCCAACGCTCCGCAAAAAATTGTGCTTGCCATGACCGGCGCCAGCGGGGCCGCTTATGCCGTGCGCTTGTTGGATGTGCTCTTGGCCGCCGGGTGCGATATGGCGGTGAGCATATCACCGGCCGGGCAAGCGGTGCTCAAGCAGGAATTGGATCTTGAGGTCGATTTACAATCCGTCGCGCTCGATGATTTGCTGCCGGCGACGGTCGATGCCTTTGAGAGCGATGCTCGGTGGGCGACGCTCCGGGCCGTACTCGGCGACGGACCGCTTGCGACGCATCAAGCGGGGACCGACATCGAAGATCGGTTCACGTATCACCATCATCAGAATCTGTTTGCCCCGATCGCCAGTGGTTCCTCACTGACGGCCGGCATGGTCGTCTGCCCGTGCAGCGGCGGCACTTTGAGCGGCATTGCGCACGGCACGAGCGCGAACCTCATCCAGCGGGCCGCCGACGTGCATTTGAAGGAACGGCGCAAGTTGATTCTCGTGCCGCGAGAGACGCCGCTGTCGATGATTCAGCTCGATAACATGCGCCGCTGCGCCGAGGCCGGCGCCGTCGTGCTCCCCGCGATGCCGGGCTGGTATCACGGCGCTCGCACGCTGCGCGATTTGGTCGACTTCGTCGTGGCCCGCATCTGCGACCAACTCGGCGTGCCCAACGCCCTGATGAAGCGCTGGGGCGAGGCTTCGCAATGACGAAGGTCGAAGCTCGAATGACGAATGCCGGAAAGCAGTCCGTTTGGGCCCGCGTGCGGATGTTCGGTGAGTTGATTCGGTTCAGCCATACGATTTTTGCGCTGCCGTTTGCGCTCTTGAGCGCTGCAATGGCTTGGTGGCATTACGGCTTCTGCATCGCGATCGCCGATAGTGAATGGGGTCGTGAAATGCGCGGCAATTTTGAAGCCGTAATGCTTCAAAAGATCGGCCGCGATACAGTCGGCATTCTACTCTGCATGGTATTTGCTCGAAGCGCCGCGATGGCGTTCAATCGGGTGGTCGATTGGAAGTTCGACGCCGAAAACCCACGGACCGTGAAGCGACACATTCCCGCCGGGCTCATGTCGCGCGGCTTAGTGATCGGTTGGACTGTCGCCTGCTCGCTCAGCTTCATCGCATCTACGGCCTTGTTCCTACCTAACACATGGCCGCTAATTCTCTCGGTGCCGTTTCTCATTTTCATCTTTAGTTACAGTCTGACGAAACGATTTACGGCGCTTGCGCACTTCTGGCTAGGTGCGTCGTTGATGCTGGCGCCGATCTCGGCATGGATTGCCGTTCTCGGGGACATGGCAATTGGGTATTCAGGGTGTCCTCTCTTTTCCTTTTTCTTTGGCGAAGAAGTTTTCAATAGCCGGGTGCTGAGTTTCCTGGCTTTCGACGTTCCCTGGCCGCCGCTGGTGCTCGGCGGCGCGGTGCTGCTGTGGGTCGCGGGCTTCGACATCATCTACTCCACGCAAGACGTCGACG
>CAZWDN010000314.1:0-6136 GCA_964633125.1 uncultured Pirellula sp. | reverse complement strand
CGCCGGACCATCCGTTCTCGGCGTCGTGCCTGGAAACGGAATACTTGAAGTGCTTTATCTGCCGCGTGGGATAGGGAGAGCCCGCGAATGACTCCCGCCAATTACCCAAGCCCCAACCGGCCGGTCGTGTGGGTCACCGGCAGCGGTGCGAAACGCGTCGGAGCGACGATCGCCCGACGGTTCGCCGAGCGCCGTGCGACGGTCGTCGTCCACGCGAACCGCTCGCGCGCTCAGGCCGAGGAAACGGTCGCCGAACTCACCGCGCTCGGAGCGCGCGCGATGCTCGTCGTCGGCGACTTGCGCGAAGAATCCGTGATCGCGCGCATCACCGCCGACATTCTCGCGGCGTACGGACGGATCGACGTGCTCGTCAACTCGGCCGCCATCTGGAACCCTAAGCCGCTGGAAGAAGTGCGGGCCGACGACGTACGCGAGCATTTCGAAGTGAACACGCTCGGCACGTTTCTTTGTTGCCAAGCGGTCGGCCTGGCGATGGTGCGGCAGGCCGAAGGGGGCGCGATCGTCAACATCGGAGATTGGGCGGTCGAGCGTCCTTATCCGAACTATTCGGCTTACTTTCCTTCGAAGGGGGCGATCCCCACCCTTACGCGGATGTTCGCCGTGGAGCTCGCGGCCCGAAACCCTAACATTCGCGTGAATGCAGTTCTGCCGGGTCCGGTGATGTTGCCGCCGGAGTTGTCGGAAGCCGAACGGGCACAAGCAGTTGCCGGAACTCTGGTCCGTCGCGAGGGATCGCCCGAGAGTGTTGCGGCGGCGGTGCTGGCGCTAGTGGATAATACGTTCATAACCGGCGCGTGCCTGCCGGTCGACGGCGGCCGGACCATCGCCCCCTAACGGCCATTTCGCGGCGACGGTTTGTCGACTCGCCCGACCGGCGATAGGCTCATAGGTCCGATAAAGGGCCGACTCGCGCATGCGTCCTCGGCGCCGCGTCCGGATTGCGTTTCTACCACACTGCTCCGAGTTTCCATGCGTATCGCCAACCACTTGCTCGTCTTCGGGTTCGCTTTGACTGCGGGGTTAGCTGCGTCGGCGGCCGCTGCACAAGATGCAACACCGCAGGCGCCTGCCGCGGTGAACCCGGCGGCGTTTCGCGTCCCCGACGGCACGCCGGCCGAGATCCTGGACTTCATTCAAAAGATTCGCAAGCTGCCGCCCCCCGGGCGCGAGCTGCCGGAAGTGGTCGAGCATCTGCAGAAGGTGCACGGCGCGGTGATCGAAGCGGTCGACAAGCTCGGCGCCGCCGGCACCGAAGAAGAGCAGATGCGCGCCGTCTCCGCCAAGCTCGAAGCCTTGCAGATGTTGCGGCGCATCGAAGTCGCCGGGGCCGATAAGCAAATGCGCGATTATCTCGCGGCGCTGGCGGCCGACAAGCGACCGTACATCCCGCCGCTCGCCAAGGTCTATCACCTCGCCACGCGCCTCGGCGAAATCGATCGGGGCGATCACGCCGCGCTCGAGAAGTTTTACGAGGAAGTACGCGATCACGTGAAGTCCGCCAAGCTCGACGGCCGCAACCTCAGTATCGCCTTTCAAACGGCCTCGCTGCTCGAGCGGGCCGGCATGACCAAGCAAGCCCTCCAGGCCTACGTGGAATTCGCCGCCGCGTTCGCCGCGAGCGACGATCCGGCCGTCGCCGAAAACGCCAAGATGCTCGCAGGCGCGGCCCGTTATCTTTCGCTCCCCGGCAAGCCGATGGAAGTGCGCGGGACGACCGTCGACGGCAAAGAGTTCGACGTCAAATCGCTCGCGGGCAAGGTGGTGCTTGTCGACTTTTGGGCCACCTGGTGCGGCCCCTGCATGGCCGAACTGCCGACGTTGCGTGATTGCTACGAGAAATACCACGAACGCGGCTTCGAGGTCGTCGGCATCAGCCTCGACGACGACCGCGGCCGCCTGACGGCGTTTCTCACGCGTGAAGAGTTGCCCTGGACGACGCTTTTCAGCGACGACGCCGAGGCGACCGGCTGGAAGCATCCGCTCGCGTCGCGCTACGGCGTGATGAGCATTCCGCGCGGCGTGCTCATCGATCGCAAGGGAAACGTCGTCTCGCTCGACGCCCACGGCGAAGCACTATGGGACCTGTTGGCTAAAGAGATCGGGCCCGCGGAAGTGAAGAAGATCGACGACGAGAAGCCGGCAATCGAAGTGAAGCCGGAAGAAAAGAAGCCGGCCGCCGAACCAAAACCCGCGGCTGCGGTAAACCGATAACGCGCGTACGAAACGTCGAACAGTTCGCGGGATGATCCTGCGCACCACAGCGAACGGACGCAACGAACCGATGAACTTCAAGCTTTATCCCGTTCCCATGTCGAAACGCAGTAGTAACAAGTGGATCGAAGGCCTGCGGCCGCAAATGCCCATCGCCCGCGCGGCGCGCAAGACTTTGCGCCGCCGGTTGCGTCCGGTCGGTCGCTGGCTGGCCGATGCGGCCGATCGCGCCGAGGCGTCGCCCGAATTCGTGCATCAGCTCCGTGTCTCCACACGCCGCGCCATGGCTGCGCTGGAAGGCTACGCCGAACTCGTGCCGGCGCGCAAGTATGAGAAAATGACGAAGCTGCTCGGCCGCATTCGCAAATGCGCGGGCACGGCCCGAGATTGCGACGTCTTCTTCGAGCGCCTGACCGAAGGCGCCGACGCCGAACATTGGCGCCCGCTGGCCAAGCGCATTCTGGAACTGCGGGCCGAGGCGCAAGAGCCGATCGAAAAGCTGCATCGCAAACTGCGCGGCGGCGTGTTCGAGAAGAAAGTCCGCAAGCTCGTGAAGAAGCTGCAAACGCCGGAGCACGAGCAAGAAACGACGTACGAAGAATGGGCCCGGCACGGCCTAGCGCGCAACGTGTCGCTATTCTTCGAAGCCGGCGCGGCCGATCTGGGCGACATCACGCTCTTGCACCAGTTTCGTATCGAAGGCAAGCACCTGCGTTACGCGCTTGAATACTTCTCCGCCGCCTTCGGGCCGGAAGTGCGCAACGAACTCTATGCCGAAGTCGAGCGGGTGCAAACGCTCTTGGGCATCGTCAATGACCATGCCTCGGCGATCGAGCACATGACCGCGTGGCGCGCCGAGTGGGAAGAACCGGACTTACGCGCACTGCTCGACGAACGGGTGGCAACCGAGCAAAAAGCGCTCCGCGACGCCAAGCAGGAATTCCAGCGTTGGTGGACCCCACAACGCGCAGCGGAGTTGCGCAACCGTTTCGCTGCGATCTTAGAACTTCCCGACGAAGAACACGCGGCGTAGCTCGCCGTCGCGGCAATCGGGTGACTTCGGCGCCTACGCCGCATCGCGCAGTTCGACCGCGCGTAAAAACTTGCCGCCGCTTTCGTACCAGCCGAGTTGCGTGAAGCGGCACCAGTCGACGTCGAGCAGGAAGCCGTATTTTTCGCGTTCGGCGGTTTCCAGCACCGCGATCACCAACCGATACGGCAGCGGATTGGGATGGAAGAAGCTCAGGCCCGTTTCCGAAAGGTGCTTGCCGGAAACCACGATCGTCAGTCCCAGCGGCTTCAAACCGTCGGAAGTCGTCGGCATGAGTCGAATGAGCTTCGGATACGGATAGCGCTGCTCCGCGCGACGCTCATAGGCCCCGCTCGGATAGAGCCCCGACAACATCTCGCGCACCTGCCAACGCATCTGCTCTTCAGGCGAGAGATCACCTTCGAGAAGGTTGAGCCCGAAGGTTTCCAAGAGTTGGGTACTCATAAAACACGGCGTTCCAAAGTGACGAGGGTCGAAGCACCGAGCGACACGAAGGCGACCGAAACGGCGAGGCGGGCGGGCGACAGGTGGGAAAGTGCCCGTGCAGGAGATACAAGGGATTTCTACGTCGCAAACCGGGGAGGGTCAAATTACGATCGCGTAGGAATGGTGAAGAAGATTAACGGGCTCGTTCGTTGACGCGCGCCGGATCGGTATGCATACTTCGGCCCAAGGTAACGGCCGCACCGCTCGGCCCGGTTATGCCGCCTAATACGCCCTCACTCTCCCTGCCTTAAGGAATCTTTATCTATGTCGTCGCCGCTATTTCTTCGTCGCCGCCGGTCGCGGACACTCCCGTCGTTGGTCTTGGGCATCGCCGGCTTGCTGATTGCGGCGACCGCGCAGGCCGAAGAAGGTTGGATCACGCTGTTCGACGGCAAGACGCTCACCGGCTGGCATAAGAATCCGCAGAAGATCGGGCACGGCACCGGCGGCGAGTGGATCGTCGAAGACGGCGCGATCACCGGGCAGCAAGACCCGCCCGGCAGCGGTAACGGCGGTATCTTGCTCACCGATCAGAAATTCAAAAACTTCGAACTCGAAATCGACATCAAGCCTGATTGGGGCATCTGCAGCGGTCTGTTCCTCCGCTCGAACGACACGGGCAAGTGCCTGCAAATGATGGTCGACTATCACGACGCGGGGAACGTCGGTCACGTGTACGGCGAAGGGACCGGCGGTTTCAATACGCGACCGTTCAACATCTTCGGCGAGTACGAAAACAAAGAACTCAAGAGCATCACGACCAAGCCGGTCGAGAAGTTGCCGACGCTCGACTACACGTGCACTTCGGATGCGTGGGTGAAGGCGTGGAAAGTGAACGATTGGAACAAGGTGCGCGTGCGCGTCGAAGGGAGCCCGGCCAAGGTGACGACCTGGATCAACGGCGAGAAGATCATCGAATGGGACGGCACGAAGTACGAAGACTCGAAGTACGACGCCAAGAAGGTCGTCGAAACGATCGGCGACGAAGGAAGCATCGCCGTGCAAGTCCACGGCGGCAAGAGTTGGCCGGCCGGCGCGAAGTGCCGCTGGAAGAATATTCGAATTAAGCCGCTGTAATCGAGACGAGAGTTCTCCTCCCCTCTCCTTTGCGAGAGAGGGCGTGTTTTATTTCTTCCCTCTCCCCTGGCGGGAGAGGGGCGGGGGTGAGGGGGCATCACAACGTGCGGCATTCTTTCTCCATCGCTTGCGGCGCATGGTTGTTGGCTCTCGCGGCGGGCGCGATCGCCCGCGAGCCGGAAGTCGTCAATTCGCTCGGCATGCGCTTCCTGCCGCTCGAGGCCGGCGAGTTTCTGCGCGGTTCTTCCGACGACGATCCCCAGGCCGATGACGATGAACGGCCGCGGCGGCGCGTGCGGATCACGCGGCCGTTCGCCTTCGGACGTTATGAAGTCAGCCAACGGGAGTACCTGGCCGTGATGGGTGAGAACCCGAGTTGGTTCTCGGCGACAGGCGGTGGGCGAAATCTTTCGCATCCGTCCGCCGACGCGCCCGCCTACGGCGATCTGCCCGTGGAAATGGTCTCTTGGCAAGAGGCGGTCGACTTTTGCCGCCGCCTGTCCGAATTGCCCGCCGAGCGTGCGGCAGGCCGCAAGTATCGCTTGCCGACCGAAGCGGAATGGGAATACGCCGCGCGCGCCGGCGGCTTGGCCCGGTACGGCAATGCCGATGCGCTCTCGCCGTCGGATGCAGTGCTGTTGTTCGACCCCGACACGCCGCGCGAAACGACTCCCGTGCGTTCGCACGCACCGAACGCCTGGGGTCTGCATCACATGCAGGGGAACGTCTGGGAATGGTGCTCCGATTGGTACGACGCCGATTACTACCGCGCGTCGCCGACCGACGACCCGCAAGGGCCGACCGAAGGGACCGGCCGCGTCGTGCGCGGCGGCGACTATCGCTCGCCGCCCCAGACGGCGCGCTCGGCCAATCGTGATTTCACCCGGGCGACGCGCCGCGATTGGGGAAACGGCATCCGCGTCGTGTTGGAGGTGCCGTAACTTAGGCGAAGCGAATCGCTCGGGATTCAAACGTCCTACTTTTGTGACGACGTGCGATTTATCACTTCTTCCAACGCGCGTTCCAGGCGCGCGGTGCGATCTTCCAGAATCGTCAACGCACGCGAGACTTGGGCATCGGTGCCGAGCGATTGGGAGTTGTCGCCGGGCATCGAAAAGCCTTCGATGTCGTATTGCTTCCGCGAGGGACGCGAGGTCGTAGCGATTCCTGTGGTACCGCCCGACCGGCTCGAGCCTCCGTAGCCGCCGACGTAAGAACCACCGGGCGGCGAATGGTGATTCCATCCCACGGTTGCGGAACCGTACGCGGGCGAAGGACGATATGCCGATG
>CAZWDN010000313.1:3021-6158 GCA_964633125.1 uncultured Pirellula sp. | reverse complement strand
GCCAACACCTATATCGGCAACGGCCCGAACTTCATGGTGAAGACCATCGCGGAAAAGTCGGGCATCAAGATGCCGAGCTTCTTCGGCTACATGGCCTACAGCTTCGGCGTACTGATTCCGCTGTTCGTCGTCATTACGCTGGTGTTCTTCAAGTAGTCGGCGCGTTCGGCTCCCCTCGCCCCTTGCGGGAGAGGGGCCGGGGGTGAGGGGTTAGCAGCGATGTCGCCTACGACTTGGCGCTCGCGCTGGTATGAAGTCGCCCTCTTCCGGTCTGCAGCCACCTTCTCCCAGGGAGAGAAGGTTTGCGTTAATATGTCGGTATGAGCACCACCGACACTCCCGCCGAAGAAATCCGCCTCGAGCGAGAGGTGCGGCCGCTGCAGATCGGCCCGGTCACGATCGACCCGCCGATTCTGCAAGCCCCCATGGCGGGCTTCACGAACTTCGTCTATCGGCAAATCGTCCGCGAACTCGGCGGCGCCGGACTGCAGGCCACGGAAATGGTGAGCGCTCGCGGCTTCATCGCCCTGGAAGAACATGCCGACGCCCATCCCGATCGGCTCTGGGGCGTGAAGGAAGAGGCCCGACCGCTGGCCGTGCAGATATGGGACAACGATCCGGAGACGCTGGCCGCCGTCGGCGGGCGGCTGGCGCATGAGTTCGGCGTCTCGGTGGTCGACATCAATTTCGGCTGCCCTGTCAAGCAGATCACGCGCGACGCTCATAGCGGCTCATATCTCTTGCGCGATCCCGATCGCATGGGGCGGATCATCGAGCGCGTGGTCGCCGCTTGCGCTCCGACGCCGGTCACGGCCAAGATTCGCCTCGGCTGCACGCGCGACTGCGTCAACGCGATCGACGTGGCACAAGTGGTCGAAGGGGCCGGCGCCGCGGCGCTCACCTGCCATGGGCGCGTCGCCGAAGACTACTTCACCGGCCATGCGAATTGGTCGTTGATCTCCGCGATCAAGCCGCATTTGAAACGCATCCCGCTCATCGGCAACGGCGACCTCGATTCGGCCGCCAAGGTCGTGCAGGCCTTCAACCGCTACGAAGTCGACGGCGTGATGATCGCCCGCGCGGCGCTCGGCAAGCCGTGGCTCTTTCAGCAAGCGGCGGCGGCATTACGGGGCGAACCGGTGCCGCCCGATCCGTCGCTCGCCGAACAGCGACAATTGCTCATCCACCACTACGAACTGGTGCTGCAGCGCTTCGGCGAAGTGAAAGGGACGCTCCTGATGCGCCGCTTCGCCTGTTGCTACGCCGCGGGCCGCCACGGCGCGCGAACGTTTCGCACGTATGCCGCCAAGGTGTCGACGCCGGCCGAATTCTACGACATCGTCGAGAAACATTTCCCGCGAGACGCGGAACCAGCCGTGTAGGGAACGCCCTCTGCGGGCGCTCCCTACAGCGCACCTACGCTTCCACCGGTTCCAGTGCATCCTTGCCGGCCGATTGCCACCACTTCGCCGCGTCGTCGCGGGTCCACTTGCCGCTGCAATCCGTATCACGCAGTGCGTACCGTAAAGCGGCAACGTCTTGATATCGGTCGCCCGGCCGCTTGGCCAAGCACTTCAGCACGACTCGTTCCAAATCTTCCGGAATGTCGCCGCGCCATTGCGTCGGCGGCAACACCGGCTCGTTGACGTGCGCGAACAGCACCTTCAGCGGCTTATCGCTCTCGAAAACGGGATGCCCCGTGAGCATGAAGTACGCGACCGCTCCGAGGGCGTAGATATCGCTGCGGCCGTCCGGTTCGTTCTCGCCGGTAGCCTGCTCCGGCGACATGAAGAGCGGCGAGCCGGTGATCGTACCGTCGAGCGTGAGATGCTCCCCTTCGGTTTCAATCGCCTGCTTCACGAGCCCGAAGTCGAGCAACTTGGCGACGTCGTACACGCCGCCCCGTTTGGCGGCGAAGATGTTGCCCGGCTTCACGTCGCGATGCACCAGCCCGACGGCATGCGCCTCGCGCAAGGCATCGCAGACCTGTTCCAAGAGATACACGACGCGGGCCGGCGGCAGCGGGCCGTGCCGTTCGACCAAATCGGCGATGCTCAGGCCGGGCAGATACTCCATCACATAATAAAACGTGCCGTCGTCGGCCCGGCCGTAATCGAAAATCTCCACCGTATTCCAATGCGAGAGCGTCGCAATGGTCTGCACCTCGCGCTCGAAGCGGGCCAAGGTACGCGGATCGTCGGCCTTGTGCGGACGGATCAACTTCAACGCACAAGGACGCTTTAAGAGCCGATGTTCGGCTAGGTACACTTCGCCCATGCCGCCGCTGCCGAGCAAGCGCTTGAGCCGGTATTGTCCGAATTCGCGCGCTTCAAACGCTTCTTGTCGCAAGGAGTTGGTGAGATAGGTGCCGTAGACGCTGGCGCCGTAGCCGAACAAGCCGAGCAGGATCATCGACGAGAACGGCTCATGCGCCGCGGCCAGGTCGGCGATGATCGGTTCGCGCCAGACGTCGAAGAGATAACCGCCCGCGGCCGCCGCCATCATGCAACCGATCACTACGGCGGCCCGCTGCCAAGTGTTCGGGATGTACACGGCATAGGTAAAGATCAGCGTAAACCAAAGCCCGAGCGTGCTGGGAATGAAGCTGTAGAGCGACGCGGTATAAAGCAGATCGAAGTGCTGCACATTGACGAAGAACGTGGTGGTAATGCCGAAGATTCCCCACTCCATCCAACGCAATGAGCGTAGGCAGAAGTTCGCGGTCGAGCGCCAGAGCACGGCGGCGAAGATGCCTAGGCCCAGCAGGTGAGCTAGGTGACACCAGCGCAACAGCGACCGCTGGGCGAGCAAGAACGGTTGATCCAGCGTGGAGTTGAGGTCGCGGACCGATCCCCAGGCGTAAAACACCGCCGAACCGATGAAGAGCACCAGCGCGGCGCTGCGCAAGCGATAGCCGAGCAGCGCCTGCGTCTGCTGCGACATGCCCGACTCGGTGCCGTCGAGCATCTTGATGTGCGCACACCGAGCGTCGCGCGCGGATAGCGGCGGCGCGGCCGGAGCAGGCGTGCGCATGCTCGCCGCGTCGAGCGTTTGGTCTTGCGGCGAAATCGGCTGCAAGTCGCGGCGGGGACCGGTCATCGACCGTGTTCCTTACCAGCAGGCGGAAGAAAATAACT
>CAZWDN010000313.1:0-2921 GCA_964633125.1 uncultured Pirellula sp. | reverse complement strand
CGACCGGCCATGGGAGTGGGGTGCGTTCTGCAAAATGGCAATGCCGGCGGAGGCACGCCGGCGGCGCCGTGCGCCGCGCGTCCGCCTAGGTTTAACCATCGGCTTCCCAAGGTCGGGTGCTACGGGAAATTCAGCTAATACGCACGGCGTAAGGCCGGCTAATTTTTCCGCCTGGGAAAAGTCGATGAAACTAGGAGGGAGACGTTCCCTTACGACATCGCGCCGCCCATCATGAAACTCTTGCTTCCCGTCATCCGTCGATGCTTGCGTCCCGTTGCGGTGGGGACGATCGTCGCAGCCGTGGTCGCATGCGGGGTGCGACTGGACGCCGCACCGCCCGCGCTGCCGCCGACGAACTTCCATCCGTTCGGGCCGCCGACGCAACTCATTCCCGACGGTTCCGTCGTGCCGCTTCGCCCAGTGAAACCCATCGCGCCGATGAGCCCGCTCTTCATGATGCCTCAAGAGCCGTTCGGCCGGCTCGGCCAGAACTGGGGCTCGCTCGGCGGCGCAGTGAACATCGAACAAAAACAGATGCCGGCCCATCGCCAGCCCATTGAACTCGTTCCCCAAGTTCCCCGCGGCGACAAGAAGACCGCCGCGGGCGCGACGACCGGCGGCAGCTCTGCGGCAGCGGCGCCGACCACGCCGCATCGCGGCGCCGCATATCGCCGTCCGCTCGGTTGGTAGACGTCGAAGCTATGCGAGTTCCAGCGGGAAGTCGCTCAGCAGTTCGACGCCCGTTTCCGTCACGAGGTAATCGTTCTCCAAACGGATGCCGCCGCGCAGCTCGTTGCTATAAAGCCCCGGCTCGCAGGTGAACACGTCGCCGACTTCGAAGACGTCGTCCCAATGCGAATTCAAGTGGGGCGCCTCGTGCGGAAAGAGCCCGATGCCGTGTCCCAGGTGATGATCGAAGCGTGCGCCGGTGAACGCATCGAGATGCTGCTTTACCTGCAAGAAGAAAGCTCGGCAACTGGCCCCCGGCTTGACCGTCTCCATCACCATCGGAAACACTTCGGCGATATGCTTGGCGGCCGAGAGTTGTAGCGGCGTCGGCTTACCGTCGACGGCGATGGCGCGACAATTGTCGGCGAAGTAGCCGCGGAAGGCCGGCCCCAGATCGAGCACGTAGAGTTCGCCCGCTTCGATGCGCCGATTGCGCGGCGGCCCGCCCGGCACGCCGCTGGCGTAGTCGTTGCCGGTGCCGGTGAGCATCTCGCCCAGGTATTCCACCGCCGTCGCTTGCAACGTATTGAACATCTCCAATTCGTTCAGGCCCGGCCGCACAATCTCCCGCGCCTTGGCGTACATGGCCCCCGTGGCGCCGATGGCATGTTTGATCCGCGCGAGTTCGTCGGCGTCTTTGCGCCGCCGCAGCTTGAAGAGCGAAGGTTCGATGTCGAAGAAATCGGGCGGATCGCTGAGATCATCAAGGGACAAATCGCCGAAGTGCTTCGGGAAGCATGAAAACTCGACGCCGATCCGCTGCGCCCGCCCTTGCCCCGCGAGGGCCTTCTTCAATTCGTCGACCGCAGCGCGCCGCTGATCGTTGCGCAATGTGCAAAGCCATTGCGCCTCGTACGTCACGACATTGTCGGCCGCATGCACCTTGGGAGCTTCGTTCGGTGCGACCAACGTACAGGAGCCGTCTTTCCACAAGGCGGCCAACGGTTCATAAACCCAACCGAACCGCGGGCCGACGAGCCATTGCACATGTTCGGTACGCGCCACGATCACAAGATCGAGATTGTGCCGACGCATCTCCGCTTGCAAACGTTGCTGACGGTGCCGACACAAAGAAGGATCAATTTCGAAAGCCATGACGTATCCGAACTCTGATTGAGAAGGTCTGATTTAGCCGAGCTGCTCGTCACCGCGAGTAACGACGGCATATCGTTTCAACGTCGCTCGATCTGAAGCCGTAAGTCGCCGATGCCGCAGGATAAAACCACGTGTGCGGCGATTGTAAATCATTCCCGCCGAATCGACCATGCGGCAGTTTCGCTTACTCCGGCGTAGCTCGCGCGGTAAACTAATTCTGTCGGCATCCTTGTGGTCGAACATCGTCGCGCTCTCCCTCGCAGTCCCAACTTCGTGCCCTCCATGAAAAAGCGAACCTCCGGCGGCGGCTGGCAAGCCGTTTGGTACACCTGGCGCAAGGCCCGCGAAGCGAGCGGTTGGAAACTGTGGAAGTTCTGGACGGCGATGCGCTCCAAGAACGCCTGCAAGACCTGCGCGCTGGGCATGGGAGGCCAAGCCGGCGGCATGGTCAACGAAAGCGGCCACTTCCCGGAAGTCTGCAAGAAGAGCCTGCAGGCCATGGCGTCCGACATGCAGGGCGCGATCAAACCGGACTTTTGGAAGACCTACTCCGTCGCTCAATTACAAGCCTTCTCGCCGCGCGAACTTGAGACCTGCGGCCGGCTAGTCGACCCGGTGCTGCTGCGCAAAGGCTCGCAATACTACGAACCGATCTCCTGGGACGAAGCGTACCGACGCATCATCGACAAGCTCCGCGCGACCAAGCCCGACGAATCGTTCTGGTATTTCAGCGGCCGCAGTTCGAACGAAGCCGGCTTCCTGCTGCAACTCTTCGCCCGCGTGTACGGCACGAACAACGTCAACAATTGCAGTTACTACTGCCACCAAGCTTCGGGCGTCGGCCTGTCGAACGTCTTAGGCTCGGGCGTCGGCACGATTCAATTGCACGATCTCGAAACCGCCGACTGCATGTTCATCATCGGCGGCAATCCCGCGAGCAACCATCCGCGGCTCATGACCTCGCTCAAAGAGATGAGCAAGCGCAACGCGGAAATTATCGTCGTTAATCCGGTCGTCGAAGTCGGGCTGGTGAACTTCCGCGTGCCGAGCGATCCGATGAGCATGCTCTTCGGCACGAAGATCGCCACGCTCTACGT
>CAZWDN010000312.1:0-6170 GCA_964633125.1 uncultured Pirellula sp. | reverse complement strand
CTCCTCCTCCGCCGCCGCAAACCACGCACATCCAACTCGCCGGCCTCGACGGCAATCCGTTCGCGCCCCCTGCGGAAGCGGAATTCCGCAGCCAAGCCCGCGGGCTCACGAATCGCTTCGGCAGCCCCTGGTTCGGCCGGCGCGATCTCATTCCGCCGATCAGCGACGAGCGCACGCTCTTGATCGACCAGGGAATGGTCGCGCACGGGTATCTCACTCCCGAGCAACTGGAGGAGATTCACAAAGTCGGGCTGCAGATGGAGGCGATTCGTCCCGACTTGGCGAACGCTCACACCATCGCCCAGGCGGCGGTCGCGCGGTCGCAAGAAGAACGAGCCGAACTCAAGGCCCGCAAGAAGGCGGAAGCCGCCGAACGGAAACGCGTGCGCGCCGAAGAGGTCGCGCGTCGTAAGCAAACCGACATCGTCTATCTCGGCCGCGGCGTTTCCAAAGGCTTGGCCGACCGTAGGGCCGACGTGGAGAAGCTCACGCGGCTCGGGTTGCCCGTGCTCGCCGCGCCGAGCGACTTGGCGGCGGCTCTCGGCCTCACGATCCCACGGCTCCGCTGGTTAGCGTTTCACAACGAAGCGGCGACGCGTCTGCATTACGTCCGGTTTACGGTGCCGAAGAAGAGCGGGGGAGTGCGCGAGCTCGCGGCGCCGCATCGTACGCTCGCCGCCGCGCAGCAATGGATTCAAGCGAACATCCTCGCCAAGATCCCGACGCACCCGGCCGCGCACGGCTTCGTGCCGACGCGCAGCACGCTCACGAACGCCTCGCCGCACGTCGGGCGCGACGTCGTCGTAAATCTCGACCTCAAAGACTTCTTTCCGACGATCACGTTCGTGCGCGTGAAAGGAATCTTCCAAGAGCTCGGCTTCTCGCCCGGCGCGGCGACGATTCTCGGGCTCCTCGCCACGGAATCACCTCGCCGCGAGGCGACGTACGCCGGCGAACGGTTATTTCTCGCAACCGGCCCGCGCGCCCTGCCGCAAGGCGCTTGCACGAGCCCGGCCTTGAGCAACCTCGCGGCGAGGCGCTTCGATGCGCGCTTGCAAGGGCTCGCCGCGAAACTCGGCTTCACCTACACCCGCTACGCCGACGACCTGACGTTCTCCGCCTCGGGCGAAGCGGCCGCGAAGGTCGGCTACCTCTTGGCCCGCGTCCGGCACATTGCCGAGCATGAAGGGTTTACGGTCAACGAGAAGAAGACCCGCGTCCAACGCCGCAACACGGCCCAAAGCGTGACGGGGCTCGTCGTCAACGAACGAGTCGCCCCGCCGCGTAAGCTGATCCGACGACTGCGCGCCATCCTGCACAAGGCCCGCGTGCAGGGAATTGCCGCCCAAAACCGCGACGGCCGCCCAAACTTCGAAGCCTGGCTCCGCGGCATGATCGCGTATGTGGAAATGGCCAACGCGGAACAAGGCCGGAAGCTCCGCGCGGATTACGAAGCGCTCTATCCGGGGTAGGCGGGGGCGAGCGACGCGAGGCCCATGCGGCAGTGAACGCGTCGAGCATCCGCGCGGACCGCGCTCCGCTTGACCCACCCTACCACCTCCCCTGAGCCGCGTTGCGGCGGGTCGGTGGGGGCGCTTCGTCGCCGGCGATTGCGTCTTGGGCGGTCGAGTCAGGTCTTACCGATTCGCTACAATCGTCACCAGCCGTACGTCACAGCCTGATCGCGACGGTTCCCCGGCGTTTCATGCTCGCCTTGCAGCGGCGCGGTGGTCGATGAGCCGTTTAGATGCGGCCGATTACGTCTTAGCCGCCGGCGCTTTCGCCGGGAGCAATGCGGCGAAGCATCACATTGTGCGACCAGTATTTTCGTAGACGGTTCGTCATGCTTCGGACGCTCGGGATGTTCGTCGTCGTGCTCGCCTTCGGGGCGGCGTTCGCCGTCGGCGTCGCCGGAGCGCAGTTCGATCCGTTTGCGCGGCGCGGCGATGCGGGCGAGGCCGAGGCTGCGGAGGAAACTCCGGAGCTCGAAACCGACCGTGATGCGTTTACGCCGGCCACGAGCACCGTCGGCCGCGGCATGGCCGTCGTCGAGACCTCGTACTCGTTCATCGACAACCGCACCGTGAAAGATACCCACAGCTTGCCGGAACTGCTCGTGCGGCGCGGGATCACCGAGAACATCGAACTACGTTTGGGCTGGAACTACGAAGTCGGCGGTACGGGGGACGTCGTCTCCGGCAACGAAGGGGGCGAAGGCGGGGCGACCGGAGGCGCCCTCGAACGGGAATCGCAACTGCTCTACGGACTCAAGGCCGGGCTGACCGAGCAAAACGGGCTGACCCCGCGCAGTGCGTTCATCGTGCAAGGCTATACGCCGACCCTCGGCCCGGCCCCGGCCACGGATTGGGTCGGCGCCTATGCGTTCGGCTGGGAGCTTCCCAACCGGATGCGGCTCGACGCGTCGATGCGATACGGCTCCGAGCACGCCGAACACGACGTCTTCAACCACTGGACTCCGTCGGTCGTGCTCCGAGCGCCGCTGACGGAGCGTTGGCAGGTTCACGCCGAATACTTCGGCATTTATTCGCAGGGAGCGGCCGAGGATTTCAGCCGAGCCTTCTTCAGCTCCGGCACTCACTATCTGCTGACGCCGAACCTGGAGCTCGGCGCCCGAGTCGGCTGGGGGCTGACCGACGACGCGCCGAACTTCTTCACGAACGTCGGTATCGGTTGGCGGTTTTAAAGGGCCGTGACTTGGCGGCGGCGAAGCCGGACAACTTTGCCGGTCGACTTTTGAGCAATCTTAGCTATTCCGCTGGTGTTGCTGTATGTTGAGTCGACCGCCCCTCTTGCGTCGCCGCACTTTGCCCGCATCCGAGAGCAACCGCCATGGCCCGCATCACGTTAGTGAATCCGCGCTTTGACGCGTCGTATTGGGGGATGGAGTACGCGTTGCCGTTCTTTCGGCGCAAGTGCAATTTGCCGACGGCCTGTTTGCCGCTATTGGCGGCGCTGACGCCCGGCGAGCATGAGGTCACGCTCGTCGATGAAAACGTGGAAGAGTTGGATTACGACGAACTGGCCCGAGCCGACATCGTCGGCGTGACCGGCATGAGCGTGCAACGCGCGCGGATGCTGGAGATTCTTACCGAACTCAAGCGGCGCGGCGTCTTCACCGTCGTCGGCGGTCCTTGGGTCACCGTGCGCGAAGACTATTTCGGCGATCTGGCCGACGTGATCTTCATCGGCGAGGCGGAGGAGACGTGGCCGAAATTCCTCGACGACTTCCGGACCGGCGACCATGCGGATCGCTACGAGCAGCGCGACAAGACCGACATGACGAAGGTGCCGGTCCCGCGCTACGATCTGCTGAAGATGAATCAATACATGTTCGGCAGCTTGCAATTCTCGCGAGGCTGTCCGTTTCAGTGCGAGTTTTGCGACATCATCGTCACGTTCGGCCGCCGGCCCCGGCTGAAAACGGTCGAGCAGGTGATCGCCGAACTCGACGGCCTGCTCCGGCAAGGGGTCGAAACGGCGTTCATCGTCGACGACAACCTGATCGGCAACAAGCAGGCGATCAAGGTCGTGCTGCGGCGCGTGATCGAGTGGCAGCAAGAGCATCACTACCGGATGAACTTCTTCACCGAGGCCTCGCTCGATTTGGCGGACGATGCGGAACTGATGCAACTGATGGTCGACGCCAACGTGAGCGCCGTGTTCGTGGGGATCGAAAGTCCGAACGAGGCGTCGCTGCGCGAGACGAAGAAACTCCAGAACGTGCGGGCCGGCGGCACGATTCTCGAAAAGGTGCATCGGCTGCAAGACGCCGGGCTCGACGTCTGGTGCGGCATGATCCTCGGGTTTGACCACGACGACGCGACGGTGTTCGACGCGCACCACCGGTTTTTGAACGAATCGCGCATCGTGCAGGCGATGGTCGGCATGCTCGCGGCGATTCCGAAAACGCCCCTCTACGCGCGGCTGGGCAACGAGGGCCGGCTCGGCGAAAGCGACGAGGCGGAGTACGGCACGAACGTGATTCCGGCGCAAATGACGCGCGACGAACTCCGCGACGGCTACGTGAAGCTTTTGCGCCGACTGCACGTACCGAGTTGCTATTTCGACCGGCTCGATGCGCTGTTCCTCAATCCGAAGTTTCACCTGAACCGAGCCCGTGCGAAACACTGGCGGCGGCATCCGCTGGTTTGGCTGCGCGAGAACACGCGGCATCTCGCGCGGGCCGCGGGCATTTATCTGCAACTGATGCGGATGGTGCCGGAGCCGGAACTACGCCGCGAGTATCGTAAGCGCTTATGGGGTCTAATCCGTAAGCGGCCCGATCCGGTGATCGCGTTTATTTATTTGATTAAGTGCGCGATTCACTATCACGTGCACAAGATGACGGCGCAGATGGAGACCCGCGCGCGGCAGGTGGTGAATTCGTTCTAGGCGGACGCTAGGCGGCGGGCGCTAGGCGCTAAGAGGAGCACCCCCGCCGGTACAAACTTGTTTGGTCCCCCTCATCCCGGGCCCCTCTCCCGCAAGGGGCGAGGGGAGGCGTGCTCTCGCCATTCGCCACTCATCACTCGCCGCTTCTTACTGGGCGTTGCTTTTCGAGCCGTACGGGGAGCCGCTGATGGGTTGGCCTTCGGGCAGGGGGCGGCCGGCGACCGTGTAGCCTTGTTCGTAGAGATATTCGCGCAGCAGGCGGTACTCGGCGAAGCTGTCGGCGTAGGCCCAGAGGGTGATGGTGACGCGGCGCGGGTCGAGGTCGGCCAAGGCGCGTTGGAACTTGGAATCGCGGGCCATGGCGTCGGCGTAGGTTTCGCCGATTTGGTCGGAGGTGGGGAGCAACGTGAACTGCGTGGTGCGAATCATCGTGCCGCCGGGGGTGATGCTGTTGCCCATCTTTTGCGGCGGCACCGTAACGCGCTCGAGCGAGTAGCGCATCCGGAAGTCGGCGATCGGGCCGACGGTTTCCGTGATCTCGTCGATTTCGTCGGCGCGAAACGATTTGCTTTGCAAGTTCCGCTTGAGCTCCTCGACCAATTGATCGAGGGGGACCAACGCGAGCCGGCCGCGGCGAAGTTGGAAGTGCGCCTCGCGACCGTAGACGGTGCGGCTGATCGGCGTGGGATAGGTTTTGATTTTGACGACGTCTTTTTGCGGCGAGTAGACGAGGGCTTCGATTTCGGCTTCGAGCGATTTGAGCTGCGACTTCTCAAGCAGCAGCGATTGCTCGACGTCGAACGTCTGACGCTCCCCGGCGGCGAGTTGGTTCTTGCGATCTTCCAGCGTCTTTTCGCGGGCCGAGACGAGCAGGGCGAGCTCCGCGCGTTCTTCGTAGCGCGAGGCGGAGAGTCCTTCGAACTCGGCGGCTTGGCGAACTAGCTTCTGCGAATCGGCCTCAAGGCCGCGGGCTTCGTCTTCCAGCGGCGCGAGATCGATTTTCGGCGCGGCCGGCTCTTCGGCGACGACCGGAAAATCGGCGGCGTTTTTCACGCGCAGGCCGACGACCATCACGAGGATGATGAGGATGCCGACCATGTTGGCGACGATATCGAGAAACGAATCGCTACCGAACGATTCGGTCGAGTCGACGGGTGGCGGACGTCGGGACATGGCGAAACCGAGGGATGGCGAAAATGCGGACGAGTGCGGACGTGCTTAGCGTTGCGTCGGTGCGGCGGGCGCGGCGAGCTGGATTTGCTTGCCGTTGAGTTCCAAACCGGAGTTGGCGAGGAGTTGCTTGAGTTCGTTGAACCGTGCGGCGCCGTCGGGAGCGACGTGCACCGAGAGGACCGGCTTCCAATACATCCCGCGGCCGGCGAGGCCCCAGGTCTTGACGTGGTCCCAGATTTGGGCCACGAGCGTATCGACCGCATCTTCGGTAGGGCCGGAGAAGGGGATTTGCTTGTCGGGCAGGCCGCGATCGGAGAAGAGCGTGAGTTGGTCGCGCGAGACGTAGAGTTGGATCGGACGCGTGAGGGGCGTGGAACGCGGGCTCGATTCGGGGAGTCCCCAATTTTTGCCGCGCTTGTGCGCCATGCTCTCGACGTATTCGCCGGGTCCGGGAGGAACGTTGACCGACAGGCTCGGAGGGGCTGCGGAGGGATCGCCGGACGCGGATGCGCCGGGGGAACCACCCATGCCGCCGCTTGCGCCGGAGCCTGGCGCGCCGCCGAGCAGCGACGGCGCCCCGCCGC
>CAZWDN010000311.1:0-6186 GCA_964633125.1 uncultured Pirellula sp. | reverse complement strand
GATTCTGCCATCTTGGAGTAGCCCGACCATGAAGTCGTCGCCCATCGCTCGCCGTCGTTTCTTGCATCAGTCCGCCGTCGCCGTCGGTGGCGTCGTCGCTTCTTCGTTCGTCGCTCGTACGTTGCGAGCCGCGGAGTTCGAAGGCTTCAACGTCGGCTTGCAGATTTACTCGCTGCGCGGCTTCTCGGTCGACGACGCCTTGCTCAAGTGCCACGACATGGACGTGAGCCACATTGAGTTCTATCCCGGCATGTTCAGCCCGGACAGCACGCCGGAGCAAATCGCCGCGTTGAAGGAAAAACTCGAAGGCTACGGCCAAGTGATTACAGCGCACGGCGTCAACCGGCTCACGAAGGATCATGAGAAGAATAAGAAGCTGTTCGCCTTCGCCAAGGCGGCTGGAATTCGCAACCTCTCGGCCGACCCTGATCCCGATTCGTTTGAAAGCCTCGACTCGCTGGTGAAGGAATACGATATTCGCGTCGCCATCCACAACCACGGTCCGAAGCATCGCTACAACAAGGTCGTCGATACGTTGCAGGCCATCGAAGGGCATGACGAACGCATCGGCGCTTGCGCCGACCTCGGCCACTACATTCGCTCGGGTGAGAAGCCGGAAGACGTCATTCGGGCGCTTAAGGGGCGTCTATACGGCGTCCACCTGAAGGATTTCGCCGAGATGCAAGACAAGACGCACGGCGTGATCCTCGGCAAGGGGCACATGAACGTCGAGCAGGTGTTCGTGGCGTTGCGCGAAGTGAAGTTCCCGGCCGACGGAGCCCTCTCGCTCGAATACGAAGAGAACCCGAAGGATCCGATCGCCGAAATCAAGGAATGCTTGGAAGTGGCGCGGACCGTGGCGAAGGCAGTTTCGGCGTAGGGCGGCGAAACGGAGCGAGGTTTACCCCTCACACCCGGCCCCTCTCCCGCCGGGGGAGAGGGGAGTTTGCGGTGCGCTACAGCGATGCCGCGAGAGCTTGAAAATCTTTTTCGATGCGCGTGAGTCGGGCTTCGAGTTCGGCTCGCGCGTCGTCGAGGTTGTGAAGTTGTTCGGCCGGTTCGAAGGCGAACATGTAGTACTTCACTTTCGGTTCGGTGCCTGAGGGGCGCACGGCGACGAAATTCCCTTCGTCGGCGAAGTCCAGCACGATCATGTCTCCCTTTTCCGCGGCAAGCGGCTTGGATTTGCCGTCCGGGCTCTTGATCGTCAGGTTCAGATAATCGCGGGCCTGTCGCACCTTGAGTCCGCCAAGTTCCGACGGCGGCGCGGTACGGAGCTTTTCCATGAGCTTCCGCATCGTGGCCATCCCCTCGCTGCCGGGAAGACTTTGGTTGTAGAGCCGTTCGACGTGGCAACCATGTTGCCAGAAGAGCGAATCGAGCTTTTGGTGCAACGTCTTGCCTTCAGCCTTCACGCGCGCCGCCAGTTCGGCCAAAAGCATCGCGGCGACGGCGGCGTCTTTGTCGCGAGCATGCGTGCCGGTGAGGTAGCCGTGCGATTCTTCCGTGCCGAGCACGAAGCCGGCGGGGCCTTCCGCGTCGATCGTGCGGCCGATCCATTTGAAGCCGACGTGCAACTCGCCGATCGTGCGGACGCCATAGCTCTCGGCGATGCGGCGGATCATCTCCGTCGTGACGATGGTTTTGGCGACGTAATGTTGGGGCGACAGGGAACCGGCCGCTTTGCGGCGCTCCAGCACGTAGTCGGCGAGCAGGACGCCGATTTGGTTGCCGGTGAGCGTCTTCCAAGGGCCGCCGGGCTTGGTCGGAGCCGCGGCGCCGACGCGGTCGGCGTCGGGATCGGTCGCGAGAATCAGTTCCGCGCCGGTCTGTTTGGCCCGCTCGATCATCGCGTCGAACACTTGCGGATTTTCCGGGTTCGACACATGCCCCGGCACGTTGGGGAAGTCGCCGTTGGGTTCGGCGTGCGGACCGAAAAGTTCGACGTTCGCAAAGCCGTCCTTATCAAGGATCGGCATCACCGTCGCCGCGCCGACGCCGTGCAGCGGCGAGTAGATGATCTTTAGATCGCGAGGTCCGGCAAAGCTTTGCGTGAGCACCGCTTGGATATAGGCTGGGTCGACTTCCTGTTGGCAATAAACGACCTTGCCCTCCGCGAGCGCTTGGGCAAACGGCGTGCGGGCGATCGTCGCACAGGCCATCACTTCATCGATCACGCCCTTATCGTGCGGCGGGAGCACTTGCACGCCGCCGGCCCAATACGCCTTCACGGCGTTGTCGCTCGGCGGGTTGTGGCTCGCCGTGACCATGATGCCGCAGACGCAGTTCTTGTAGCGAACCGTGTACGAAACCTCGGGCGTGCTGCGGTAGCCGTCGAGGAAGTAGACCTGAAAGCCGTTGGCCACCATGATCTCGGCGCAGAGTTCGGCAAACTCGCGCGAGCGGTGCCGCGTGTCGTAGCCGATGGCGCAGGCGAGCGCGGCGCCGGCCGGGATGTTCTTCGTCACATAGGTCGCCAACCCTTGGGCACTTTCGCCGATCGTACGGTCGTTGATCGCGTTGCAGCCGATCGGGTACATCTTCCCGCGGCGTCCGCCCGTGCCGAAGGGAATGATCGTCCAAAAGGCGTCGTCGAGGGCTTTCCACTGACCGCTCGCAATGTGGGCCGCGACTTGCTCGGCATATTGGGCGTAGCGCGGATCGGTGAGCCAAATGTGAATGTTGTCGGCGGCGGGCTGCGTTAGTTGCTTTTGTCCGACGGCTTGTTTCACGGACGTTTCAAGAGCGGCGATGTCGAGCGGCATGGCGGAAAACGAGCCTCCGGAAGTGAGTTAGGTAACCGACCATTGTGACGGATACGGTAGGCTCAATTCAAGGCTCGCCGCCCTCTTGGGAATCTGACCGAATTAATACGGCGACGCGCGAGCCGCGTTTACAGATTCCAGCGCATTCGTATACTTCCCGACATGCCTGAGCCCATTATTAGCGTGAGCGGACTACGAGGAATCGTCGGCGAAAGCCTGACGCCGGCCGTGGCGGCCAACTACACGGCGGCCTTTGCCGCGGTGTTGGAGCCGGGACCGATCGTCGTGACGCGCGACGGCCGCGCCTCGGGCGCCGACTTCGCTCGGGTGATATGCGAAACGGTCACGAAGCTCGGCCGGGATTGTTTCGACGGCGGAATTGCCGCCACGCCGACTACCGGAGTGCTCGTCCGCGAACTCCGTGCGGCCGGCGGCATACAGATCTCCGCTAGCCACAATCCGCCGCAATACAACGGGATGAAACTCTTCTCGGCTGAGGGGCGGGTGGTGCCGGCGAACTTCGGGCGGCGCGTGCTCGACGCCTATCGCCAAAGCGGGGCGCCGGGGAAAGCGGTTGCCGCGGGAACGTTGCGGCCGGTCGCGGATACGACGACCGCCCATCTGCGGAAGGTGCTGGCCTTGGTCGAAGTCGCGGCGATTCGCGCCCGACGGTTTCGCGTGCTGCTCGATGCCAATCACGGCTCGGGAAGCGTGTTGGGCGTGCAGCTTCTGGAGGCCCTGGGGTGCAAGATCGAGTTGCTCGGCGGCACGCCCGACGGCCTTTTCAGCCATCCGCCGGAGCCGACGGCCGAAAACCTCAGCGGTGTCGGCCGGCGCGCCGCCGAGGCCGGTTGCGACGTCGGGTTCTGCCAAGACCCGGACGCCGATCGACTTGCCCTGCTCGATGAGCAAGGCCGGTACATCGGCGAAGAGTACACGCTTGCCTTGTGCGTCGACCATGTGCTGGGGCGTACGCCCGGCCATGTCGTGACCAATTGTTCCACGAGCCGAATGACCGAAGACCTCGCCGCGAAATACGGCTGTTCGTTCTCGCGCTCGGCCGTCGGCGAGGCGAACGTCGCCGGCGAGATGATCGCGCGGCGCGCGGTGTTCGGCGGCGAAGGGAACGGCGGGCCGATTGATCCGCGCGTCGGCTATGTTCGCGATAGCTTCCTCGGCATGGCCTTGGCGCTCGACGGCCTCGCCGCGCGCGGTGGCACGCTTAGCGAATGGGCCGCGTCGTTGCCGCGTTATGAAATTGTGAAAACCAAGATGACGTTGCCGCCCGAGAAGCTCGACGCCGGCCTCGCCTCGCTGCGCGCCCACTTTCAGGACGCACAAGTCGACACGCTCGACGGTCTGCGACTCGATTGGCCCGGCCGATGGTTGCTCGTGCGCGCGAGCAACACGGAACCGATCGTCCGCGCCATCGCCGAAGCCCCGACCGCGGCCGAAGCGCAACGGCTTTGTGACGAAACGCTTAGCGTTCTGAATCGCGTGTAGCGTTTGCTGTTTGTCGTTTCACCGACTTTCCTTGCTGGAAATCCGTCGACTCTGGTTGTAAAACGTCGTGTCAACCTAGGAGACGACAATGTCGGCAGATTTCGCAAAGCGATTCTTGAAAGGAGTCGTTTCGTTACTCGATCCGGAACGTGAATCGCGACTTGAAAAGAATGCGACGATTCTGCATCAAGAGGTTGCGAAGGCGGGCCGCAACTTTTCGCTTGTCACTTCGCCTCTCACGCAACGCATCACCGGTCCCGAATTGCAGGAAGTCAAGGAACGCGTGTTCCGCCGTGTTTTGACGAAAGCATGGGAAGATGAAGTCGTCAGCCCTCAGGAGTTAAAGACGCTGCAGTGGCTTGGCGAGGCGCTTCAACTACCATCTGCGGTCGTCGCTCGAATTCACGGACAGTTCGCGAAATCGCGTTTCGAGCGAGTGTTCGTCGACGCTTTGGAAGACGGCTCGATCACCGATGCGGAGTATGCTCGACTTGACGGCATTGCAAAGTCGGTGCATTCGTCGGTGCCGCTCTTGTTTCGCGCTTATTGTTCCGAATCCGCCGACTCCATGTTTCGTGAGTTGTTCGCGGCCATTATTCGCGACGGCGAGATCACGGAATTCGAATGGCAACGCCTTTGGAAGACGGCCGAGCAACTGGGCGTCGGACGTGAAGAACTGCTGAAGTGCTTACAACCGCAAGCACAGGTCTTCGTGGAGCAAGTCTTGGCCGATGCAAAGGCCGACGAGGTCTATACCCCGGAGGAGGATAAGCTCCTAAGTTGGCTGCTGAACGCGTTCGTGTTGCCTGCCGAGTTCGTCGCGTATGTTCGGAGCGAGATTCAGGTCTTGCAGACGTTGGCGAATGCGGCCAACGGCATTTTGCCGTCGCTTATGAATAACACGACGGTGGAATTGCGCGCCGGCGAGATTCTGCACCACATCGAGGAGTCGATCTTTCGGCAAACGAAGGTGCTGAAAAGCGGCCCGCGGGTCGAGTCGTTCCGCGGCACGAGTTTGGTTACGGATTCTCGCTTTGTTTTCTGTTCGGCCGAGAAAACGTTTACCGTCAACTTGCGAAACATCGTGGGCTGTTTGCCGACCGCGTTTGGTGTAGAGCTACGCAGTTCGGGGAAAGGCGCGGGCGAGTACTTGTTTCGCTGGAACCCTGCCGTGGCGACCGCGATTCTGCGAACGGCCGTCGGCCGCGCCAATCAGACCATCGTTCAAAAAGTCACGGAATTGCCCGGTCGGCACATTGCACGAAGCGTGCGCCAACGCGTATGGCAGGCCTATGGAGGGCGCTGCGCCGATTGTAAGTCCGACCAATATTTGGAATACGATCACATCATTCCGGTTGCCAAAGGGGGCAGTAACGACGAAAAGAACGTGCAGTTACTTTGCCGGAAATGCAACTTAGTGAAGTCCGATCGTATCTGATCAAACGTGCCGGCGATTGACGTTAGGTACAAACAATCCGGCCGGCACGCCGCCTTTCTGGTGGCGTGCCGGCCGAATGCGTGCGATTAATCGTTCGAACCGCTTACTTCGCGCGTTTCCACAAGTGCATGAAGTGTCCGCTGCCGGGTTTGGTCGCGAATTCCGCCGGCCGTTCTTTTCCGGGGACCGCGAAACAGACGCGGAAGTCGCCGTCGGCGGTGAACTCGTAGATGCCGTGGTTTTCGCCGACCGTCGGGCCCGAAGTGTCTTTGGCGTCGATGTGCTTGGGAGTCTTCGTCGCGTCGAGTTTTTGGGTTCCCTTCTTCACGCCCGCCGCTCCCAAATCCACCGTGTAGGCGTCCCCCGCGATCGTGAGCTTGGCGCTCTTCACTTCCGCCTCGGGGAGCGGCTTGCCGTCCGCTTCGCCGCTCACCAAGGTCCAGGTCCCTTCGGTCTTTTTCAAGTCGTCCGCGACGGTCT
>CAZWDN010000310.1:0-6189 GCA_964633125.1 uncultured Pirellula sp. | reverse complement strand
TACCTCGGGACCGGGTGTTCCGACCGGTGGTTCCCTTCCTCACGCGACAGCGTCTAACGAGCACCTTCCTCCGCAGACGAACGCTTCGACGTACTGCACAAGGCAGCAGAGGTCGAACGCGATTTCAGGTGTCAGTATCCCGAAAGTGCCGGCCCAAAAGCCAGGGCAAATTCGGCCAGAGAAGTTTTGGGCCACCCGTGTTTTTTTGGCCGGCCAAATCGACACTTGACTTCGCAATCGCTACGCGGCCAGAAAAACACCTCTCCCGCCGGGAGAGGTCGACGAGCACAAGCTCGGCGGGTGAGGGCGACGCGGCCCGACGTTTCGCTTGGCAGATTTTTTACGCTGCGCACGTCAAAGGTTCCTGCCGGCGGGTGGCCCGGACAACTTGTTGTCCGGGTCGCGTAGCGACGAGAGGTGTCCGAATGGCATGAGAGTTTCCGATTCGCCTCCAACGCCTTCGGTGCACGGACAACAAGTTGTCCGTGCCACCCTGCGGACTGACCCGCTTCTTCAACAACGCGCTGCGATGGGTTCGACTACGCTTCGGCTCGCTACGCTCGCCGTCGCTCCGTCGAACCCATCGCCTCTGACCTTGTGGCCTTTTACAGAAGAGACGTTACACCAACTACATCCACAAAAGAATAGCTGGGCCAATATACCCGGTGCCCATGCTTTTTCGCTTACCACCTTCGGACTTTTATTGATAATCGACGCCCTCATTTTTGTTCCGAACGCAATGCATCTTGTCGGATTTTATGATAGTGGGCTTCTTGTCCATCTAGCCGTCGGCGTCCCGACAGGGAAACAACTTCGTCATATCCCAGTCCGTAGGCTCTCTTGCTACGAAGGGCATCGTCAATAGCCTTGGCTAAAGGCAACGAGAAAAACATGTTCGTGTCCGCTCGGGTATCCGTGTCTAGCACAAAGCATGACTTAAAGAAATACACGTAGAACGGCCGACCCTTCGTTGGGGTGATTTTTAGTTTTCCATAATGTACATCGCCCGAGAAGGTTGAAGTGTCACTGGGCACAGGACACACCGAACACCTGCAGCCGTATTCAATCGTCCTAATGGAAACCAAGTCATTGAATTGACAGCTAAAGCTGACCGTCTCGTTTTTGTAGTCAAATCCACCTTGACCAGGCGATCCAATAACAATTTCAACCTGAGCGACTCGGCGAGATTCTGAAAACTCAAGCAAGCTCCAATCAGTTGCAGGCAATTTCCCATTGACGTCGTTTGTAGTGTCATCTTTCTGCGTATTGCCCACTTCATCGCAAGCAGACGCGACATGATTTCCCAATATCGAAAACATAAGGAAAACGGCTGCGACACACGTTCTCAAAATCCTATTGTTTTCCGCCATACGGTTCCCATCCGTCCTGTTTAATAAAGTCCTTGAAAGTTTTGACCCACACTTCGTCGCCGTCGGGTTCGCCATCCACGTCAATATCATCCGAAAATGCAACGCCGAGATTCGAGTTTGCTGCAATGAACGTCTTTGTTCCCCAAGCAGTTCCGCCCTTTCGCGGGTGGCCCCGACAACTTGTTGTCGGGGTCGCATAGCGACAAGAGGTGGGGGGTATTTGGTATCCAAACGTGCCGACCCCTCCAGCGCCTTCGGCGCACGGACAACGAGTTGTCCGTGGCACCCAGCGGCAGTGAATCCGTAGTGCACTGCCGGACAGGCCGGCAGTGGTACATGTTCGCCTACTCCGCCACGTCGTAGCAGAACAACAGATTCTGGTCGCGGAGGTATAAGCGGCCGCGGCTCACGACCGGGGGCGTCCAGAAGCCTCCTTTCGGTTTGCGGAGGTCGCTCGTCTGCGGGAGCTTGAGGCGGCCGACGATCGTGGCCGGTTGCGGGCCGTCGCCCGTCGGCTTTGTCGGGTCGAGGAGCATTGCGGAGCCGTCGCGTTCGTTGACGAGGTAGAAGCGGCCGTCGGCGAACGTGACGGCGCCGGCCGGAATTTTGCGTTCCGACGCGATGATCTCGCCCGTCTCGAAGCCGAGCACGGTCCAGCCGGAGCCTTGGGAATTGCCGTACAGTTTGTCGCCGAGCAGCACGATGTTGGCGTGGTGGTTGGCCAGGTTCTTGTTGGAATACAGGGAGACGACTTCCCAGGCCGCGCCGTTTTGCTTCACTTCGATGAGTTCGCAGCCGCCGCCGGCGCCGACCGTCACGAAGATCTTGCGCCCTTGCACGAGCGGCGAGTTGACGACTTCCGTTCCCCAACGGCGGCGATGGGTCCAGAGCAGCTTGCCGTCGGCGGCGGCGACGCCGAGCAGCCCTTGGTTCGTGAGCACCACGTACTGCCGCACGCCGTCGATTTCGGCGAGCATCGGCGAGGTGTACGCCGCTTGATCGGTCGCTTCGGTCGAACGCCAGACGACGGCGCCGCTGAGTTTGTCGAGCGCGGCGACGGTTCCCTTCGGTCCGCCCGGCGTGCAGATCAAGCGATCGCCGTCGACCAGGGGAGACCACGTGAAGCCCCAGCCGAGCTTCTTCGGTCCGCCGCCGATCGGATTGACTTCCGCTTCGAGTTCGGTCGGCAGCGACTTGCGCCAGAGTTCCTTGCCCGCGGTCGACGCGCAGAGCAAGTCGCCGTTGCCGCCGAGCGCGTAGATGCGGTCACCGTCGACGGTCGGCGTGGCGCTCGGGCCGGAACTCCAAGAGTTGCTTTCGAAGTCAAACTTGCCGCCGACGCGCAAGGCCCAGGCTTCGCGCGGCTTGCCGCCGGCCGCGGTCGGCAGCTCGAGCGCGATGAGGAAGCAATCGTCGCCGCGATCGCCGAGGATGTAGAGTCGGCCGTCGACGACGGCCGGGCCGGCGTAGCCCGTGCCCGTCGCGTCGAACGTCCAAAGCAGCCGCGGGCCGTCGGCGGGCCAAGCCGGCAGGAGCTCGGTCTCTTCGGAAATGTCGTTGCGCATGGGGCCGCGATATTGGGGCCAATCGCCGGCCGATGCGGCGGCGGTCCAAGCGTCGTAACCAATTGCTAATACTACGAGCGACAGCAGGGCGCTGTGGAGTCGCATGATCGACCTCGATCAACGGGCGAGCGTGGGGCGTGCGGAGAGTCGGCGGTGAGCGCGGGCGGCGGGCAGGTTCGCGTCGCGGCGACGACGGTGAGTGATCGTGTTAGCGCGGCTTGCCGCTTGCGGCGGCTCGGCGGCGCGGCTGGGGCGGGTTCGTGTGGCGCGGGCCGGCGTCGTCGGCATGGCCGTTCACGACGGCGACCGGCGCGGCGAGTTGTGGCAGTTCCAAGTCGTCGCTCTCCGCGACGGTTTGCAGAATCGCGCTGAGCGCCGCTTCGCGCGACGGCGGCAGCGATTCTTCTTCCGACATCCGACGACGCAGGCGATCGAGGATCGCGCCGTCGTGCAGCGTGAGCGTGATGACGATCGGGCGGTCGCCGCGCGAGGTTGTTTCCGGTACGTCGAGCGCCTGCGGATAGCGGCTGCGCACTTCCGCTTCGTTCGGCGTGGTGACCGTGAGACGCACGAAGTCGGGCCCGATTTCGGAGACCGTCACGGTCACGCCGTCGGCGATGACGAGCGACTGCCCGACCTTTCGCGATAAGACCAACATGCGCGGAGCCCTCGACGCACAGATTTAGGTACGCCGCTTAGTATACCGGTCGCCGTGCGCGTGTCACGGTTTTTCGCCGGCGGGCCGGTTTCGCGCGATTTTATGTGGAATGTTGCGCGGCATCTGTTGCGGTACGGCGACGGAGCCGCTTTAGAGGGGCGTATTACGCCCGCGCGTCAGCAGGCCGATGACGACGGTGAACAGCGTCGCACCGATAATCGACCAGAGAATGGGAAACGGCCGGCCGTCGACAGTCACGGTGAGCCACTCGGGCAGCCCAAGCGCCACGGCGATTCTTGACCCGATCAGCGCGCCGATGAAGCCGATGGCGATTGAAACCAAACAGCCGCCGCGGGAAAAGCCGGCGATCGATTGGCCGATGGCCCCGCAGACGCCCGCAATGAGCAACAGAATCAGCAGATCGATGAGCGACATGGCGAGCCTCGAAAAGGAAGGTGAGCGTGGCGGCACGCCGGCACGGACCGGCCGGTCGCCCGCACACGCTACCTAAGCAAATCGGGTGCCGATTGCTATCGGAGAAAGCGTCTACTTCTTTTCCAAGCGATACAGATGCGTATCGGTGCGGAGGAAGATCGATTTGCCGGCGACCGACAGGCTTGCCAGCGTCCGCCCCTCGACTTGGTTGACGGCCAACTCCTTGAACTCTTTGCCCGGCGCGATCACCGTGCACTTGCCTTCTTCGTCGAGCAGGTAAATGCGACCGTCGGCGTAGAGGGGCGAGGCGGAGAAGTTGCCGCCGATCCGTTCTTGCCAGATTTCTTCGCCGGTCTTCACGTCGAGCGCCGAGGCGATGCCCTTGTCGCTGACGACGTAGAGTTCGCCGCCCACGACGACGGGGGACGGATTGAGCGGCGCGGCTTTCTTCATCGTCCAGGCGATGTTGGTTTCCGTGACGTCGCCATGGCCGCCGAGCTTCACGGCGATCATGCTCGGGATGTCGTAGCCGGTGCAGATGTAGGCCATGCCCGCGGCTACGACGGGGCGCGGCACGAGCGAATAGCCGTCGTATTTGCAGCGCCAGATTTCTTTGCCGGTGGCCGGTTCGTAGCCGATCACGGCGTCGCCGCCGGAGCTGACGAGTTGGACTTGGCCGTCGACCTCGACCAAGAGCGGCGTGCTGTAGGCCATGCGTCCTTGGCGCGGCTCCTTCCAACGAATCTTGCCGGTATTCTTATCGAGGGCGACGACATACTGCACGTCGGTGCCGTCGCACGAGATGAGCAGCAGATCGTTGAAGAGCACCGGCGAGCCGCCGGGGCCGTGGCGATGGTTGTAAACAAGCTCTTGCGTCTTCCACACGATGCGGCCGTCGGTCGTGAGGCAAGCCGTGCCGTGGCTGCCGAAGTGCAAGTAGACCCGATCGCCTTCCAGCACGGGCGTCGGCGAGCTGTGACTATTCTTCTTATGAATGGCGGCCGGTTCGGCGATGGTGAAGATCAATACATTGTGCAGGATCTTGCCGCTCTCGCGATCGAGACAGACGGCGCGCAGCTCGATCGGCGCCTTCTTCGCAGGCGGGGCGGGCTTCTTTTCGGCGTCGGGAGCCGCGTCTTTCTTTTCCTCCGCCTTCGCCTCCGCGGGCTTGGGCTCCGGCTTCGCGGCCTCGGGTTTCGCAGCCTCGGGCGGGAGCGGCAGTTCGACGGTCGTGGTGACCCACACAAGGTTGCCTTGGATCACGGCGCTCGACCAACCGGATCCGGCGAGCGGCGTTTTCCAAACGACGTTTTCCGTTTCGCTCCACGTGAGCGGCAAGCCGGTTTGTGCGGCGTGCCCTTCGCCGCCGGGCCCGCGGAACTGCGGCCAAACGAGATCGCCCCCCGGCATGGCCACGGTGCGGGCCGTGAACTCTCCGACCTGCGGCGCGACGGGAGCCGCCGACAACGCGGCGAGCAGGCAAAACATGGCAGCGGGCATTGGTCAACCTCGAATCAGGATGCAAACGGTGAGAGATCGCGCGAGCGGACGAACAAGCAGCGGTCGAACTTCGCGCAACGGGCGGGGAGCGGATTCCGGCAGGGACGATCTTGCGGCGTCGGTTCGCGTCGGGACGGGCGACCTCGGCGGTCGACGCGGAACCTGTCGCCACATCGACCGCTTTAGCGTAATCGTTTGGCACACAAGATGCAAAACGAGTCTTCCGAACTTTCGGCGATGTGCACGGCTTGCTTTCGGCGGCAGCCGATTGCGGAATCCGAGCCGCCGCAAGCGGAGCTTCACATCGATGAACTTTCGCGCGGCTCCGCGTTCGACGTTAGCCCTCACGGGCGCGGATGCCGCGCGGAGTCGGCTCCCTTGCCATCGACGCAGGGGAGCCGTTTTCGTTTGTAGCGACGCCGAATTCGGCACGGCGATTGATTGACGAACCGCCGGCGGGAGGCGACAACGTGGAGCATTCGATCCGCCTCGCTCCCGTCTCTGAAATGTAGCCGTACCGCCATGTCCGACTTCCACGCCACGCCGTTGCCCGAGGGAATCGCCGCCCCGCCGAAAGCCGCGCAGGTGCTTGCCTTCACCGAAGGTCCGGCGGTCGACGCCGACGGCACGCTCTACTATTCCGACATCATGAACAACCGCA
>CAZWDN010000309.1:0-6225 GCA_964633125.1 uncultured Pirellula sp. | reverse complement strand
TCCACGCGGATGTGGTCGCCGGTCGAGGTCGTCGTATAGGCGAGGCCCGGCGTGCCGAGGGCGGCGAGCGCACGGTGATGCTTGCCGTACGAGAAGATTTCCAAACAGGCGACTAACCGGCCGAGCATTGCGAGCGTCACTGCGCCGAACGAGCGCCGTCGCACGACTTCGCCGGCGATGACGAACGGATGCGAGACCACCGAGCGCAACCAACCGACGGCCGGCGCGTTGCGCCAGAACAGTCGCTCGGCGCCGCGAGCTTCGGCAAACGGCGTCGCCGTCGGCAGCACCGCTGCTTCGCGATAGGTGAATGAGCGCGGCTCGACTACCGAACGATAGCCGGCGGCACGCAGTTGCAGCGCCACGTCCACATCCAGCAATTCGGCGGTGACGCGATCGTCAAACGGCGCCGGCAGTGCGCGGAGGACCTCAGTGCGGTAAAACGCCGCGTAGAGCGACGGCCCGAGGATGTCACCGCCGCTGCGCAACTGGTCGAGCGACTGCCCGCAGCAGCGCCGCCGCCGCGTGCCGCCGGCGCCGTATTCCAGACCGCACGACCAGACGACTTCTTCCGCGCGTGAGCGGAGCACCAGCGGCGCGACCGCGGCCACGCGATTGTCTTGAAAGTGCCGCAAGGCCGCGTCGGCCCAACCTTCTTCCACTTCTACGCCCGCGGAAAGCACATGCAGGATGGAGCCGCGGCACAGTTCCAGCGCCGAGCGCAGCGCGGAGCCGAGCGTGTTCATCTCCGGCAGGACGACGAAGCGGACTTCGCCGCCGAGATCGTACGGGTCGTCGTAAGCGCGATTCAAGAGGACGACCAACTCGCATTCGTCGGGCCGGTTTTGCAGCACCGAGACGAGCGTCCCTTCCAACAGTTCCAGCGAATCGAGCGCCGGAATCACGATCGAAAGCTTAGGCAAGGGAATAACCTGTCGCACGGGGCCCGACTTCGAAGAAGGCCGCAGCTCGCCGCGCGCCGTCGGCCGACGGTCCTGCGCAGCAATTGCCGGCTATCCGGTTTATTCGGCCTCACGCGCGGAGAAGTTTATCAATTGCCGGCGGACAAAACTGCGGACTGGTAGCGGCGCCGGCGGAGATAGCGACGAGAATGCCGACTGCGGACTGCGGAATCAGAGACACGCGCAGCCAATCACTCCGCGCTTCTTCCGACTGCCGGCGACCAGCTACCGGCTACTAGCAACTCTCTCTGGCCCACACCTGCGCGAGTTCCACGAGCAATTCCGCCGCCGCGCCGAGGTCTTCCAGGCAGCACCATTCCAGCGGAGAGTGCGGATTCTGTTCGCCGGTCGAGAGGTTCGGCGTCGGTACGCCGAGTTCGGTGAGGCGCGAGCCGTCGGTGCCGCCGCGAATGATCGTACGCTGCGCCGTCCGGCCGAGATTCTGATGCGCCAGTTCGGCGTAGGCGACGGCTCGCGGCTCTTTGGCGAGCCCCGCGGCCATGTTGCGGTATTGCGGCGCGACCTGCACGTCGACCTCGGCCTGCGGGTATTCCTTTTCAACCTGCGCAGCGATGCGATGCAGCAGTTGCTCCTGTTCGACGAGCTTCGCGTCGGCAAAATCGCGGAGCAAGATGTTCATCCGCGTTTCGGCGACGCCCCCTTCCAGATGATACGGGTGCAAGAATCCGTCTCGGCCGTCGGTCGTTTCCGGCGACAATTCTTTCGGCAACAGCTCAATGAAGCGAGCCGCCGCGCGGACGGCGTTGACCATGCGTCCCTTGGCGATCGACGGATGAATGTTGATGCCGCGCACCGTCACGACGGCCAGATCGGCCGAGAAGGTTTCGACGTCGATGAGGTCGTGTCCCGAGCCGTCGAGCGTGTAGCAGCAGACGGCCGCGAGCTTCTTCGGATCTAAGTGATCGACGCCGTGACCGATCTCTTCATCGCACGTAAAGCAAACGCGCACCGGCCCATGCACGACGTTGGGATGTTCCACGAGGTAGGCGATCGCTTCCATGATCACGGCGATGCCGGCCTTATCATCGGCGCCGAGCAGCGTCGTGCCGTCGGTCGTCACGAGCGTCTTGCCGACGTATTCTTTCATGGTCGGATTGTCGGCGACGCGCAGCACCATGCTCTTGTTGCCCGTTAGCGTGAGGTCGCGGCCGTCGTAGTTTTTCCAAACGGTCGGGCGGACGTTCTTGCCGGTCGTTTCCGGCGAAGTGTCGAAGTGGGCGCAAAGCGCAATCGCGTCGACCTTATGCCGCGCATTACTCGGCAACGTGGCCCAAACGAGGCCGTGCGCATCTTGCTCGACGTCGTCGAGTTCCAATTCCTCCAATTCCTCCACCAACAACGCCCCGAGCTCGCGCTGCCCGGCCGAACTCGGATACCTGCCGGCATTGGGCACGGCCGTCGTATCGACTTTCACATAGCGACAGAAGCGTTCAAGAAGACGCGCGAGATTCATGTACGATGGCTCGGTAGTTCGGGGGCGTGGTGAAAAAGTCTGTTCTGCGAAGTATCTGCGCTAATTTCCGGCACGGCGCTGTTTCAATCAATGCGCAACGGCCGAATTCTTACGAAAATACGCGGCAATGATTTCATTGGGTTCCGTGCTTCGCCAATGATCCGTCGATCCATCGAACGGCCTAATCACATGGAACGGCGGCGTCCCGTCGGTCGGCGATTGTCGTGCTTGAGCAGCAAGCAACTGGGAATCGGCACTCCAGTCGACGACGACTCGGTCGCGTAGTTCGTCTAAGGTCCAGGGCCGTCCGACTTTTCGCACGCCCAATTCGTAGTCGTCGCGCAGGTCGTCCCAATTCCGCGGCCAATCGCCATCGTGGGCTTTCAAATGATCGACGATCATCCCGGCAACCCACTCGACGGCGTAAGCATTGCGAACGACGGAATCGACGCGGTGATACAGATACCACGCCCCACCGGTCGCGAGGAGAAACGCGATCGAAAGAATCACGCGACGCCGCCTCATGAAGACCCTTTCCAATGGCAATCCCGACGTCCCTCGATGCCTCTGTGACTCCGTGGTGAGTCATTCCGTCATGATCGCCGATTCGGGGCCGTTTTGGTAGATTGCCGTTGGTCATTCTCGCCCCTCACTTCTCGCGGACAAACTCGTCATGCCTCCCAGCGTGCGCTATTTGGTTTTCGATACGGAAAGCGCCGCCGACGGCGCGCTGGTTTCCAAGTTGCGTTACCCGGGCGAAGGGCTGAAGCCGAAAACGGCCGTCGACCGGTATCGCAAAGAGTTGATGGAGAAGCACGACAGCGACTTCATCCCGTACACGTTTCAATTGCCCGTGTCGGTAGCCGTCGCGAAGGTGGCCGCCGACTATCGGCTCATCGATCTGGTGGTGCTCGACGACCCGCAATTCCGGCCCCACGTGCTGACGGAGCACTTTTGGCGCGGCTGGGAGAAATACGGCCGGCCGACGATCGTCAGCTTCAACGGCCGGACGTTCGATATTCCGCTGCTGGAATTGGCGGCGTATCGCTTCGGCCTGCCGATTCCGGCGTGGTTCGCCCTGCAAGCGAAGAGCTTCGACCAGCCGCGTAACCGCTTCAATATCGAGGCCCACATCGACCTGCAGGAACTACTGACGAACTTCGGCACGGCCCGTTTTACCGGCGGCCTGAACCTCGCCTCGAACTTGCTCGGCAAGCCGGGGAAGATGGACGTGCAGGGAGACATGGTGCAGGACATGTACGAGGCCGGCAAGCTCGCGGAGATCAACGACTATTGCCGTTGCGACGTATTGGATACGTACTTCGTGTTTCTTAGGTCGCGCGTCATCGTCGGCCAACTGACGCTCGACGAAGAGCAGGGGATCGTGGCCGAAACGAAGACCTGGCTGACGAAGCGCATCCCCGAACGTCCGATCTACGGCGAGTATCTCAGCCGCTGGGGCGACTGGACGAATCCGTGGCGCGCGTGACCTGCCGGTCGCGCGCGAATGACCAAGCACCAAATTCCAAACGCTCGGCGCTCTTCCCAGGGCGCTTCGTTGAACCGTCAGGCCGACTTGTCGGTGCGCCGACGGATGCTCCGGTGATCGGAAATTGAAATCGACCGCCGATTTCCCTTGCCTCGCTTCTGGCGAATAGTATACTGACGTACACTATTTCAGCGGAGGCCAAAATGAGCTCGGGAACGCGAGAAAACCTGCGGAACGAGGCGTATTTGCCCGGTGCACGCGGCCGGCTGAGTCGCAATTTGGCGGAGCTGCTACGCCGCCGAGAAATGACGCCGGCGGCGCTCGCGGCCCGGAGCGGAATCGACGAGGCGATCGTTCGCGCGCTGGTACGGGGCGAGATTACTCGGCCGTCGCTGACGACCCTCGATCCGTTGGCGGCGGCGTTGGAAGTGGACGTCGCGGAGTTGCTCGCGGCGGGACTGCGCGGCGATCGTCGTCCGGAGAAGCCCGGCGAGTCACCAACTTTGGACCGCCGGACGAATCCGATCGTGGCCGAAGCGGCGGCGGCTCATCCGCAACTCTTCGCCGGTTGGAGCCCCGCCGACTACGATGATCTCTACAGCCGCTTCGGCGTCGGCGGCCCGTTGTCGTTTGCCGGGGCGCTGGAGTGCGCCGCGGCGATCAACGAGCGCCGAGCGCTCACGGCGAAAGTGGCGCTGCTGCTCGAAACCGAACACGGCCCGACGCTGACGGCGACCGTCGACCGACTATACGACGCGGCGGTTATTTAATAGACCGGAGGAGGATCACCACGGAGGACACGGAGTCGGAAAAACGCAATTGCAAAATGAACGCACGCGAGCCGCAGCGCCTCTTCCAATTTACAGTTCTCGATTTGCAATGTGAAATCTTCTTTCTTCCTCTCCGTGTCCTCCGTGCCTCCGTGGTGAAAACCAAGTACCAAGCACTATTTCTTCCCGCGATAAAACTGCTGCATCAGCACGTTTTTCTTCGACGTCGTATGTCCCGGCGTTTTGTCTTCGACGAGCGCGCCGACGACCATGTTCATTTTTGCGTCGAGATCGTCGGCGTAGTGCACCAGCAGGGCTTCGACGGTCATCGGCGGCTTCGGCGCGCCCCACTCCGGCAGCCGCTGGTGCGCGACGATGATATGTTCGAGCCGGAGCAATGTTTCCGGATCGAGCGGCTCCGGTCGTTCGTCATCTTTCGCCCCCTCGGCCGCGCGGGCCAAATCGGCGGCCGCCTCGCGTACCATGTCGCGTCCTTGCAGGACGTGGCCGATGAGGCTGCCCGCCGGCGTGTAGGCCGGCCCTTCCGGCGCCCACTCCAATTCGCGGATTTTGCCGATGTCGTGCAAAATCGCCCCGGCGACGACGAGGTCTTTATCGAGCGGCGGCGACAGCTCCGGATAGTAGTCGGCGTAACGATCGGCGAAGAACACGGCGTTCTTCACGACGCTCAGCACATGCTCCAAGAAGCCGCCGCTAAAGGCGTGGTGATTTCGCGTCGCGGCCGGTAGCTTCAGTAATTCGGCCCGTTGCGCGGTGAGTAGATGCAGCGTTAGTCGGCGCAGCGGCAGGTTCGCGATGCGCGCTTCCGCCAGAGCGCACAACTCGTCGAACATCGCCGCGGGATCGAAGCGCGACTGCGGCCGGAATGCGTCGGGATCGAAGCCGTCGGCGGCGTCGGCCTCGATTGTTTCGCGCACCTTGCGCAGATCGAGCTGCGGCCCGAAGTTCGTTTCGCGTAGCGTGCCGCGAATCTTATAGTACGCGCCGACATGCCACGACTTGCGGCATTCCTCGCCGTGCGGCGAATCGTGCCAGATGGGAAATGCCAGCTCGCGCGTCGCATCGCGAAAGCCGACCTTGTGATAAGGCTTCCCGTCTTTCGTCCGCAATTCTTCCTTGAGGTACAACAGCGCGAAGATGTCCGCTTCTTCTCCGACGACCAATTCCGCCAACCGCAGAACGGGCATCCCCTTGGCCGGCATCGCGCACCTGCTATTTCGATTTTACTTGTACTTGGTCCCTCGCGGCAGTTCACGCACATCGTAAACCGTCGCGCCGCGCGAAGCCAGAAAGTGCGCCGCCGAAATGCGACGGCATCACCCCCCAAAGGCATCATCGCGTCGCTTTGCCGGCGGGCTTCGAGTCGGCGCGAAGGAAACTGAGGAGGTCCGCCAAGTCTTGCGGGCTCACGACCTTTTCCATTCCCTCGGGCATCATCGACTTCGCGGTGACCTGAACTTCGTCGATGGCGCTGCGGAGCACGGTTTCCGTGACCCCTTGTTCGCGGCG
>CAZWDN010000308.1:0-6226 GCA_964633125.1 uncultured Pirellula sp. | reverse complement strand
CAATACGGCGACCATGACGTGGCGCTGCCGCTCACGTTGCAAGTGAAGTGGGCCGGCGATACGCCGATTATCACACTCACGGATATGCTGATTCCCGGCCTTGGGAAGTTTACGTCGCGCGTGATCGTCTACCGCGGGCAATACGCGGGCACTTGGGACGGCGGCGGCGATCATGCCGGTCATCTGTTCGGCAAGATCGAAAAGATCGACGACACGAAAGATGACGACGCGAAGTAGTTTTGCGTCGGCGGCGAACTACGCCAACTCCGGAAACACGGCCGGCGAAAGATTCTGCTTGCGCAGGCCGTCGCGTAGCCGCGTGAGAAAGTCGAACTTATAGTTCGCCACCGCTTGCTCGCTGAGCGCGAGTTGTCCGGCGACTTCTTTGTTCGAACGCCCGCGAACGAAGAGCAGCTCCAAGCACGCAATGCGTTGGTGCTCCCCCTTCTCGCGCCAACGGGCCACGATGTCGGCGAGAATCGTCGCCAGCGCTTCGGCTTCCAGCACCCGTCGTTCGCCGCTGCGCGCTAAGCTGCCGACGCTCCGCGCTGAATCCATCGGCCCGGCGTCGGCGGGGTGCTCGCTCGCGTTGGTGTCGCCGGCCGGCATCAGCGGCACCGTCGGGCGGCGACCTTGTCGACGCAGGTGATCGGTGAGCTTGTGGGCGCAGATGGAGAACAAATACGTTTCCAGTCCGCGGCTGGAATCGTAGTTCGGCAAACTGACGAGAAAGCCGACGAACGTTTCTTGAACGACGTCGTCGACCGCGCCGCCGTCGCCGAGACGCGAACGTACGAACGCCGCGAGCCTGCCTTCGTACGAGGCGATGAAATCACGCCACGCATCGGCGTCGCCGTTGCGAATCTGTTCGACGAACGTTTGTTCGGGACCTGCGACGCTCATGGGCGGATGACGACCGTGCGGATTTCGCAGTTCATATCTTGTGCGCTCGATGCGATGCGAGGTTTTTATTCTCCGCGGGTCGCCCGCTATGGACAAGCGCCCGGGAATCGAAAATCATGAAGAGAGCGCTGATTCCTCCGCTCGAAGTCGAGATGTTCCATGCTGTTGCGATTGCGAACGACGCCGGCCTTCTTCGTGGTGCTGTTTTTGGCGGGGCCCGGCGGCGCGAGTTTGCTCGCCGCGGAACCGCCGGCCTCGGGGGCGGCGAAGCTGTCGTTCAATCGTGATATTAGGCCGATTCTGTCGGAGAATTGTTTCGCCTGCCACGGCTTCGATGCGAAGAAACGTGAAGCGGAACTGCGCCTCGACACTTCGGAAGGAGCCTTCGCCCCGCGCGAGGGCGGACCGGCGATTGTTCCCGGTAAGCCGGAGGCGAGCGAGGTTTGGCGGCGGATCGTTTCCGACGACCCGGACGTAATGATGCCGCCGCCGGCTTCGCACAAGACGCTGAAGCCGGAAGAGAAGGCGTTGCTGAAGCGTTGGATTGCCGAAGGGGCCGGCTATCAGAAGCATTGGGCGTTTGAACGGCCCACGGCCGTCGCGCCGCCGGAAGTGCGCGACGCCGCGTGGTGCCGCACGCCCGTCGATCGCTTTATTCTGGCCCGCCTCGAAGCGGAAGGGTTGCAGCCCCGGCCGGAAGCGGATCGCCCGACGCTCATCCGCCGCGTCGCGTTTGCGCTGACCGGCCTGCCGCCGACGGTCGCCGAAGTCGATGAATTCCTCGCCGACAAAACTCCCGACGCCTACGAACGGATGGTCGATCGCTACTTGGCCTCGCCGCGCTACGGTGAGGAGATGGCCCGGCATTGGTTGGACGTGGCTCGCTACGCCGACACGCACGGTTTGCATCTCGACAACGAGCGCGAGATGTACGCCTACCGCGATTGGGTCGTGAAGGCGATGAACGACAATCTGCCGTTCGATCAGTTCACCATTTGGCAACTGGCCGGCGACCAGCTTCCCAACGCGACGCTGGAACAGCGGACGGCGACCGGCTTCAACCGCTGCAACGTCACGACGAGCGAAGGGGGATCCATCGCGGCGGAGTTCTTGTATCGCTACGCCGTCGATCGGGCCGCCACGACGATGCAAACGTGGATGGGGCTCACCGGCGGCTGCGCGGTTTGCCACGACCACAAATACGATCCGCTGACGACGAAGGAGTTTTACTCGTTCTACAGCTTCTTCTACGACGCCGCCGATCCGGCGATGGACGGCAACATCAGTAACACGGCGCCGTTCCTCAAGGTGCCGACTCCCGACCAGCAGCAAGCGCTCGATGTCGCCGCGAAGAAGAAGGCCGAGGCCGCGAAAGTGCTGGAAGCCGCCGCCAAGGACGCCAGCTACATCGACCCGGCCGACGAAGAACAGACGGCGGGTAAGTCGGGTGATGTCGAAGTGCTCGACGTCGTGTTCGACGACGATTTCGCGCTCGGCACGACGGTGCGCAATACGTCGCGCAACGCGAGCCGGTGGATCGCCGAACCTGACTTCGGCGCGCACTCCGGCAAGCGCGTGTTGCAGACGGCCAACGCCCAATTCCATCAAGAGATCATCACGTGCCAATTGCGGCCGCTGTTCGTGCCGCAAGACGGGCAATTCGAAGTGTGGATCCGGACCGATCCGCAACATCCGCCGACCGCCGTTTCCATCCTGCTCGACTCCAAGCGCGCTTGGTGGGGCGAGCCGGCGGCGATCGACGAAGGCATCCCCGGCCTCACGCCCGAATCGCGTCGAGGATCGTTGCCGAAAACCGGCCAATGGACGAAGCTCGTGCTCGCGGCCGCCGAGTTGGGCTTGAAGCCCGGTACGCAGGTGAAAACGGTCACCGTGCAGGAATCCGGCGGAGTCGTCTGGTGGGATGCGCTGGTGATGCGCGGCAAGGTCGATGCGCAACTGGCGGCCGCCGATCCGTTGGAATCGTTCACCGCCTGGCGCGGCGTGGTGGAAAAATCGTCGCCTGACCTGCCCGGTAAGTTCCAAAAGTTTTTACAAGCGCCCCCGCCGAAGAGGCCGAAGCAAGCGAAGGTCGCCGCCAAGGACGCCAAGCAGCCCGCGGAGCCGACCGATGCGGAACTGCGCGAGCTGCGCGACTTCTATCTCGCGTACGCTCATCGCCGGCCGACGAAGGTCGTCGAGGCCGCGCGCAACGCGTGGGAGCTGGCTCGCGCCGAGCATTCCGCCGCCGAAGATGCGATCGTCGGCACGATGACCTACGCCGACGTCGAGCAGCCGCGTGAAGCCTTCGTCATGATGCGCGGGCAATACGACCACCCGGGCGAGAAAGTGGAGCCTGCCGTGCCGGCCGCTTTCCCGCCGCTGGTGAAGAAGTCGCCCGGCGACCGCTTGAAGCGGCTCGATCTGGCCCGTTGGCTCGTCTCGCCGGAGCAGCCGGTCACGGCGCGCATCCAGGTGAACCGGCTCTGGCAGCAGTTGTTCGGCGTCGGCTTGGTGAAGACGAGCGCCGACTTCGGTTCGCAAGGAGAGCCGCCGAGCCACCCGGAATTGCTCGATACGCTCGCGGTCGAATTTCAAACGCACGGTTGGGACACGAAGCGATTGGTTCGCGAACTCGTCACGTCGGCGACGTTTCGGCAGGCGGCAATCGTGACGCCGGCCCTTTACACGCGCGATCCGGAGAATCGCCTCTATGCGCGCGGCCCGCGTTTCCGGCTCGACGCGGAACAAATCCGCGACAACGTCCTCTACGTCGCCGGCTTGCTCGATTTGCAAATGGGCGGCGCAGGCTTCAAAACCTACCAGCCGCCGAATATCTGGGAGCCGGTGGGCTATGCCGACAGCAACACTCGCTATTATTTGCAGGACCACGGCGAAGCCCTCTATCGGCGGAGCATCTACGCGTTTCTCAAGCGGACGGCGCCGCCGCCGTTTATGTCGAACTTCGACGGGCCGAATCGCGAGCAAATGTGCGCACGCCGCGAACGAAGCAATACGCCGCTGCAGGCGCTGCAACTGATGAACGACGTGCAACATTTCGAAGCCGCGCGGGCGCTGGCCGAACGGGCCTTGGCCGACGGCGGAACGAGCGACGACGGACGGATCGCGTATCTCTACCGCACGGTTCTGGCGCGCCTGCCCGACGCCGAGGAAACGAAACTCGTGCGTACGGCGCTCGACGTCCAGCGTCGCCTGTACGCCGACGAACCGAAGGCGGCGGCCGCGGCGATCCGGTTCGGCGAGTCGCAGCCGAAGCGGCTGGCGCCGGATGCCGAAACCGCGGCCTGGACGATGACGGCGAACTTGATTTTGAATCTCGATGAAACGGTCAATCGCAACTAGCCATTGCCGGCGGCCGCTCGTAGATAGGTGCTATATGGATCCCGCCTCGGAATATTTGCTGCAACAAACGCGTCGCCAGTTCTTCGGCGCGACCGGCGTGCGCCTCGGCGGCGCGGCCCTCGGCCTGTTGGCGGCGAGCGCCCGTGGCGCGGCGCCGATATCGAAAGTCCCCGCCGCCGTGCCCGTGGAACGCGTGCAGCCGCCGCTCAAGGGCCTGCCGCACTTCGCACCCAAGGCGAAGTCGATCATCTATCTGCACATGAACGGCGGGCCGTCGCAGATCGACCTCTGGGACTACAAGCCGAAGCTCGTCGAGCAGTTCGACAAAGACCTGCCCGACAGCATTCGCAAAGGGCAGCGCATCACGACGATGACGAGCGGCCAGGCCCGGCTACCGGTGGCGCCGTCGATGTTCAAGTTCGCGCAGCACGGTAAGTGCGGCACTTGGGTCAGCGAACTCTTGCCGCACACGGCCAAGCACGTCGACGAGTTGGCCGTCGTAAAGACCGTGTTTACGAACGCCATCAACCATGACCCGGCCTGCACGTTTGTGATGACGGGCCGCGAAGTTCCCGGCTTCGCGAGTCTCGGCTCCTGGCTTTCGTACGGCCTCGGCGCCGAATCGAACGATCTGCCGGCCTTCGTCGTGCTGACGCCGAATTGGAAGTCGAAGGCCGCCGCCCAGGCGCTTTTCACGCGGATGTGGAGCAGCGGCTTTCTGCCGACCGCGCACACGGGCGTCGCCCTGCGCAGCGTCGGCGATCCGGTGCTCTACATTCAAAACCCGCCGGGGGTCGACGCCCGCCATCGCCGCGCGATGCTCGACGCCCTCGGCGAATTGAACGAACGGGGCAAGGCCCGCTTCGGCGATCCGGAAATCGAGACGCGGATCAAACAATACGAAATGGCGTTCCGCATGCAGACGAGCGTGCCGGAGCTGACCGATCTTTCCCGAGAAACGGCCGCGACGCTCGAGATGTACGGCCCCGACGTGACGAAGCCCGGCACGTTTGCTTCCAGCGCGCTGATGGCCCGCCGGCTCATCGAGCGCGGCGTGCGCGTCGTGCAGATTCTGCATCGCGGCTGGGACCAGCACGGCAACCTGACCGGCGATCTGCCGCTACAATGTCAGGATACCGATCAGCCGATCGGCGCTCTGCTCACCGACCTGAAGCAGAAAGGCTTGCTCGACGAAACGCTCGTCGTCTGGGGAGGCGAGTTCGGCCGCACGGTCTACTCGCAAGGCACGCTCACGAAGACGAACTACGGCCGCGACCATCACCCGAAGAATTTCTGCATGTGGCTCGCCGGCGGCGGCATCAAGGGTGGGCAGGTGCTCGGCGAAACGGACGACTTCAGTTACAACGTCGTCGACAAGCCGACGCACGTGAACGACTTGAACGCCACGATTCTGCATTGCCTCGGGATCGATCACGAGCGGCTGTCGTACAAGTTTCAAGGTCTCGACGCGCGCCTGACCGGCGTGGAACCGCAACACGTGCTGAAGGAGTTGCTGGCTTAATCGCCGGCGACCGAACCAATGGCGCGCGTCGTCGAAGATATCGCCTGCACGGTTTGCGGCTGCGTCTGCGACGACCTGCGCGCGACGGTCGACGCCGGCCGCATCACGGCGATGGAACCGCATTGCCCGCTCCATGCGGCCTGGTTCGCGCGGCACAATATCGCCGCTCCCGAGGTGCAAGCGACGATCGCCGGCAAACCGGCGACGGTTGACGCGGCGGCTGCTGCTGCGGCGAAGATTCTACGCGCAGCGCGGCAGCCGTTGATCTACGGCCTCTCGCGCAGCAGCACGCCGGGGCAAAGGGCCGCGGTGCGGCTGGCCGACCGCGTCGGCGCGATCATCGACACCACGGCTTCGACGTGCCACGGCAATTCGATCGTCGCGCTGCAGACCGTCGGCGAATCGACCTGCACGCTCGGCGAAGTGCGCAATCGTTGTGAT
>CAZWDN010000307.1:0-6229 GCA_964633125.1 uncultured Pirellula sp. | reverse complement strand
AGGAAAAGGATTTCCCTCCCATGAAACTCGATTGGCAACAATGGTTGCGACGCCGCCTGTGCGGCGTCGGCGGTCGCGCGGCTCCGGCCCTCGTGGCCCTGGCGGCCCTCGCCGGTTCGGCCGACGCGCAACAGCTCGCGCCGACGTTTGAGCCGAACCCGAATCAAAACGTGATCTTCGCCGAACCGCCGGCCCCGCCGAGCACGACCTACGCGGCCTATCCGAAGGCGGACGGCACGTCGACGACGGAAGAACTCGAAGCCCGGCTCCGCGATTTGGAATCGCGCTATCAAGATCAGCAAATGCGCTTCGCGAGCCTGGCCGAAGAGAAGGCCGCGGAAACGGCCAAGGAAGCCCCTAAGGGGGTGATCGTCGGCGCCGATACGAAGATGAGCGGCAACTGGAAAGACAGCGCTGCGCTGGAAACCGCCGACAAGGCCTTCAAGGTGAAGTGGCGCGGCCGGACGCAGTTCGACACGATCGGCTTTACCGACAGTTCGCAACCGTACTTCAACGGCCTCGGCGGCAACCAAGGCGATACGACCGTCGACTTCCGCCGCTTGCGTCTCGGCACCGAAGGCACGATCTACGAACAGTTCGATTTCGCCGTCGAATTGGACTTTATCAACTGCTTCACCAGCAACGCAAGCACGAATGCGCTAAATCCGTACGGCGGCCTGAAGAACGCGTTCGACCGGCAGTTCTTCGGAATTCCAGCTCCGACCGACGTCTGGGTCGGCATCCGTGAGCTGCCGATCTTCGGCACGGCCCGCATCGGCAACATCAAGCCGCTCAACGGTCTCGAGCACGCCAACAGCAGCCGGTTCCTCGACTTCATGGAACGCTCGTTGAATCAAGACGCCTTCGTCGGACGCTTCAACAACGGCTTTCAGCCGGGCTTAGTGTTTTGGAATAACAACGACGAGCAGACGATGACGTACGGCACGTCCGTAACCATGAATGCGTATAACGTGTTCGGCTATGATGCGGGCGGCATGGACGTTGCCAGCCGCGTTACTTGGACTCCTTGGTACGACGAAGAATCGCACGGCCGATATCACTTGCACCTCGGCTTCAGCGCCACCGAGCGCCGCTGCACCCAGGGCCAAGACCGCCTTCGCGCTCGCGGTTCGCTTCGCAACGGTATCGCGCAAAGCTGGTCGAACGTCGCCGACACCACGGTCTTCTTCTCCAGCGGATCGACTTTGTTGATTCCGGAAGTCTCGCTCGTGATGGGACGCTTGCACCTGCAAGCCGAGTATTTCGGGCAGTTCAATCGCGACGTCGCCATTCAAACTTCGAACGTCCCGGCCCAACCGAACCCCGGTCCGAACCTCGGCACCGCCTACTTCCAAGGCTACTACATGCAAGCGAGCTGGTTCCTCACCGGCGAACATCGTGAGTATGAACGCAAGACCGGTTCCTACGGTCGCGTGGTGCCGTACGAAAACTTCCACTGGCTCCGCGGCAACAACGGCAACTTGCTCACCCGCGGTGCTTGGCAGATCCTCTACCGCTACGACCTGCTCGATCTCAATGCTCCGGAATTGGCGAACGTCAACATCGCCAACGCAGCCAGCCCCTCCGGCGCCGTGGCCGGCGTCGGCGGCGGTACGGTCGTCGACCACACCATCGGCCTTAACCACTTCCTCAATCCGAACATGAAGATGCAATACAACTTCGTGATCGCGGATCGTAGCATGAGCGCCGCCGGAACGTCCGTTCCCGCGATTGCCGGCGGTGCTCCGGCCCAACCGCAAACCGGCGGCACTTCGTACGGCTTCGGTGCACGCTTGGCCATCGACTTCTAAATCGCGACGAGTTCTTGTCGGCATGCTTCTGATTCCATGAAACACCTGATCCATACGAGTGACATTACCATGAAACCGTTCTCCCTGACGGGCCTGTTTTTGGCCGCGGCCTTCGGCTTGCTCGCCGATGCCGAAGCCGGCCACGGACACTGCCGCCACTGCAACAACTGCAACGTCCGCAAGGTCTGCCGCTTGGTACCCGACGTCAAAAAAACCACGACCTTCGAATACTGCTTGGTTTGCGAAGACTACTGCCTCAACGGCATCAGCAAATGCGTAGGCTGTAAAGAGGTCTGCGATTGCAACGGCTGCAAGCACTGCGAAAAGGTCATGAAGCCGACCTGCTGCAAGGTGCAAACCAAGGCCAAGCTGATGAAAACGCCGGTCGTGAAAGAAACGCACGGCTGGAAGTGCGTGGTCGTCTGCGTCTGCAACGGCTGCAACCACTGCTGTGCCGATGCTCGCGAAGCGACCGTCGAAGAAACGCAATTGGCGATCGCCGAGGCCCAACGCCAAGGCATCCTCCAAGTCACGCACGAAGAGCCGATCCTCGTCGAAATCGAAATGCCCGCCGAGGAACAATCGGCGGTCAAGACGGCCGGCTTCGAAGCGGCGCCGACGCAACCGCAAGTGCAACCGGCCGCGGCGCAGCCTGCCGCCCCGGCCCGCTCGGCATTCGACGCGCTTTTCCGTCCCTAAACCCTGTTCCGCCCGTACGCCGCACAGACAACAAGCGGCGAGTGCTCCGCGCAACGACTCGCTTGCCGCTTCGATGTCGGAACGACCGTGGATAAAATAAGAGCCCGGGACGAATTCGTCCCGGGCTCTTTACATTTTGAAAAACGGCCCGCGTCATATTTGTTGAGCTTCGCAAGCGAGGCCCAAGCGCCCGACACAGCACCGAAATTCAAGTGAACGTCGGAAAAGCTGGTTGCCGGGCTCCGCGACTTTGCCCTGAGGCTCCGTCGTTCTTCCCGGCAACTCTCAAGGCGGCCGCTTCGCAGCCGTCTCGACGCCACTAAGTAGAAGCACGCCGCATGCCCAAGGGTCATGGTGGTTTTATGCACAATCGCGCTAACGCCCGGCGGGCGGGCGACTTAAATAGCCGGTGAAGACCGCCGCGAGCCATCGGATGTGCAAAATCAGGTCGACAACAGACCAAGTTGGTCGAATTTAAACCAATAGCATGATCTTAATTCAACCATCAATCATCAACTTAGTGGCCTTTTTGAGCACACATTCTGCTACGACCATTCGCTCCGCACTCGAATAGCCGCGAGCGGATCGACCATCGCGGCCGTCGCCAGATGCACGGCCGCGGCCCCGGCGACCAAGTACCGCCGCACATCTTCGGCCGAAAACGCCCCGCCGACGCCGATCAAACTCGCCGGCTTCGTCCCTTCCCGCAGGTAGCGCTGCGTCACGGTCTGCCGCACCGTGCGCATCTGCCGGAGCGACGCTTCGAGAATGCCGCCGCCGCAGATGCCGCGCGGAGCGCCGTCGAAGAGCAGCTCCCCGCCCGGCCCGCGCACCGGAGCCGCCACGCTATTGGTCATCGCAATGCCGTCGACGTACGGCCCGATCGCCGCCGTCAGCGCCGCCGCTTCCTCGGCGTCGCGCAAATGGCCGACCTTCACCAAGTACGGCGTTCGCCCGATCGCGGCTCGCACGCGCTCGGCGCAGCGCGCCGCATCGGCCGGCTGTTGATAAAGTTGGCCGTCGCTCGTGCAAACGTTCGGGCAGGAGAAATTCGTCTCGACGGCGTCGGCCCCGCTCTCGACGGCCCACCGCGCGCACTGCGCGTAATCGTCGGCCATCTGGTCGAGCGACCAGCCCGGCTGCTCCGTGGCGACGACGCTCACGACCAGCAGCTTGCCGCGCGGCAACAGCTTGCGCGTCTCTTCGACATCTGCGCGCCAGACGCTCGGCCCTTTCGACGGCATGCCGAACGACACGGCCCACGTCCGGCGCATCGTCTCCGCGGCCGGCACCTCGCGCTCGCCGCCAACCATCTGTTCGACCTCGACCGGCACCAAGTTCGGCATCGGGTAGCAAGCCCGCTCCACCGAGCGCACGGTCTTGTACGTAAGCACGTCGAACCCGAGGCTCGCGTAGTAGCGCACCCATCGGCCGTTCAACAGCGGCCCCGCGGCGACGCCCAACGGCGACGCGACCGGCAGCCCGCAAAATTCCCATGTCCCGGGTATCGCGGGCACATCCGCCTCTACAGGTTCCGGCGCATGCGCGTAGTTCCAATCGTAAGTCTGCAACCGATCGTAGCGCGGCAAGCTCTCGTTCATCGTTCCGTCATCCTGTTCCATCCCGACACCGACCGAAATCCGACTCCCTGCTTCAACCACTTACGTCGATTTTCCAAAACGTCACTGCGCAGATAACTCGACTTATCTGCGCACCCCTTGTGGGTTTTGGGGTTGTGCGCAGATAGCCGGAGTTATCTGCGCACGGCAGCTTCGGCGCGTCGACGTAAGTCATCCAACTTTGTGTTCGATTCCGACGGCAACGTGCTCGGTTCGGGAAACAACCCCAGCTGCTCGACAAGCACTAGCAACGAAGCCCCGAACCCTGAACATTGCCCGTAGGGCAAGATTATAACAGAGCCGTTTTTAGGATTTGGCCGGCCCCGCCTCCCAACCAAAATCGGGGTTCGACGAGACAAGCGGCGGCGCGAATCGATTCCAGGCCGCTTTCCGGTTGCCGGACTTAACCGTTCTTAACCGCCGCATCGCGCGCGGCGATCAACGCGTTCACCGCTTCGTGGGCCGGGCGAATTTCAAACGGCCCCATCCTCACGCCCGGATGTTTCGACATCAGCGCCACGGCATGCTCCATATCGCGCGCTTCCAACAGCAAAATGCCGCCGAGCATTTCCTTCGTCTCGGCATACGGACCGTCGGTGGCTTCGACCTTGCCGCCGTTCATCCGCAGCGTGACTGCTTTACTCGCCGCGTCGAGCGCTTCGCCGCCGAGGAAGTGCCCGCCGCGGCGCAGTTCGTCATCGTAAGCGAAGCAATCCTCCACCATCTTTTGCCCGAGATCTTGCGCGACTCCGGCGAACTTCGCCGGATCGATGAACCCTAAACAGACGAATTTCATCCGAATGCTCCTCGTAGCGATCCTTAAATTACCCGTCGTGCGACGCCTGCTGCGCCTCGCTGTTTGGAACTTAGTCGAACGGCCGCGGCGAGAATCGACAATCGACTCAGACATTTCGCAAACAAAAAACCAGCCGCAGCAACCATGTCTTGGGCTCCCGACGTACGCATATCCCACGGCCGTCGTCGTTCCGAGGCGCCGCCACGCCCAAGAGCGCGACCGCAACTCTGCCAAGCAGGCATGATGCCGAATATTCACAAGCTCTGCAAATTCGTGATGCGATCGGGGGGATGCGTTTCTACTTGATGGCAATGGGTTATTCTTATTTCTGTTGGCAACGCTTAATCTCTCCGCCGATCTGCACGCTCTCTTGCGGCATGAGTCGGCAACGTGATCAGCTCCCTTGCCCATCGCGGTCTTTCGGAAGAGGCGACGAACGTCGCCGCGATCGCCGGCGTTGCGCAACTCTGGTCGCAAACGCTCGGTGATCCGCGCGTGATGGTCGCCGTGCTCGACGGCCCGGTCGAACTGCGGCATCCGTGTTTCGCCGGCGCACGCGTCGAGTCGACCGGACCGGCTCCGCAGGCGGAGAGTTCGGCCGCGGAACACGGCACGCACGTCGCGAGCATCCTCTTCGGCCAACACGGCGGACCCGTTCTCGGACTGGCGCCCGGCTGCCGCGGAGTCGTCATTCCGGTCTTCGGCGACGGCGACGACGGCTCCGTCGTTCCTTGCTCGCAGTTAGAGCTCGCGCGGGCCGTCACGCGGGCCGTCGAACACTTCGAACGATCCAGTTGTCGGGCGCTCGTCATCAATATCAGCGGCGGGCAATTCGCGCCGTCGGGCGAAGCGCATCCGCTGCTGGCCGACGTCGTGCGTCGCTGCGATCGCGAGCGCGTGTTGATCGTCGCCGCTGCGGGCAATCAGGGTTGCGAGTGTCTGCACGTGCCGGGAGCGATCCCTTCGGTGTTGGCCGTCGGGGCGATGAACCGTCACGGCGCGCCGTTGGAGTTCAGCAATTGGGGCGACTTGTACCAAACGCAAGGCGTGCTCGCTCCCGGCGAACACATTCTCGGGGCGTCGCCGTCGCAAGGCGCGGCGATTCGCAGCGGCACCAGCTACGCGACTCCGATCGTCGCCGGAATCGCGGCGTTGCTGCTGAGCCTGCAACGACGACGGGGCCTCGCGCCGTCGGCCGCCGCCGTACGCGAAGCGATCCTTCAATCGGCGTTGGGATGCGAACACGAAGCGGTAGCGGACTGCCGTCGTTTGTTGGCAGGGAGGCTCTTTGTTCCGGGCGCCGT
>CAZWDN010000306.1:0-6312 GCA_964633125.1 uncultured Pirellula sp. | reverse complement strand
CCTTGATCGAACTCCGTGACGCCGATCTTGATCCGGGCTTGCTCCATGGCCAGTCGCAAGCGTTCCAGTTCGACGGCCGACACGGAATTCGGTTGTTTCAGGTTCGCGTTGAGCGAAATCTTGTACTCGGCTTCGGCCGTGCGATGCGTGGCGACGGCGTATTCGATCTCCAGCGGATTGTCGGCCTTGGCCCGCGCGGCGTCGGCTTCGGCCTGGGCCGTCTCGTGCTGCAGCGCGGCCTGCTCTTCGTCGATGGCAGCGATCGGCGCCTGGGCCTCGAGGTAGTCGCCTTCACGGGCCGTGAGCGACGTGAGCACGCCCGGCTTTTCGGCGGGAACTTCGATGTCGTCGATCAGCGACACGAGGCAATGCGACAGACGCACGCCGCCGGCAATCGGAGCGGACGATGAATCAGACGTTTTCAGTTCCGCGGCGGACGCGAGCGTCGTCAGCACGACGACGGCCGGCACGATGAGGTAGCGAACGAGCATGGCGATTCTCGATCTAGAAGCGAATCAATAAAGGCGAAACAAGACCTTGGTGCGTATGAAGTCGACGGCGTCGTGCAGCCAGACGTACCCCAACGCGCGACGGCCGCAATACACTTTGGCGGCGGCTTCCGCGCCCGGCCGCAACGGCGGGAGATCAGCGTCGGTGAGGGCGGCGCGCACGAGCACCGTGTTTCCCTCGTCGCCGCGAACTTCCGCGGAGTAATGCACTTCACTGACGGAAGCGGTGCGATCGACGTCGGGATCGGCGGCCAGACGATAGTTCACGCGCAGCGCGTTTCCTGCTTCGCGTTGCGCCCGTAGCAAATGACCGATGCCGTCTTCGGGCAAATGAAGCTCCAACTCCCACGGGCCGTCGATCGCCGCGACGTCGATCAAGACTTGGCCCTGGCGTACCGGTCGACTTTGCAGAAGTTGCTCGACGTTCCAGGTCGTTACCTCGCCGGCAATCGGGCTTACAATGCGGAGCTGTTCGCGCTTGCGGCGTAGCAATCGGAGTTGTTCGTCGAGCGAAACAAGCTGTTGCTTGAGTTCGCTCCGCTGACCCGCGAGGCGATGACGCTCCTCGCCCCCGAGTTTCGTCGAATCGTCGAACAAAGCCCGTTCGACGGAGAGGAGTTGCTCGGCGGCGGCGGTGTGCCGACCCACGGCGTCGGCCAGCGCTACGTCGAGGTCGGTGTTGCGGAGTTCGACCAGGATTTGGCCGGCTTCCACGCGTTGGCCGTGTTGCACGTGGATCGTCTGGGCCGTGCCGTCGAGCGGCGCGAACACATGGTGCCGAGCGACCGGTTGCAACGTACCGCGGGCGGCAATTGCAAAATCGGCGGGCACGAACTTCAAGGCGAGTAAGGCGGCGATGATCGCCGCGGCGACGGCAAGCGTTTTGCGTCGGGTGCTCGGCGCTACGAGGTTGCGCGCCTGAGCGGCGAGTCGCCACAGCGGCAGCAGTGGAATCGACTCGTGCTGCAAAGCATTGTGAAGCGCCGTGGCCGCGTGCGCAGCGACGAGTTCGGCCCGCTCGCCGCGTCCCGGCGCCGGCGTCACATCTTCGATTTGTTCTACGATCAGCACGCCGAGCCGTTGCGGCCTGCGATGAGGACGGCGAGCATCGGCCTTGGATAGGATCGGCAATACGGCGACGCCGCGCACGTGTGCTTCATCGATATAGCTTGCCAGGGCGGCGCGGATTTGCGGGGAGAGCTCGTCGTTGCGGTCGAGTTGCCACGCCGGTTCGCCCGTCTCGGCGACGACGGCTGCGAGGCGGCTTAAGAATTTCGCCGCTTGCGACCGCGTCTCCACGACTTCCAGGCCGCTGGTCGCGACGATGTCGTAACGGCGGCCGCAACGGACAAGCAGCGTCAGACGATCGCAGCCGATGAGACGTCGGCCGTCGTTGACGACGGCGTAGGCCGTGGGGCGAACGGCGAGTGTTTCGTGAACGGCCCGGGTAAAGCGTTCCACCTCGTCGACCAAGGCCGCGCGCGACGCAACTGCTTGCTCGCGACTTCGGCGGTCGAAGGCTGCGACCGCCGGCAGCGTGCTCTGCACGACGCCGAGCAGGCGTTGCAGGGCATCGCCCGTCGGAAGGATGGAGAGCATTATTTCCAATACGCCGCGGATTTCACCGTCGATCTCCAGCGGCACGAGCAACAACGACGCCGATGTAGGGTTGGCGTCGGCTTCCTCGGCAGCCAGCTGTCCGCGAGGGGGCACGGCCTTCGGTCGTCCGGTTGTGAACGATTCCAGCACGAGCCGTTCGTAGCGCGACGTGCCCTCCTCCGGAGGCGCAAGCGTCTCGAACTTTAGCGAAGCGACCGGCGCGAGCGAGCCTGCGGCCGCAGGCCTGCGTAGTCGCCCCCCTGCGGCACCGCAGAGTGCCAGGACGTGTTCCAGCCAGCCCGTGAAGAACTGCTCCGGCGACGACGCGCCCCGGGCGAGCGCTTGGAGCGCCGCCATGCGAGCGGAACCTTTCGACGGAGCAACCGCGGATGTGGCTTTCATGGTCGGCCGGCAAGTGTAGAGTTTTCAGCGAGCGCGGTACTCGGTCAACGCGACGCGAGCGCGAGTGACGATTCGGTTATTGCTTTCCGGCGCGCTTCATGACGTTCGTCTCCAGCGGGCCGAAGACCTGTTCATGCCGAGCCACGCTCAACTCGAGCGCTTGCAGCAGGCGTTTGGCCGTGAAGTAGTTCATTACCACGCGCTCGCCAACGGCAATCGAGTCGGTTGCCTCGCCGAGCGGTTGCGTATGGAGGCCGAAGTCGACGATGAGTTCTTCCGGCGTTCCGCTCACACGGCAGAAGTTGGCATACGACGTCGACATCTTCGCTTCGTCGACCTTCGGCGGACGCATCGGGACGGCAGGCGAGCGCGCCGACGCGGGCGCCGCCGATGGAGCTTGCGGCGCGGCGGGAATGTCGAAGTTGGCGGATGCGGACATGACGCGTCTCCTGATTGTCAGTGCGAGTGTGGTTCGAGCGACGTCCTTGCTCGGGCGCGCAGCTTCGAGGTAGATCCCCCTCTCGCGGGCCGAACGTCGAAGCAAACGTAGCTCAAGAACCAAGGGCGGGCTCGCAAGTGCGCAACAAATCGCACCAACCCGAATAGTGGTTTCGTATCATTGCTTGGTCTTGCGATGGCGACGCGAGTGTTGCGAACGCGCAACGACGTTGCCTATCGACAACACGGCGATCGTGCCCGCTTTTCGCCTGTGGTATGCATAAAGCCTTCGGCTCCGCAAAAACCCGCGAATCCGACGCATCCTGTATCTCGCCGACGGCACTGGTACTATGGAAGGCTTAGCCAACGAACATTGTGGAGTTCCGTACTGCACCAGCGAGATCGCCATGGCAGAGCAACAGAGGCATTTCTACCGATCGGTATGTATGCGAGGTCGTCTGCGATCCGTATCCGTGTCGTTCCTTGTCATCGCAGCGGGGTTCGTTGTCGGACTACCCCCGTCGCATGCAGAATATTTAGGCAAAGCGCAGCATCGACCGAATATCGTGCTGTTGATGGCCGACGACTTGGGCTACGGCGACGTGGGATACCTTGGCAACACGGAGGTGCGTACGCCGGAGATCGATGCGATGGCGAAGTCGGCGATTCGCCTGGATCGTTCCTATGCGGCTGCCTGCGTTTGTTCGCCGACGCGCGCCAGCGTGCTGACCGGACGACATCCCAATCGCTACGGCGTGTTCTCTTGGGGCTGGTCGTTGAAGCCGGAGGAGACGACGCTGGCCGAGATACTTAGGCCGGCCGGCTATGCGACGGGGCACTTCGGCAAATGGCATTTAGGTTCGGTCGCCGCCTACTCTGCGACGAGTCCCGGCGCACAAGGTTTCGAGGAGTGGGCGTCGTCGCCGAATTTTTATGAGAACGATCCGGCGTTGAGTCGGCGCGGCAAGATCATCCACCCCGCGGGAGAGGGCTCCCAGGCGACGGTCGACTTGGCGCTGGAGTTCATCGAGGGGGCGGCGAAGCAGCGGCGGCCGTTCTTGGCCGTCGTGTGGTTCGGCTCGCCGCATAGCCCGCACGAAGCGCTCGCGGCCGACCGCGAACCGTACAAGGACTTGCCGGAGAAACTGCAGCACTATTACGGCGAGATCACCGCCATGGATCGGGCCGTCGGCCGGTTGCGCGCGCGGCTCCGCGAACTGAAAATTGCCGACGATACGCTGGTGTGGTTTACGAGCGACAATGGCGCGACGACGCCCGGTTCCAGCGGCCCGTTCAAGGCCAAGAAGGGAACGCTCTGGGAAGGGGGCGTTCGGGTGCCGGGGATTCTCGAATGGCCGCGTATGTTCGCCACCCCGCGCGTCGTCGACGTCGCTTGCTCGACGGTGGACATCCTGCCGACGGTGTTGGCCGCCGTCGGCGCGGAGCATCGGCAACCGCGGCGACCGCTCGACGGCGAGAATCTTCTCGTCTACTTGTCGCCGCAGCGGGCCGACGGCGTTGATGACGTCGCGGCGGGAGTCGTGTCGCATCGCGCGCGTCCGCTCGGGTTCTGGACGTATCCGGAAGCGGGCCGGCCCGTGCGTAGCGGCGAACTACTTAAGGATATCGAGCGCGGGGCCCCGGCGGCGGGAAGCCCGGCGTCGCCGCTGTTGAGCGCCGAAGAGACGGCGGCTTTTGCCAAGCAGTATTCGACGGAAAGTTTTCCGGGGCATGCAGCCTGGATCGAAGGTCGCTATAAGCTACACTGCATCGCGCGCGGAGACGGTCCGCCGGCGTTTCACCTTTTCGATCTCACGACTGATCGAGGAGAAACGACGGACTTGGCGACGAGCGAGCGCGGCCGCGTGGAGCGGATGGCCGAAGCCTTGAAGGCTTGGCAGAAGTCGGTGATCGGCAGTTTAAACGGAGAGGATTATTAAGCGTGGCAAGCGTAGCGAAGGTGGTTCGGCGGAAGAGTTCGGCAAAGAGGGAAAATTGGTACGACTATCCGCAATACTTCGATTGGGCCTTCGCGGATGAGACGCTGGCCGAAGCGGAGTTTCTTGACGCGACGTTCGCAAAGTATGCGCGCGGTCCGGTGCGGCGAATGTTGGAACCGGCTTGCGGCGGGGGACGACTCGTCGTCGAAATGGCGCGGCGGGGCAATGAGGTGCTCGGCTTCGACAACAATTCGAAGATGGTGGATTACGTAGCCAAGCGGATCACGCGCGGGAAGTTGTCGGCACGGGTGTTTGAGGCCGATATGGTCGACTTTCGCTTGCCGGAACCGGTCGACGCGGCATTCAATACCTTCAACACGTTTCGCCATCTGACGACCGACGAAGCGGCTCTGGCGCATTTGCAATGCGTGGCGCGCTCGTTGCGGCCGGGAGGCGTGTTTGTGTTGGGGATGCACTTGCTGCCCCCCGACGCATCGCTGGAGTGCATCGAGCGTTGGACCGCCCGGCGCGGCACGACGCGCATTCATTACACGCTGCGGGTCTTGGCGAGCAGCCGCCGGACGCGTTTGGAGCGATGCCGCATTTCGATGCTCGTGCGAAAGCCGGGCAAGGAATTTCGGCTTGTCGATGAATTCGACCTACGGCTCTACAACGCCGCGCAGTGGCGGAAATTGCTCGCGCAGGTGCCGGAGCTTGAGCTATGCGGCGTGTATGATTTCGACTACGACTTGGATCGTCCGGCGCCGTTTGATAATCGGTTGTCGGACGCGGTATTTGTGTTGAGGAAGAAATGAACCGACGGAACGCCACAGAGGGCGTTCCCTACAGGGGGTCGTTTAGAGCGTCCACGGCGAGCGGTATTTCGGCTGCGTCATCGCTTGGGCCGCGTCGTCGCCGACGATCCGTTCTTTCGCCGAGTCCCACGTGATTTTGCGGCCGGTGCGGACGGCGATATTGCCGAGATGGCACGCCGTGGCGGCGCGATGGCCGATTTCCACGTCGCAAATCGGCAATGCGCGCGACTTTACGCATTCCAGGAAATTCAAGTGGTGGTTTGCACTGACGGCGAGCTTGACGTCGCCGTCGCCGAGCGGTTCGCTGAGGACGTCGGCAGGCTCGCCGACGATCTTGCCGCGCGTAACGTAGATCTTGCCCTTGGAACCGACGAACGTCGCGCCCGACGGGATGTCCTGCTGTTGCTGGCCGACGATCATCGTGACGTCGTTCGGGTATTTATAGGTCACGCGGCAGGTTTCCGAAACCTCGTGCCAACGCTCCGGATGAAACGTCGCAACTCCTTCGATTTCCAGCGGGCCGGAGTCGTCCATGCCCATTCCCCAGTGGGCGATGTCGATGTGATGGGCGCCGAAGTTCGTCATCTGGCCGCCGGAGTAGTCCCAGAA
>CAZWDN010000305.1:3217-6320 GCA_964633125.1 uncultured Pirellula sp. | reverse complement strand
TTACTTCTTCTGATCCAACTCCGCAAAGCCCGGCAGCGTTTTGGCCGTCGGGTCGGTCGGCGGTTTATCGAGCTTCAAGAACGCGAACAGATCGATGATCTCCTGCGGCTTGTATTGCGTTTCGACTCCTTCGGGCATAAGTGAGAGCTTGCTGGTTTCGATCTCGTCGACGTTCGAGCGTGCGATGGATTCGAGCTTGCCCCCTTGGAGTTTGAGCACCACGCGCGTCGGGCTGTCTTCCACGAGCAAGCCGGTCAATACGCGGCCGTCGCCGGTCGAGACGATGCGCGGCTGGTACGCCCCGCCGATCACCAAGCTCGGGTCGAAAATGTTCGAGAGCAACTGCTCGAAGTTCGAGCGGCCGTTCACGGTGATATCCGGGCCGACCTCTTGTCCCGTGCCGTGAATCTTATGGCACTGCCCGCACAGCCGCCCGAACACGGCCTGCCCGGCCGCTGCGTCGCCGTGACCGTTGCGCACCAAGTCGCGCATTTTGTTGACGATCTGTTCGCGCTGCGGATTGCGATCGGTGCGAAGTTTGCCCCAGGTCGCCTCGACGCGCGCCGCCAGTTCCTTGTCGCCGAGCTTGAGCAGTTTGCGAACTTGGTTCACTGTGACGGCGTCTTTGGAAACCTTCGTAGTCTCGATCGCGTCCAGAAGGTGCTTGGCCCAGACCGTGCGGCTGGTGAGTAACTCGATCGCCGCCGACTTTAGGTCGGGCGACAGTTGCGGATAGATCGCCAACACGTTGGTCGCAACGCGAGGATCGTCATACTTGATGAGAACCTCAAAAAGTCGCCTGCAAAGAGAACGACTCAGCCTTTCATCTTGGCTAAGCGGCTCAATCGCATCGATCAGCGAGCGATCAAGGGACGCTCCCCACGCATCAATGCTTGCCAGTCGCTGCGCTTCTGAGGCGAGTGGAGTCAGGGCGATCGCTCGCACCTCGGCAATTGCCTTGGGGTTCTTCCAGTGACCAAGGATCAGCAGCAACGACGGCGCCGTATTGCCGGGAAGAAGCGGGGTGTCGGGCTTCAAGAGCAACACCAGATCCTTCTCCAACTTTGCGCGCAGTATTGTTTCCTGTTTAGGCGACAACTCGCCCGACGCCAGTCGTTTGGCGATTCCGCCAAGTATTTTTTCAGTCTCTTCATGTAGAGCCCAAGCGGCGTCGTGCGACCCGTTAAAATCGCTCCGCAGTTGAGGTAGGAATTTGAACGCAATGCGTGCGACGTCCTCCACCCCGGCGTCACCTTGCGCAAACAACCAATCCATCAGATGCGGAAGCAAAAACTCCGCCCGATCGCGCAGGCCGACGTCGTCGCTCGTGATCGCCTCGATGACCGTTTCCTTACCTTCCGACAAAATAGGATAAAGATTCTGCCACGCGATCTGCCGGACGAGTTCGTTGTCGCGTTGCGGGACCATCGCCGCTTTTAGCAGTACCGTTGTCGCCTCTTTTCCAAAGAGCTTTCTTGCCGCGATAACGATCTGCAGTCGATTCGCCGCCGTGCTGTTGTCGATCATCTTTCGAATCTTTGCCAGCAGTTCCGCATTCGTCGAACGTTGGTTTCCGGCGGTTCGAACGACCCACGTGTGCCTCCAATCGTCGAATGAGGTGAAGTTTACTTGCGACGACAAGAACTCATCTCGGACTTCTCCTGTTCCAGTCAATGCCCACCACGCATGACGGTTTTGAGTGCTCCGAATGTGGTTTTCTAGCTTTGGGCGTGTCGCCGGGTCGTTCCGTTCCGCCAACAATCGCTGCGCCTGCTCGCGATAAAAGATGTTCGGGCTCGCGAGGCGTTCGATCAGTTGATCGTCGGATTCTTGCGCCAGGTCGAACTTCGCGGCGCGCGGGGTTCCCTTGTAGCGCACGCGGTAGAGCCGGCCTTTCGCGCGGTCGACTCCCTTGGGGTCGGCGTTCGCGTCTTGGTAGCAGTGATAACGGTCGTACCAATCCAAGATGTAGAGGCAGCCGTCGGGGCCGACCTTCTGCACGACCGGCATGAACCAGACGTCGTTGGCCGTGAGGAAGTCATCGTGCTTGATTCCTTTGTACGTCGCGCCGTTGCGTTCGAGACCGTCGACGTTGATACAGCCGCCGTGGATATTGCCCATGTAGAGCTTACGGCGATACTCGGCCGGATAGGCGTCGCTGTCGAACCACGTGATGCCGCAGTAGGCGGCCATTTGATGCTTGTAGTCGACGATCGATTCCAGCTTCCACGTGTGCGGCGGATACGGCCCGCCCTGGCGATGGTAGTAGCCGGTTTCGACGAGATGCCAGAGATGGTCGATCACGCAGGCGCTGATGAAGGCGTCGCCGTTGTCGTTGAACGCGATGCCCCAGGGGTTGCTCGTCCCTTCGCAGAACACTTGGAACTCGCGTGAGCGCGGGTGGATGCGGAACATCGCGCAATTGATCTTCCAGCCGGGATGCTTTTCCTTGTCCGAGGCCGCGAGAAACGAGTTGTCCTTGCCGTAGCGCACGTGGCAGTTGTTGAACACGCCGTTGAGGCCGTAGAGCCAGCCGTCGGGGCCCCAGGTTAAGGAGTTCGGCAACTCGTGCGTGTCTTCGCGGCCGAAGCCGGTGAGCACTTGCTCGGGCGGGCCGTCGGCGCGGCCGTCGCGATCCTTGTCGGGATAGAAGTGAATGTCCGGGGCGTTGGCGACCCAGACGCCGCCCGCGCCGACCGCGATGCCGCTGGGGATGTTCAAGCCTTCGGCGAAGATCGAAACTTTCTCGGCCGTGCCGTCGCCGTCGGCGTCTTCAAGAATCTTCACACGGTCGCGGCCGGGGCCCGGCTCACGGCGCGGGTACTCGAAGCTCTCGGTGATCCAGATCCGCCCGCGTTCGTCGAACGTCATCGCCACGGGGTTCATCACATCCGGCTCGGCGGCGACGAGCTCGACCGTAAAGCCGGCGGGCACCGTCATCTTCTTGATGGCCTCGGCCGGCGACAGCGCCGGCGTCGGCGGCTTCGTTTGTTTGCGAGGAATGAAGTCCGCACCTGACGTGACAGGTGCGGAAATGGACCAATGACCAAGCACCAAATTCCAAACAAGCAGAAAATGACTGACGGCAAACAAACAGCGTCGC
>CAZWDN010000305.1:0-3117 GCA_964633125.1 uncultured Pirellula sp. | reverse complement strand
AGCAACTAGCTACTGTTTCAGCGTCATCAAATACGCCAGCAAGTCGGCGGCGTCTTGGGCCGTCACTTCTTTCAGCACGAGTTCCGGCATCATACTCTTGGGGCTCGGCGTGATCGATTCGACCGACTTGGCGGGCAAGCGAATCTGCTTGTCTTCGGCTGTGCGGATGATCACGAGCTTGTCGCTTTTCTCGACGAAGCCGGTGTAGGCCAGGCCTTCGTCGGTTTCCACGACGCTCGTCACATACTCGTGCGAAATCGCCTTCGACGGGTCCATGATCGTTTCGAGTAGGGCGGCCTTTTCGTACTTCTTGCCGATGGCCGTGAGGTCGGGGCCGAGCTTCTTGCCGAAGCCTCGGATGGCATGGCACCCTTTGCAATTGGCGGCCGAACTCTGGTGGAAGATTTGCTCGCCCCGTTTTTCATCGCCGACCAGTTTGAGAATGTCTTCGGCCTTCATCGCCGCGCCCAATCGCTGCGGACGCTCGCTTTCCGGCACGAACTTCTCGAAGAGAATCCGCACGTTGGCGTCGGGGTGCCGCACGGCCTTGCCGACCGCGAGCTTGGCCGTGGCGTCGTCGAGTTCCTTCGCGTCGATCCACTTCAAGAGCGCCAGCGCCCCGGCGGTGGTTTGCACCATCTGGTCGACCACGCCGGCGGCCTGCTTGGCATCGGCTCCCTTGACGACGAGCGATTTCACGGCCGGGAATTGCGCCATTTCGACGAGCGTCTTGGCGGCCTTGGCGCGGAGCGCGGCATCGCGGCTTGCGAGCAGTTTCGCGAGCGCCGCGCGGGCCCCGGCCGGCCGCGTTTGCACGACCACGGCCAACGCTTGGTCGCGGACGTCGGTAGCCGTATCGCTTGCCGTCGCCAGCGCTAAGATTTCGGGGCCGAGCTCGTTGAGTCCCGCGGCCGAGGCCAATTGCAGAGCTTCGCCTTCCCGCGCCCCGTCGGCGAAGAGCTGCTTCGCGCACCCGACGAGTTTGGACCGGTTCACGGCTTTGTCGCCCGCATCGTAGTCTGTGGTCCACGCGCTTACCGACGCGTCGGCGTCGCCGACGAGGCCCGACCATAACCCGGTCGGCGCGCAGTTGAATATCAGCCATTGGGCGCCTCGCTTGCGTTCTTCTGCGGTCGCTCCCGGCTCGACGGCCAAGGCCGTCATGCTGCGCAGCGCTTTGTAATGCAGCACGAGCCCAAGTTTGTCGAGCTGCGTAAGTCGAAACTTGTGACCGGGCGACGACAAGGCGAACGTGGTCACGTACCCTTGCAGCGTTTCGTCGGCGGTCGCCAAATACGGCATAAGTTCCAGCGCGGTAGGCCCGTTGTTTTCCGGCAACATCATTTGCTTGGCGACCGCGTCTTGACGGCCGCGAACGGCGACGCCGATCGCCTCGCGCGCGTAGCGATCGTCCTTCGGCAATTGCACGGCGAGCCTCACGAGCGCGGCGTCTGCTTCCGACCCGGTGCGTTTGGCGAAGTAGAGCGACAGCTCGCGCCAGACTTCCGGTTCGAGCGTTTTGCTTTGCGTCAGCTTCGTTAGTTCGGCTTCGATTGCTTGGTCGTCTTGGTGCCGCCGCAGAATGCGCACGGCCAGGGCTTGCGTCGCCGGGTCGCCCGAGGCGAGCTGCTCGATGACTTCCTTTCGGGCTTCGCCCCCGATGCGATCGAGCACCCAATAGGCCCGAGCCGCGTGGTTCGGTTCGGTTGCGCCTTTCGTGAGTTCGATCAGCGCGGTAACGGCCGCTTCGCCTTCGGCCAGGAGCTTCTCGCGAGCCAAGAATTGCGTCGCGAGGTTCGGGCTCCTCAAACCCTCGATCGCCTCGGCGACCGAGGCATAGGGCCCCGGCTTTTCGAGTCGCTTCGGTTGCCGGCCCTTGGGCGTCAGGCGGAAGATGCGTCCTTGGTCGGGATTGTTGTACGCATGGCCGCCGACGCCGCCGTCGTACCAATCGGCGATGTAGAGGCTGCCGTCCGGCGCGGTGCAGATATCGTCGGGGCGGAAGTAGTTATCGTCTTTGCTCGTAATGAGCGTCTTCTGTTTCCCGGCGAAACCGGCGCCGGCCTTCTCGTGCGGATAGGCCCGCACTTCGCGCGGACCGGCGTCGCAATGCAGCGGCATGTTCTTCAGGCTCGGGATCGCATCTCCTTCGTAAAAGCACATGCCGCAGGGGCTGCCGAAGCCGGTGACGACGGTGCTCGGCACGAAGCCGGGGATCGGGCCGCGAAAGTGCCATGTCTCGCCGAAGGGCGTGCCCGGCGGAAACTTCGGACCCGGGCGTTTGTACCAACCGTAGTTGCCCCCTTCGAGAATCCAGCAGATGCGCACGCTAAAGTTGCCGTCGTTGTCGTTGTCGCTGCAGAACGCTTCGCCGAAGCTGTTCAGCGCGATCTCGTACGGGTTGCGGAAGTTCGTCGCCACGTTTTCGAGCTGCGTGCCGTCGAGCTCGCCGCGAATCATGCCGCCGGCGGGGAATGCGATCTTGGAGCCGTCGGTGCCGGTAACGTCGTAACCGGCGTCGCCGTGCGCCATGTACCATTTGTGGTCGGGCCCGAGCACGAGCGAGTGGGCTCCGTGGTCATGGTTCTGTCCGCCGAAGCCGGTGAGCAGCTTCTTCGGCGGTCCGTCGGCCTTGAGGTCGCCGTTTTTGTCTTCGTAGACCCACAGGTCGGGGCTCGTGGCGAGGTAGACCTTATCGCCGGCGACGCAGATGCTCATCGGGGCGTAAGCGTCGTCGGCGAACACCGTGACTTTGTCGGCGCGGCCGTCGCCGTCGGTGTCTTCCAGCACTTTGATTTTTTCCCCGGTCTTCGCAGCGCGGCGGTACCCCTGGATTTCGGCGACCCAGACGCGACCGTGCGAATCGACGTCGATCGCGGCCGGGTTGGTGATCAGCGGCTCCGAGGCGAAGAGCCCGAGCTCCATGTCCTCGGGCACGGTGAGCGATTGGAGTTCTACGTCGGGCGATTTTTGCGCCGCGGCCGGCCCGGCGGCCGTCAGCGGAAGAATCAGGCCCAAGACCGAGGAGGCCAGTGCCGGAATGAAACGTGCGGCGAGGCGAGAGCAAGGCATGGCGGACGACTTCCGTGGGTGGGCGAAATAGTCAACGGCCGGCGG
>CAZWDN010000304.1:0-6348 GCA_964633125.1 uncultured Pirellula sp. | reverse complement strand
GCTTGGGCCATGTCGGGCCGGCCGCCGCCCGAGCCGCCGACCAAGGCCGAGGCCGCTTTCACCCAGTTGCCCGCGTGGAGCTTCTTGGCTTGCAGGTCGTGCGTGATGCCGGCGACGAGCGTGACCTTCCCTTCGTCGTCGCGTGCTCCGAGCAGTGCCGCTACGCTCGGAGCCTTCTGACGGAATTGGTCGATGATGGCCCGCAACGTGTCGGCGGTGCCGCCGGGGATTTCCGCGGCGACGACCTTCGTCGTGCCCACGGTCGCGGCGTCGGCCAGCATTTGGTCGACCGTCGGTCCGCCGGCGCGAACGCCCGTGGCCATTTGCTTACGCAGCTCTTTGACTTCCTTCGCCATCGCGGCGACGCGGGCCGGCAGTTCGTCGATCGGCGAGCGAATCGCGGCGGCCGCTTCTTGCAAGAGCTGCTCCTGCTTGCGGGTGCGTTCGAGCGCCGCCCGGCCGGTGACCGCGGTGATGCGGCGCGTGCCGGCGGCGACGTTTTCTTCGCTCACGATTTTGAACAGGCCGACTTGGCCCGTGTTGTCGAGGTGCGTGCCGCCGCAAAGTTCCTTGCTGAATTCGCCCATGGAAACCATGCGGACGACGTCTGGATACTTCTCGCCGAAGAGCATCATCGCCCCTTGCTGCTTGGCTTCGGCAATCGGCAGATTACGCCAGTTGATCGGCGCGGCTTCGGCAATCTTGGCATTCACTTCGTTTTCGATTTCGACAAGCTTTTCCTTCGGCACTTGCGTCGGGTGGCCGAAGTCGAAGCGGAGTTCGTCGTCGGAAACCTTGGAACCGCGCTGCAACGCTTCCTTGCTCACGTGCTTTTGCAGCGCGTAGTGCATGAGGTGCGTGGCGGAGTGTGCGCGACGAATTCCCTGTCGGCGATCCGGGTTGACGGTCGCCGTGACCTTGACGCCTTGGCGAATGACGCCGGCGCGCAAGTGGCCCACGTGGAGCATGAAGCCCCCTTCCTTCTGCGTGTCGATCACTTCGAAGGCGAAGCCGTCGCCGCGGATTTCGCCGGTGTCGCCGACTTGTCCGCCGCTCTCGCCGTAAAACGGCGTTTGATCAAGGACGACGACGATCGGCTTTTCGTGGCCGATTTCTTCGACTTGATCGACCAGCTTGTCTTGCGCGATCAGGCCGACGATCTGGGCGTCGGATTCCATCTTCTCGTAACCGAGGAACGTGCTGCCGTGCATGGCCTTCTTCAACGCATCGAGCGGACCGCTGGCGAAGACGATCCGTTCACCGACGTTCGAAATCTTGCCGTGCTCCTCCATCGCCTTCTTGAAGCCGGTCCAATCGAACGTGAAGTTGTGTTCGGCGGCGATTGTTTCAAAGAGTTCCGGCGGGAAGCCGTGCGTTTGATACATGTCGAACGACTCGCGGCCCGGCACCATCACGCGGTTGGCCTTCTTCATGTCGTCAAACACGCGATCGATGCGGCTCAGGCCGGCATCGATCGTCGCGAAGAAGCTCGCTTCCTCGCGCTCGATCACCTTCGCCACGGCGCCGGTCGTTTCTTGCAACTCGGGGTAGGGGCCCTTCATGAGCTCGGCGACCTTCGTCACGAGCTTGTGGAGGAACGGTTGATCGAGCCCCATTTGCCGACCGTCGAGCACGGCGCGGCGGAGCAAGCGGCGAATGACGTAGCCTTGCTTTTGTTTGTCGGGATAGACGTTTTCATGCACCGCGAACGAGCAGGCCCGCACGTGGTCGGCGATGCGGCGCAGGCGCCGGCCGTCGTCGTTTGCCGGGTCGTACTTCCGACCGCATACTTCGCCCGCCGCTTCCACGAGCGGGCGCAGGATATCAATGTGGTAGTTCGTCTCGTGACCTTGCATGACCGAAGCGATGCGCTCCAGGCCCATGCCGGTGTCGATGTTTTTGCTCGGGAGCGGGCGCAGGTTGTTCGGCGGCGAGCCGACGCGATTGAACTGCGTGAACACGAGGTTCCAGATTTCGACGCTCTTGCCGCTCGGCGGATGGAAGAAGATTTCGGAGCAGGGGCCGCAAACGCCGTCGGGACCTTGCGTCGGAGCGCCGGCCGGCCAGAAGTTGTCGTCTTCCCCCATCCGCTCGATCCGGTCGACCGACAGGCCGATGTCTTTCTGCCAAATGCCTGCGGCTTCGTCGTCGTCGAGGTACACGGTCACGGTGAGCCGGTCGGCGGGCAGGCCGAGCCATTTCTTGTCGGTCAGGAATTCCCAGGCCCAATTGATCGCTTCGCGCTTGAAGTAGTCGCCGAAACTGAAGTTGCCGAGCATCTCGAAAAACGTGTGGTGGTAGGCGGTGCGCCCCACGTTGTCGATGTCGCCCGTGCGGAGGCACTTCTGGCAGGTCGTCGCCTTGGTGAACTCCAGCTTGCACTTACCGAGGAAGTGATCTTTGAATTGGTTCATGCCGGCCGGCGTGAACAGCACCGACGGATCCCAACGGGGGACCAAAACATCGCTCGGACGACGCGTGCATCCCTTAGTGGTGAAGAATTCCAGGTACTTTTCACGCAGTTCGTCGGTCTTCATTGTCGGCGTTGGTTAGGTTCGGGAGTTTTGGTAGTGAAATAGCTTCGGGCCGAGGGCCGTGCCTTGAGCCGTTCGACTCAGACGCGCGGCAGCCCGGCTTGTTCGGCAAATCGGGAGGCCGCTTCGCATGCTAAAACATGCGCCTTCAACGGGTTGCGCACCCGACGGCCGGTTCGCCATCATACCGGCGGCCGACTGGGGCGACTAGGCGAGACTTGGCCGGCCGTCGTATCGCCTCAGGCTCGTACGACGGGTTGGCCGCGAGCCGATACGCCCGGCGACTTAGCGGCGGCGAGCGCCCGTAGGCGGGCGACCGGCGTCGGAAGCCGGAGGCCGATGCGCAGCCGCGGCTATTCCTCGACCTTCACCACCGGCGGTTGGCCCGGCAGGGCTTCAATGCGCAGTTCGACCGTGCCGCGCGTTTTGGCGGCTTGCGCGGTGAACTCGTCGGGGCTTTCGACGGCGACGTTGTCGATATGGGTGATGAGCATGCCGCGGCGAATGCCGGCGGCCCAGGCCTTTGAATTGGCATCGATTTCCACCACGAGCACGCAGGGGGCCGCGAGCCGGAGGCCTTGATTGAATTGCGGATCAAGCTCGGGATGCGACGAAGGGAAATCGACATGCATGCCGCGCCAGGTCGGCCGCGGGGAAGTGACGATGTTCTTGCCGCGCACCTCGTACTTCGCCAATGTTACGGTCTTGGTCGTAACCCGGCCGTCGTGTTCGATGCTGACGATCGTCGGCTTTCCGGCGGGCTGCTTGCCGATTTGCAGCATCAGTCCGTCGACGTCGTTGATCGGATGGCCGGCGACATGCGTGATCACGTCGCGCGGAAAGATGCCGGCCCTTTCGGCGGGAGAGCCGCCGCGAACGGAATCAATGCGCACGCCTTGCATGCCGGCGCGGCGCTCGGCCGAACTGAGCGGGGCGCCCGAAACGCCGAGCAACCCGTACTCGACTTCTTTGCCTTGCTTAAGCGTGTCGACGATGCGGAGGAACAGATCGTCGACCGGCACGGCATAGCCGGCCGATTGTTCGAAGCCGGCGACCGCGGCTTGCGACGTCGTGAGCCCGATCATCTCGCCTTGCAAGTTGAGCAAGGCGCCGCCGCTGGTGCCGAGGTTGAGCTTGGCGTCGGTTTGGATCAGCGTGCCGAAGTGATGGATGGTGTTCTTCTTGTCGCGGGCGTCTTCGGCGTCTTTATTCGGCGCCGACTTGCGGGAGATATTGGCGATGATGCCCCAACTGGCGCTGGCCTGTCCGTCGCGCGCGATGGCGTAGGGATTGCCGAGCGCGATGACGATCTGCCCTTTCTTCAACTTCGAAGCGTCGCCGAAGGTGATCGGCGTGAAGCTCACGTCTTCGGGCGGCGATTGCACCTTCAGCACCGCCAGGTCGCTGCGATTGTCGGCCCCCGTGATCACCGCCCGCATCGGGCGCTTGGCGGTCGTCGTCACCCAGATTTCTCCGTCGCCTTTGACGGCGTGGAAGTTGGTGACGATGAAGCCGGCCTTATCGACGACGACGCCGGTGGCGAAGGCGTTCGGGACGAAGTCGGGATTGGTCGGGTTCTGCGATGAAAGGGGGTCGACGAACTGCATGCCTGGCCGGGGGAACATCACTTGCGGGATGTCGCGCGCCGCGGATTCCGGATTGAAGCGAGCGATACTGACGACCGAGGCCTCGGAACGTTCGATCGCCTTGACGACGACCTGCTCAAGGACGATTGCGGCCTGTAGTGCGCTCGGCTCTTGGGCGGCGAGCGGTTGAGAGCTTGCGCCGCCGATCCCGACCGCTGCGCTCAGGGCGGACCAAAGCAACATGCTCCGTACGGTCGCCGCCGCGCGGAGCATGTGCGCCGAGCCGAGCATGTGCCGAGAGGGCATGAATAAGCGGAGCATGCTTGAAAGCCGAAGGCGGCCGACAAGTCCGTGGTGAGAGCAGGGCCGCATGGCGCCGTTCCTTCCAGTGCGAGAATAGGTATGCCGTCCGTTAAGCATACCAACCCTCGCAACCGACCGAATACGGTCGCCGCCGGAATTCGCCGATTGCGGCTCCCTGCTCCCGCTCACTGCTTATTCTTCCGGGGCCGATTCTTCTTCCGGATCGGCGGCCGATTCGCCGGCGGCCACGGCCAAGTTGGCGACGCCGACGTTGAGGATTTTTTCGCGAAGTTCCTGCGTCAGTTCCGGGTGTTCCAGCAAGTATTGCTTGGTCTTTTCGCGACCTTGGGCAATTTGCAGATCGCCGTAGCGGAACCAAGCGCCGGAGCGAACGACGAGCTTTTGGAGGATCGCCAGATCGAGCACGTCCCCTTCGTAGCTGATACCGTTGGCGTGCATCATGTCGAACTCGGCCACCTTGAACGGCGGAGCGACCTTGTTCTTGACGATCTTCGTCCGGACACGCTGTCCGACGACGTCTTCCCCGTCCTTCAATTGCCCGATGCGGCGGACGTCGATCCGGCAGGAGCAGTAGAACTTCAGGGCGCGACCGCCGGGTGTGGTTTCCGGGCTGCCGAACATCACGCCGATCTTCTCGCGGATCTGGTTGATGAAGATCACACAGGTCTTGCTCTTGGAAATGATGCCGGTGAGTTTGCGCATCGCTTGGCTCATAAGCCGGGCCTGCAGGCCGACGAAGCTGTCGCCGATTTCGCCGTCGAGTTCTTTCTTCGGCACCAACGCGGCCACAGAGTCGATGACGATGACGTCGACGGCATTGCTCTTGACGAGCATTTCCGTGATGTTCATCGCCTCTTCGCCGCTGGAGGGTTGGCTCACGAGCAGCGATTCCAACTCCACGCCGAGCTTCTTGGCCCAACTCGGATCGAGCGCATGTTCGGCGTCGATAAAGGCCGCGATGCCGCCCATCTTTTGAGCTTGCGCGATCACGTGCAGAGCCAGCGTCGTCTTACCGCTGGATTCCGGGCCGAACACTTCGATGATGCGGCCGCGAGGCAGCCCGCGGCCACCCAGCGCGATGTCGACCGAAAGGCTGCCGGTCGGGATGCATTCGATCGTGCTGTTGACGTCGGCCCCCAGGGGCATGATCGTCCCTTCGCCGAATTCCTTGTCGATCTGAGCGAGCGTATTCTTGAGCGTAGGATTTTCGGCCAGCAGGGCGTCCATCGGGCTCATCGACTTGGGAGGCTTGCCGCCTCGGGACGAGTCTTTGTCTTTCTTGGCCATGTGATTGTTCGATTTCGTCGCGGTAACCATCGTCGAAAACCCTTCGCTTGAGAGGAGCCGTTTCGTGGAACCCGAAGGGTCCGCTCAGTCCGGCACCAGGAAAAAATAAATGCGGTGTACGCCTGGATACTGTATCGACGTACACCACACGAAGCAAGAGTATTTTTCGGGGGTTTTTGCGACGGCTTGCGAAGCTCCAAAAAGGGCGGAATTGCGGGAAAAAGCGTGGGAATCTGTAGGGTCTACGGCGGTTGTGAATGCTAGCAGATGCCGCAACGCGGCTAAAGAGGCGGAGCGGAAATGGGGTTCCTGGAAGGCGCGTACCCCCGGACATCGTGAACCCCAAAGTTCCGCCGGAGAAAGTTGCAGTGGAAAAGGGCAGTGAAAAAAGTTCGTGCGTCGGCGTACGGCCTGCCGAGACGCGAAAGAAAACGGACAACACGGGCGTTCGGACTTCGTCGTGAAGCGACTCGCGTCGCTTCACGCTACTTTCCGCACGCCGACGCACCGGGTCTCGCCCACGTCCGTAGAGGCTGTTGTGTTGTCCGCTCGACAAGCGTGCGGTGTCCTATTTGCCTCAGGTCAACTGGACCGCCTTTCGGCCACGGCTTTGTAGG
>CAZWDN010000303.1:0-6359 GCA_964633125.1 uncultured Pirellula sp. | reverse complement strand
CGCCTCCTACGTGCGGCCGGAAAACAACGTGCAGGCGCGGGTGAAAGCGGACCCGGCGCTGGCGAAGGTCGACAACCTGCGCGGGGCGGCGGTCGAGATCGGCGATGTGGAAGACGACGCTTATCAAGACGGCACGACCGCGGCCGAAGCGGTGCGGCGATTGCAAGCCGCGGCTCAGAAGCCAAGCGAGCCGTTCTTCCTCGGCGTCGGCTTCATTAAGCCGCATTTGCCGTTTTGCGCGCCGCGGAAATATTGGGACCTGTACCAAGAATCGCAATTTGAGCCCGCCGCGCGGCAAACGCCTCCCGACGGCGCGCCGAGCTACGCGCCGCAGTTCGGCGGCGAACTCCGTCGTTACGGCGGCATTCCCGAGCAAGGAACGCTCGAACCGGCGCTGCAACGCAAGCTCATCCACGGGTACCACGCCGCCGTGAGCTACATGGATGCGCAAGTCGGACGCGTGCTGGAAGCGCTCGACGCCACGGGCCTCGCCGAACGGACGATCATCGTCTTCTGGGGCGACCATGGTTGGCATCTCGGCGATCACGGCATGTGGTGCAAACATACAAACTACGAGCAGGCGGCGCGGATTCCGCTCATGGTCGTCGCTCCCGGCGTCACGAAGCCCGGCACGCGTACGAAGGCGCTGGTGGAAACGGTCGACGTCTACCCGACGCTCTGCGAGTTGGCAGGCTTGTCGCCGCAAACGCCGCTCGACGGCCTGAGCTTCGCCTCGGTATTGCGCGATCCGGCATCGTCGACACGTACCGCCGCGACGCATGTTTACCCGCGTGGTGACCGGCTCGGCCGCGCCGTACGCACCGACCGTTATCGCTTGGTCGAATGGAAAGTGCCCGGCGCCGCGGCCGACACGGCCGAACTCGAGCTTTACGACTATCAAACCGATGCGGCGGAAACGAAGAACATCGCCGCCGAGCAGCCGGAAGTCGTCGCGCAATTGCGGGGCGTGCTCGCTAAGCAGCCGGAGGCCAAGCCGCAGATCAAGGCGGGCAAGGCTGCAAGCACGGCCGCGAAAACGCAAGCGAACACGAGCGGGGCGAAGTCAAGCAACGCGAAACAAGATCGGCCGGCGATGTTCGCCAAGCGCGACAAAGACGGCGACGGCCAACTAACGCGCGACGAGTTTCTCGCGGGCCAGCCTGACCCTGAGGAAGCTCCGGCGCGTTTCCTCAAGTTCGACGTCGACAAGAGCGGCACCGTATCGCGCGAAGAGTTCGTCTCCTCGGGCAAGCGGAAGTAGACGTCGCCTCAAACCCTTCTCCCTTCGGGAGAAGGTGGCCGTGAGGCCGGATGAGGGTGAGGTTGCGTGAGCGTCGGCTGCGCGAATCGTCTAACGTCGCACAACCCCTACTCATCTCCATCGCCAAACTTAATTTCGCGTCACCCTCACCCGCGAGCTACCGCTCGCCGCCCTCTCCCGGTGGGCGAGGGCTTTGTTTTCGGCGGTCGACTTACTTCGGCCACGCGCCGTCTACCATCGGTTTCGGCTCGAGCTTCTTCGGGTCGATCACCACGTGCCGAATCTTTTGGCGCTTCCAAGTGTACGTGGCGTGGATGAGGCCGTCGGACGTTTGGATGATCGCCGGGTAGCTGTACTCGCCCGGCTCGCTTTCGAGCACGAGCGCGGCGTCCCAAGTCCGGCCGTCGCGCGAGGCGGCCAAGTTCAGCGGCGTGCGTCCCTTGGCCGTGTGGTTGTAGATCAATAGTTGGCCGCCGTCGCCGAGCGTCACGGCGTCGGTCCCTGAGTTCGGGTTCGGCAGGTTCAGTAGCGCGAGCTTCGACCAAGTCTTGCCGCCGTCGGTTGAGGTGGTCGTGAAGATCCGACCGCCGCGCGAACGGCCGAGCGCCTGCAGCGAACCATCGGCGAGTTGCAAAATGCTCGGTTGAATCGCGCCGGGCGATTTCTCATCGACCGGAATCGCGTGCTTCGTCCAAGTCCGGCCGTTGTCGGTGCTCCGTTCGACGTGCGCCTGCCAACTCGGCGGCGGACTCAAGCCTTCCACGCTGCTCGGCGAGAGAATCGTGCCGTCGGCCAGTTGGATCGGCTTGTTCTTGATCGGGCCGAGGATCCCGTCGGGCAGGCGCTTCGCCGCGCTCCACGTGCGGCCGGCGTCCGTGCTCGTGCGCACTTCGCCCCACCACGAGTCGGGCGACGGCCCGACCTTGTAGAACAGCAGCAGCGGCCCGTCATGCGGTTGAAACAACACCGGGTTCCACGTCGGATGCCGGGTACCGTCGGTTTGCAGGCCGTTGGCGACTTCCGCAGGCGCCGTCCAGCCGCTTGATTCCTTGCGCGAGACCCAAATGCAGACGTCCGGGTTCTTCTCCGCCGTGCCGCCGAACCAGGCGGCGACCAATCCCCCGCCCCGTGGTTCGACGATCGTCGAAGCGTGGCAACTCGGAAACGGCGCCGTTTCGTAGATAAACTCGCGCGTGAGCACGGCCGGCGATTCAGCGAGCGCCGCCGTTGCGATCGACAGGCAAAGTATTGCAGTTGTGGACGTGAGATATTTGTTCATCGGCAGTTCTCCGGCAGCGGGAGTGAATCGAGAATCTGCTTAACGCGTTCTCGTTCGGGGGCGTGGAACTTATGGAACGGCTCGGCCATGAAGTCGTCGCACAGGCCGAGCAGCGAGCAGGCGCACTTAGTCGCCTTGATGTAGCGCGAGGCGTATTTGCCGATGTCGTAGATCTTCTGCAAGGCGTCGATCGCGCGGCTCGCGGCTGCGATACGGGCCGCATCGCCGGCGACGCACGCCTCGTAACACTCGACGAACAGCCGCGGGTAGGCGTTGCCGCCGCCGGTCACGCCGCCGTCGCCGCCGAGCTTTATCGCTTGCGGCAGCATCGCTTCGGGCCCGATCATGATCGACCAATCAGGCCGCGCGGCGCGCAAGCTCATCAAGCTCTCGAAATACTTTAAGTCGCCGCTGGAGTCTTTGATGCCGACGATGCGCTCTTGGTCGGTCAGCTTCTTCAGCGTGTCGAGCTCGAACCAAACCTTCGTGAGGCTCGGCATGTTGTAGAGCACCAGCGGCAGCGGCAACTGCGGCAGCAAGTTCTGCACGTAGCCCAAGAGCTCGGTTTGTCCGGCGGGGAAATAGTAGGGAGTGGAAAGGACGACGGCCGCCGCGCCGCACTCGGCCGCGTGCCGCGCGACGCCGACCGATTCGACGAAGGCCGTATCCGTAATGCCGACCAGCACGGGCACCCGCCCCGCCGTGAGCTTGCAGGTCCGTTCGATCAGCTCGCGGCGCAGCCGATAACCGAGGCTCGGCGCCTCGCCGGTCGTGCCGAGGATGAAGAGCCCGCGGACGCCGCCGGAGATGAGGTGCTCAATCAACCGCTCCAAGCCCGCCTGATCGAGCGTGTCGCGATCGGTGAGCGGCGTAATCACCGGAGGAATGATGCCGGAAAAGGGACGAGTCATAAATGTGCGTCGTTCGTAGTGCTTGGTTCGTAGTCTACTTTCGTTCGGCAATTTCGCGCGGGCGGATCATCAGCACGATTAGCACGCTCACGAGGGCCACGCCGGCGAACACGCCGAAGATCAAATTCAGCGGCACGCCCCGGTCGCGCAGCGCGCCGAAGCCCCAATCGGCGAAACCGCCGCAGCTAATGCTCACCAGGTTCATCAGGCCGTAGCCCGTGGCGCGCAGCTCCGGACGCACGATCTGGCAGAGGATCGGCATGTTGTTGCAATCGAAAAATCCCCAGCCGAGGCCGAAGAGCATCAAGAAAAACACGGCCGCCTGGAGCGACCCGGCATTGCCGACGCCGAAGAGCGCGGGGAGGAACAGCGTCATGCCCAGGGCGCTCACGAAGATTCGCCCGCGCACGGTGCGGCGCATCCAGCGGTCGGCCCACCAGCCGCCGATGAGCACGCCGAGGAGCGACGCGACTTGCACGTACAGCACGGCCGACATGCCGGCCTTCCCTTGCCCAAGCTGGAACTGTTCTTTCAGAATGTCGGGCATCCAATCTTTCACGACCCAACCGGCCAACGCCGGCAGCGTGAAGTAGAGCACGAGCAGCACGAAGCCGACGTTGCCGAAGAGTTCGCCGACCGCCGCGAGAGGCGACGGTTGCGACACGGCTTCTTCGTTGCGCGGCGGATTGCGCAAGAGCAAGAACAGCGGCACGGCATACACGACGCCGACCGCGCCGCATGCGCTGAAGGCCCAACGCCAACCCAAGCTCGGATCGTCGGCAACGTAGCCGGAGAAGCCGCCGATGATGATGCCGGCGTAAATGCCCATTTGATGCAGGCCGACGGCGCGTGAACGCGTGGGCCCGCGATGGAAGTCGGTGATGAGCGCGAGCGCCGCCGGAATGTAGAACGCTTCGCTAATGCCCATGATCGCGCGGGCCGCCACGAGTTGCTCGAAGCTAGTGACATGCGCGGTCGCCCAGGTGACGGCCGACCAGATCGCCAGGCTCAGCGTGATGACGTGCCGGCGGCTCAGGCGATCGGCGAAGTAGCCGCCGATCGGGCTGCAAAGAGCGTAGACCCATTTGAACGAGCCGAGCACGAGCCCCCAATCGGCTTTGTCGGCGATGTCGGGGATGTCGGCCGTCATCGACGACTTCATCGCCGCGAGCATTTGGCGGTCGAGATAATTGAGCAGCGCGACGGGAACCAACAAGCCTACGATCAGCCAAGCCAGTCGGCCGGGAGATGCGGTGGGAGGCGTCGATGCGGAAGCGGCGGTTTCGTGCATGACGTCCATCATCGGCGGAGTGTATAGTAAAATCTTTCACGATCCTACTGGGGACGATTTTATACATCGCCGCCCAACAGGCTTCTCCCGCCGGGAGCTGTGCTCATTTCCTTCTCCCGCCGGGAGAAGGTGGCCTTTAGGCCGGATGAGGGTGACGTCGCCTCTTGTGAAGTACTGAACCAAGCTTCATGCAGCGTCGCCCTCACCTGCCCTGCGGGCATCCTCTCCCAGTGGGAGAGGAGTTTCCTTGGTCATCTCTGAACACAAATGCCTGCTCCCACTCTTCCACGCCGCGCCGAACACGTCGTCACCGGACGGGTGCTCGATTTGCCGCTCGTCGAGCGGGCTGCGATCGTGCGTTCGCAGAGCGCGTCGCGCATCACCTGGCATCGCCATCGCCGATTTGAGATGTTGCTCCTGGTCGACGGGGCGACGGCCTACGAATTTGCCGACGGCCGCACGGTGGAGATTCCCGGCGGACATTTTCTCGTCGTACCTCCCGAAGCGCGGCACCGGGGCGTGCATGATATTCGCCGGCCGGCGAAACTTTGCGGACTATTGTTCGACCCTCGGCCGCGCTCCGCCGGCAAACACACGCCGCTTGCGCCCGGCGACCTGCGCCGACTGGCCGCAACGTTCGCTGCCGGGGCGCTCCGGCCCTGCCCGATGAACGTCGAATTGCGTCGGCTCGCCGGCGTACTGGCGCGGCAACTCACGAACTTCGACCGGCGCGATCCGGGCGCAGTCGTCGAACTGCGTTTGACGTTGTGCGCCGCGCTCGTGGAAGCGGCCCGGCAACTGACGGCGCCGCGCATCCAAGAGCCGACGACGGCCGTGCGCGCCGCGCAGGCGTTTCTCGACGCCAACTTCGGCCGCCAGTTCGGGATGCACGAAGTCGCGGCCGCGGCCGGTTGCAGCCGGGCTCGATTGTTTCACATCTTCAAACAATCGACCGGCCTGACGCCGAACGATTATCTGCTGCGCGTGCGCATCGCGCGGGCCCAAGAAGCGCTGGAGCGAACCAACGCGCCGGTGACGCAGGTCGCCATGGCCTGCGGCTTCTCGACGAGCCAATACTTCAGCAACGTGTTTCGCAAATACACGGGGCAGACGCCGTCGGCGTTTCGGGGACGCGACGATCGGCGCGAAGTTTCGAAGTCCGTCAGGCCTTCGGTCTAAATGCAAGAGCGGATTTGGCCGGCCAAAATTCCGGCCGGCAAAAAATCGCCTGGCCAAATTTGCCCTGGATTTTGGGCCGGCACATTCGGGATACTGACTCCTGAAATCGCATTCGATCTCTGCTGCTTGGCAGCACGTCGAAGCGTTCGTCTGCGGAGGAAGGTGCTCGTTCGACGCTGTCGCGTGAGGAAGGGAGCCACCGGTCGGAACACCCGGTCCCGAGGTAACGCGCATGCTCGGCACCGACCTTCGGGCTAGGTACGCCGTAAGAGATGGAGTCTCTCAAGCGGCCTTAGGAAGCGAGCGGTGCGCGTGTCTTCATGAAACACGCTCACCGGTAGCGGTGTCGACGGGTCGGTAACCAATCCGATTTCTTACGTCGACGCGTGAGTCGCCCGTGCCTACGAAGCCGTGGCCGAAAGGCGGTCCAGTTGACCT
>CAZWDN010000302.1:0-6381 GCA_964633125.1 uncultured Pirellula sp. | reverse complement strand
TAACCTAACGCGCAAAAAAGAGGCCGCCGAGGGGGTGACGCTCGGCGGCACAGGCGGGGTGACACAGAATCGTGTCGGGCGGGGCGGACTCCCGTGAATATCGGGTCCGCCCGGCAAATGTCGAATCATTTTACCGCGTGGATTGCGTGAGAGTTTCGCAAAGTCCCGCGTCGCATACGGCCGTGCCGGCGCGATTTACCGCTGCGGTGCGTAGGTCAGTAGGTAGTCTTCGAAGCGAATGCGGCGCTTTTCTGCGGGCGTGCCGTCAAACACCAAATCGATCACCTGCTGGAATCGCTGCGGCACTAAACGATAGTAGTTGTGTTTTCCTTCGCGGCGCAACTCGATGATCTCCGCCGCCTTGAGCAACGCCAGGTGATGGCTCACCGCCGGCTGGCTCTGCCCGAGCAATTCGCACAGGGCCCGCACGTGCAACTCCGGCGTGCGCGTGAGGTAGAGCAGGATGTGCATTCGGGTCTCGTCGGAAAGCAGTTTGAATACTTTGACGAGGTCTTTGATCATCGGTTCCGGCACGTCGGGCAGCGAAACGCCCGGTACGTTGCCGTCGGAGCTGACGGATTCGCGAAGTTGCGGCGTGCTAATCATGGCGTCCTTCTTGCCGGAGCGTGAACGAGGTACGACGGGATTCACGGCGAAACATCCTTTTGGCCCGGCGCAACTTCCGCTACTTGTCGGGCCGACGAAGTCGTCTCCTGCGAGTGCCGGGGAACTCGCGGCGACGGAAGCTTGCGTAAACCCGGCAACTTAGAGTCGATGCGACCGAGCTGCCGAAGACATGCAATCAACTAGACGTGTTATCTCGATGGTGCGTTGTTGACGACGCGATGTCGTCGCAAGACGTGTTGGTTCGGCGCACCATCCGTGCTTCACAGCTCGCATTTTATCAATGCGAGCAACGGATCAAAGCACAAAGATGCAAAATTGTATATTATTTTGGGTGCCGCCGATCGGGGGCGATGTTCGCTCGGCGAAGTGCGATCAGGGAGCCGACTCCCGGGTAGCATGCAAAACGGCAACTCATTATGCTTTGCGGAGTTGCGTGCACGACTCCCGCCTTGGCCCCGACCCTACCCGCCATGCCTGCCTTCGGGCGAAAACTCCTGCCGTGGCTCTTTCCGCTGTTTTTGCTGGGGGCGGCCGTTTGGGCGCTTTCCATCGGCACGCTGCCGCCGGCCGATCTGACGTTCTGCAACGGCACGGAAGTAAAGTCGATCGATCCCCATCGCATCAACGGCCAGCCGGAGGGGCGCATCGTCGGCGCGTTGTTCGAGGGGCTGCTCCAGCGGCATCCCGAAACGCTCAAGCCGATTCCCGGCGTTGCGGAGCGATGGGAGGTTTCGGAAGACCGAAAGACTTATACGTTTCATCTGCGCCCGAATGCCGTGTGGAGCGACGGCACTCCCATTACGGCGGAAGACTTCCACTACTCGTTTCGCCGGTTCTTGCTCCCCGCCACCGGCGGCGAGTACACGACGCTGTTCTTCGTCGTGAAGAACTCGGAGAAGTATACGAAGCGCATTCTGGCCCTCGGCGATCCGGTCGAAGTGGAATTGAAGAAGCCGGCCGATGCGCTCGACAGTATTCGCGGCGAACTGTTGCTCGGCAAACTCTTAAAGATCGAAGGCGAGGCCCCGGCCGACGTCGAAGGAGCGTCGAGCGATGATCAACGCGTGTTCGCGGTCGAAATCGACGGCAAGCCGCGCCGCTTCACGTCGTCGGAGAACGTAACCGGCGCGGAGCTGTGCGAAACGGTCCTTTTTGATTTTCGCGAAGTCGGTGTGAAGGTCGTCGGGCCGTTGGCGATTCAGATCACGCTGACCAACCCGACGCCGTATTTTCTTGACATTATCTCCTATTACCCGCTGGCGCCCGTGCAGCGGGCGTGCGTCGAGAAGTATGGCTATCCCGCTTGGACGAAGCCGGAGAACATCGTTTCGAACGGCGCGTTTTGCCTACATTCGCGTCATATTCGCGATCGGATTCGCTTGGTCAAAAGTGAGACGTACTGGAATCGCGACGTTGTGAAACTAAACACCGTCGACGCGCTCGCCGCGGAAAACCTGACGACGATGTTGAACTTGTATCTGACCGGCAAAGCGGACTGGATCACCGACGTGCCGCCCGGCGCGAAGGCCGAACTTCGCCGCACACGGCCGCGGGAATACGACCCGCAACCGCAGCAGTCGATCTATTTCTATCGGGTGAACGTCACGCGACCGCCGCTGAGCGACGTGCGCGTCCGGCGGGCGCTTTCCATGGCGCTGGATCGCCGCGAAATTGTGGAAGCCGGGCCGCGCGCAGGCGAAGTGCCCGCGTTCAGCGTCGTGCCGCCAGGCATCGACGGCTACGAGCCGGGCCTCGCTGCGTCGGAAAGCATTGCGGAGGCGAAACGCTTGCTGGCGGAAGCCGGCTACCCCGATGGTCGCGGCTTTCCCAAAATCGATATTCTCTATAACACCCACGAGATGCATCGCTCGATCGCCGAGCTGATTCAAAGCCAATGGAAGAAGCGGCTAGGCATCAACGTCGGTCTGACGAACCAAGAATGGGGCGTGTTCAACAGCTCGATACGGAAGCTCGAGTACGACATCGCGCGCACCGGCTGGATCGGCGACTATCCCGACCCGACGACGTTTCTCGATCTGTTCGTTTCGACAAACGAAAACAATCAAACCGGTTTTAGGGATGCGAAGTACGACGCAATGATGGAAGCCACGGCGCGCGAGGCCGAACCCGCCAAGCGGTTGAAGCTGTTGCACGATGCCGAAGCCTATCTCATGCAGCAGCTCCCGGTGATTCCGATGTTCGCCTACGTTTCCAAAGATATGGTGCGCCCTTATGTGAAAGGCATCTATCAAAACGTACGCGACGAACACCCGCTCTGGGCCATGTCGATTGATCTCGAGGAGAAAGTTCGAGTCTTGAAAGCCGAGGGAATCAAGTGATCGGCTTTCTCGTCAAACGATTGGTGTGGACCGCGGCCACGATGTGGGTCGTGTTTACCATTACGTTCTTTCTGATGCGCAGCGTGCCGGGCGGTCCGTTCGACGGCGAACGGAAACTCGATCCGGAGATCAAACGCAACATCGAATCGCGGTACGGCACCAACGATCCCCTGCCGGTGCAATACTTTCGCGAGTTGGGCAACGTTTGTCGCGGCGACTTGGGGCCGAGCTATAAGCTCGCCGACTATACGGTCAATGAGATCATTGCCCAGGGCTTTCCCGTATCGGCGTCGTTGGGGACCTTGGCGCTTTGCTTCGCCATCGGCCTCGGGCTGCCGGTCGGCATCGTTGCGGCGACGCGGCGCGGCAAGCTGCCCGACTACGGCGCCATGACGCTGGCGACGATCGGCATGGCGCTGCCGGAATTTTTCGTGGCGCCGCTGGCGATTATCGTGTTCGTCTTCGTTTGGCCGCTGTTTCCGGCCGCCGGCTGGGGATCGTGGCAGCAACTCATTCTGCCGAGCGTCTGCCTCGGGCTGCCGTACGCGGCCTACATCGCGCGACTGACTCGCACCGGCATGCTCGACGTGCTCTCGCAAGACTATATCCGCACGGCTCACGCCAAGGGGCTCGCCCCGCGCGACGTCGTCCTGCGGCATGCGCTCAAAGGGGCGATGCTGCCGGTAGTTTCATTTCTCGGGCCCGCAACGGCCGGCATCCTCACCGGTTCGCTTATTGAAGAAGCTATCTTCGCGATTCCCGGGCTCGGCATTCACTTTGTGCAGTCGGCGCAGCAACGCGATTACACGCTCGCCATGGGGCTCGTGTTGCTCTACTTCCTGCTGTTGTCGCTGATGAATCTCGTGGTCGACTTGCTCTATAAGCTTTTGGACCCGCGCGTGAAGATCGACTCATGAGCACCGCCGCACCACAATCGACCGACACCGCGCGGCTGGAGCGACTTTGGCAAGAGTCGCGCCAGGTACACGGTGTATCGCTGGGACAGGATGCTTGGCGACGGCTCAAACGCGATCGGGCTTCGTTCGCGGCTTTGTTGTTCTTGATGCTGCTCGGGCTGCTGGCGTTGTTGACGCCGCTGCTGCCGCTGCAACCGCCGCGCACCGTCGATACCGAGCGGAAGTTTCTGCCGCCGCAGCTTTCCCCGCTGTTTGCGGAGACCGCATTTTGGATCGACGCCCGGGGCGAGATCGTCGAAGCCAAGCTCGAGGAAGGCTTCGGCGCGCCTAATCCGTTCAATCGAATGCTGATTCGGTTGCGAGCCGCGTGCTTCGGGCGTTGGGAGACCTCGCACTGGCTCGGCACCGACGACCTCGGCCGTGATCAACTCGCCCGGCTTTTCTGGGGCGCTCGCGTGTCGCTCCTCGTCGGCCTGGTGGCGGCGCTCGTGTCGTTGGTGATCGGCGTATCGTACGGTGCCACGTCGGGCTACCTCGGCAGCTGGATCGACGCCGCGATGATGCGTGTGATCGACGTTCTCTACTCGGTGCCGTTTATCTTCATCGTCATTTTTCTGATTACGGTGCTCAGCGAAGAGTCGATCAAGAAAGCGTTGCTGGATTACGGCATTGATCGCATCGTCATTTTCTACGTCGTCGTCGGCGCGATTTATTGGCTTACGATGGCCCGGGTCGTGCGCGGGCAGGTGCTCTCGCTCAAGCAGCAACAGTTTATCGAGGCGGCCCGTACGATCGGCTGCAGCCGCGCGCGGATCATCTTTCAGCATCTGGTGCCGAATCTGTTGAGCGTGATCATCGTTTACCTCACGTTGACCATTCCGCGCGTGATGCTGTTCGAGGCGTTTTTGTCGTTTCTCGGGCTGGGGGTGGAACCGCCGGACGTTTCCTGGGGGTTGCTCGCCAACGAAGGGGCGAAGCACATCACGCCGATCAGCATCGTGTGGTGGCTTATCGTCGGGCCGGGCTTGGCGCTGGGCTGCACGTGTATTGCGCTCAATCGCCTCGGCGACGGCTTGCGCGACGCGCTCGATCCGCGGTTGAAGCACAGGTGAAGTGAGAATCAATGGCCGTACCGCTTCTGCAAGTTGAAAACCTCAGCGTCGAGTTCAAGACCGACGACGGAGCGTTGCGCGCGGTGAACGACGTGTCGTTCGGCGTCGAAGCCGGGGAAACGCTCGGGCTGGCGGGTGAAAGCGGCTCCGGAAAAAGCGTGACGAACCTTGCGCTGCTCGGGCTGATCCCGAGCCCGCCGGGTCGGGTGGTCGCCGGTCGCGCGCTGTTTCGCGGCGAAGATTTGCTCACGATGAAGCCGGAGCGGTTGCGGCAGATTCGCGGCCGCCACATTGCGATGATCTTTCAAGATCCGATGACGTCGCTTAATCCGCTGATGACCGTCGCCGATCAGTTGACCGAAATGACGCGGCTGCATTTAGGCCATACGGCGCGCCAGGCGCTCGATCATGCCGTGATGATGATGGAGCGGGTCGGCATTCCGGCGGCCGCGCGTCGCATGCAGGACTACCCGCATCAATTCTCCGGCGGCATGCGGCAGCGCGTGATGATCGCGATGGCGCTGTCGTGCAAGCCGGAACTCCTGATCGCCGACGAACCGACCACGGCCCTCGATGTGACGATCCAGGCCCAGATTCTGGAACTGATTCGCGAACTGCAGGAGCAAGAAGGGACGGCCGTGATTCTGATCACGCACGATTTGGGCGTCATGGCCAATAGCTGCCGGCGGGTCGCCGTGATGTACGCGGGACGCATCGTCGAAGAAGCGCCCGTCGATACGCTGTTCTACAAACCGCGCCATCCGTACACGCTCGGGCTGCTCAACTCTCGGCCGAAGCTGCGGGCCGACGGCGCCGCTCGGCTCGAACCGATTCCCGGGCAGCCGCCGAACGTGGCGTTGCTTCGCGAAGGGTGTGCTTTTCAGCCGCGTTGCGGATTTGCGATCGACTGCTGCCGTACGGAGCGGCCGGAGTTGCGGCCGTCGCCCGACGGGAGCCGGTTTGCTTGTCATGTCGACGTCGATACGGCGGCGAAGCATTTGCCCGAGGCGGCCGAGGTGCGACGATGAACGCCGCGACGAACTCGACGCCCGCCGCGCCGCCGCTGTTGGAAGTGCGCAATCTCGAAGTGCATTTCCCGTTTTCCCACGGCCCGTTCTGGCGACGAACGCACGGCGCGGTACGCGCGGTCGACGGCGTGAGCTTTACGCTCCGCGAGGGAGAAACGCTCGGGCTGGTCGGCGAAAGCGGCTGCGGCAAGAGTACGACGGCGCGCGCGTGTTTGAACTTGGTGCGGCCGACCGGCGGCGAAGTGCTGTTTCGCGGCCGGCCGATTCAGGGGTTAGACGATCGCGCGATGTTGCCGCTACGGCGCGAGATGCAGATGATCTTTCAAGATCCGTTCGCGTCGCTCAATCCGCGGATGAC
>CAZWDN010000301.1:0-6402 GCA_964633125.1 uncultured Pirellula sp. | reverse complement strand
GCCAAGACGACGCCGGCAGCGATCTCGTCGGCCGGCTCTGCGGCGAGCCCGACCCGCGGCGCGGCGACAAGCCGCTGCAACGCCCGCCGTTTTTCATGCTCGTCGATGAAGCCGACAGCGTGCTGATCGACGACGCCGGCACGCCGTTGATCATCGCCGGTGCGGCGGGTGAAGTGCCGCGGGCCACGGCGGCCCGTTACGAATTCGCCGCCGCGCAAGCCAAAGCCTTTCGCGAAGAAGAGCATTACACGCTCCACCGGCAAGAACAGCGAGTGGAACTGACGTTCGCCGGACGAGAACTGGTTCGCAGCCTGCCGCATCCGGCGGTGCTCAGCGGCGTCGGGCTCGTGACGCTCTACGAGGATTGCGAGCGGGCCGTGCTGGTCAACCGACTTTACGACCGCGATCGCAACTACGTCGTGCGTCCGAGCGAACAAAAGCACGAGTCGTCGATCCACATCGTCGACGAATTCACCGGCCGCATCGCCGAAGGGCGCAAATGGCGCAGCGGGCTGCACCAAGCGATCGAAGCCAAGGAGCGGATGCCGATCACCGACGACGGCGGCCAAGCGGCCCGCATCACCGTGCAGGAATTCTTTCTCCGCTACCGGCACTTGGCGGGCATGAGCGGCACGGCGCAAGGCTCGGCCGGCGAACTCCGGCGGATCTACAAGCTGCGCACTCGCCAAATCCCGACGAATCGTCCGCCGATTCGCCGGCGGTTGCCGACCGTAATCTTCGGTACCGCCGAGGCCCGCCGGCAGGCGGTCGTCGCGGAAGCGCGCGAGCTGCACGCCGCCGGGCGACCGGTGCTCATCGGTACTCGCAGCATCGAGCAATCGGAGCAGCTCTCGAAACTGCTGCGTGCGGCCGATCTCGCACACGAAGTCTTAAACGCCCATCACGAGGCGCGCGAAGCCGACATCGTCGCCCAAGCCGGCGAGCGAGGGCGCATTACCGTGGCGACGAACATGGCCGGCCGCGGCACCGACATTCGCCTCGGACCGGGCGTTCACGAACTCGGCGGCTTACATGTCGTGATTACCGAGATGCACGAGGCGGCGCGGATCGACCGGCAACTCATCGGCCGCTCCGGGCGTCAAGGCGACCCCGGTTCGTATCGCCTTCTGCTCTCGCTGGAGGACGATTTGCTGCAAGAAGCCTTCGGCGCCCGCCGCGCGGAGAAGTGGAAACGCCGCGGACTCGCCGCCGAAGCCGCCGGTTCCGGCAAGTGGGCGCGCCACGAGCGACTCTTTCGCCGTGCGCAGCGCCAAATCGAGCGGCGACGATTCCGCAGGCGTAAGCAACTGCTTGCCTACGAAAAGCACCGCACTCTATCGGCGTTGCCGCTGGGGCTCGATCCCCACTTGGATCTGCCCGGCTAAGCGTGCCGGTTGCGGACGCCGGTCGCACGAGAGCGTGTTGCAAGTTAGGATAGGGGTACGAACCCAGTCCCACCGCAAACGCTTGCATATGACCTTCTCGCCCATCAGTCGTCGCATTCGGCACGTGCAGCGGTATGCCCAGGTACTGGAAGTTCTCGCTCGCCACGGATTTGCCGACCTCTCGCAGCAGCTCGGGCTCGACACGCTGCTCGATCGGGCCCGCGCCGTCGTGGGAAGCAGCTCCGCCGCCCACGACCGCATTCCGCTTGCCGCGCGAGCGCGGATCGTGCTGGAAGAATTAGGCCCGACGTTCGTCAAACTCGGTCAGGTTCTCAGCACGCGTCCCGATCTGGTGCCCGACGATTGGGTCGACGAGTTTCGGAAACTGCAGAATAGCGTGCCGGGAGTCGATTACGCGGTCATCGAGAAGATGCTCCGTCAGGAATTTCCCGGAACTCTCGATCAGCTCTTTCTCTCGATCGACGAACGGCCGCTCGCCGCCGGCTCCATGGCGCAAATCCACCGAGCCCGATTGCACGACGGCACCCCCATCGTGCTGAAGTTCTTGCGCCCCGGCATCCAGGAGATCACCGCCGTCGACATGGAGATCCTCCATTCGCTGGCCGAGTTCGTCGAAGGCTATTTTGCCAACCTCGGCTACAGCCCGACGGCGATCGTGCGCGAATTTGCCAAGGAGCTGCGGCGCGAAACCGACATGATGGAAGAAGGCAAGGCGACCGAGCGCTTACAATCGCTGTTCGCCGACGACCCGGACGTCGTGTTTCCCAAAGTCTACTGGGAAGCGACGACGCACCACGTCCTCGCGCTGGACGAAATCGACGGGCTCGTGTTGTCGAACTTTACGCCCGATTGCATGCGTCGCGAGGATCGCCGCGCGTTGGTCGAGAACGGCGCGCGCGCCGTATTTCGCCAATGCCTGGAGTTCGGCTTCTTCCACGCCGATCCGCATCCGGGCAATCTTATCGCGTTGCCGAACGGACGCATCGCATTTATCGATTGCGGCATGACCGGCGAAATCGACGAACGCACCGCGCGCCAACTTGCCGACCTCGTCACGGGCGTGGTTTCCGGCGATCTGGACCGCGTGATCGCCGCGGCCGGCGCCATCACCGACATGGATCAAGAAAAGCTGGACGACCGTGCGCTGAGAATCGACGTGCATGCGATCGTTTCCGCCTTTCAAGGCACGCCGCTCGAACGCCTGAATCTCGGCCAAGTGCTGCAGGACTTCTTCCACGCTCTCCGCACGCATCGCATTCATTGTCCCGCCGACATCGTCCTGCTTATTAAGGCGCTCACGACCATCGAGTCCATCGCGCGCGACGTCGACCCGTCGTTCGAAATGGTCCCGTTCGTGCGACCTTATCTCGAGGATTTGGTCGGCAAGCGCGAAGGAGTGTGGGCCATGAAAGGGAGGATGCAACGCAGCCTGCGGCAATATGCGGAACTGATCGAGGGCCTGCCGACCGAGCTCCGCCCCATTCTCTCGCAACTACGCAAGAACAAGCTGGCCGTGAATCTCGAACACCGCGGCCTGGATCGCGTGACGAATACCATCGAACACGCGAGCCGCAACATCTCCTTCGCCCTGATCATCGCCGCGATGTTTATCGGCTCGTCGATCCTAGTGCTGGCGGCGCGCAACTCGACGACGCTCGCCTTCACCTCCATCGGCTACGCGGGCTTCGTGGCGGCGGCGGTCTTGGTCGTGCTGATGATTGTTTCCAATCGACGTCGCCGCCGCGACTAGAACCGCGTCGCCGGCCGGCTACTTCTTTCCGGACGGCGGCTTCTTGGCGGCGCGTTTCTTCGTCGGCGTCTTTTTCGAAGCGGACGCCGCGGCGGTCTTCTTAGCCGGCTTCGGCGTGATCGCTTCGGCCAAGCCTTCGAGGAATCCTCCGGCCGCCATCGCCATTCCGCCCGCCGTGCTGCGCACGACGCGGACGCCGGCTCGTGCCGTTTCGCCGGAGAGTTCGAGCAATCGGCCCTTCGACGCCTTCGCCGCCTTTTGCGCGGAGCCGGCCACCTTCGGCCCCAGCTTTTCTGCCTGGGCCACGAGCGCGTTTAATTCTTCGCGCGCCTGTTTCGACGTCTTTCCGGCGAATCGCTTCACGGCGGCCAAGAACTCCGCGTTGGCCTCGCTGATGTGCTTCGTCGCGGTCGACACGGAGCGCGCTGAAATCGCCTCGCCGCGCCGCCGCACGTCCTTCACCGCGGCCGATCCGGCGGACGAAACCGCATGCACGCCTTCGCTCAGGCCGTTGAACACTTCGCGCAAAACGTTCTTGCTGGAAGCCGGGATGCTCTGATCCACCGTTTCCACGGCTCCTTCCAGCACTTCGTTGACGAACTTCGATAGATCGCCGAGCGAGAGTTTCCCATCGCGAAACGCCGCGACGGACAATTCACGAACCCGATCTCGCACCGCCGCGCCCGCCGCCGCCTTTTTGGCTCGGGCCTTGGTTTGACTTGGGTCGGCTTTCTTAGCTGTCATGGTGCGATCTCCTGAAGGTGCGGCGACGGTATGATGGAGTCCTGCGCGACGAACGAACGACGGGCGACCATCGGGAACTCCGGCCCCTCCGACCGCGCGTTGCCGCCCGAATCTTTCACTAGGCGGACGTCGATCCCATCAGACTATAGGAAAACCGCCGCCGTTCAAGCACTAGAGCCTCGTTAGGCGTGAGTTGTCGCCCGGCCACAATGCGTGCCGCTGCCGGCTCGTCCGGCAGTGCGCTCCGAATTCACTGCCGGGCAAGCCGGCAGTGGCACACCCCAAGTCCCCTCACTTCACGGCGAACAGACTACTACGCCGGTATTAGTCCCGCGCGCAGCACGCCGGCACATGTGCGGACGCCCCGTCGCGCAGGGCCTTCAATCGAGCGTTTGTCGGTAGCGAACGACGCCGATTGCCAGCACGACCGCCGTGAAGAGCCCAATCGGTAGGAGTTCCGGCGCAATTTCGACCAGCCCGTTTCCTTTGATGAGAATCCCGCGCACGATGCGTAAAAAATGGGTTAACGGGAGTACCGAGCCGACCCATTGCGCCCAGTGCGGCATGCCGAAGAACGGGAACATAAATCCGGAAAGCAGCATCGACGGCAAGAAATAGAACAGCGACATCTGCACCGCTTGCAACTGATTCTTGGCGATGGTCGAAAACGTGATTCCCACGGCCAGATTGGCGATGATAAACAGTACGACGACCACTAGCAGCAACGGGATGCTGCCGACCATCGGTACGCCGAAGAGATAGCGCGCCGCCAAAAGGATGAGACCGACCTGAATATAGCCGACCAAGATGTACGGAATGATCTTGCCGAGCATCACCTCGATCGGCCGCGTCGGCATCGACAGCAGGTTTTCCATCGTACCCCGCTCCCGTTCGCGCGTCATCGCGAGGCCCGTTATGACGATCATCGTCATGGTCAACACCACGCCCATCAACCCCGGCACGATATTGTATTGCGTGATCGCTTCCGGGTTGTAGCGCGCATGCACGCGAATATCGACCGGCGGCGGGGCCGACGCCAGGCCGGCAAGCGGTCCTTTCAGGTCGTTCGCCAGTACCGTGCTCGTCAAGTTGTGCAGCGCGCCGATCGCATTACTCGTCGCCGCCGGATCGGTCGCATCGGCTTCAATCAGCATCACGGGCCGAGCGCCGCGCACCAAATCCCGGGAAAAGTTCTCCGGGATGCTCACAACGAAGATCACCTTGCCGCGTTCCACCAATTCGTCGGCTTCCGCTTCCGATTCGACCTGCTTCACGAAGTCGAAGTACGCGCTGTTCTTCAACGCGTTAAGCAACGTGCGAGCCTGCGGACCATGATCGGCGAGCACGACGGCGGTCGGCAGATGTTTCGGATCGGAATTGATGGCATAGCCGAACAAGATCAACTGCATCAAGGGAATACCGACCATCATGCCGAACGTCAGACGATCGCGACGCATCTGAATGAATTCTTTGATGACGATCGCGCGGAATCGCGGCGGTGAGAAGAAGTCGGAGAATCTCATGGCGCGCGACGCACGGACGACGCCTCCATGAGATGGATAAAGACGTCTTCCAGGCCGGCATCGATTCGGCGCCAGCGGTATTCGCCGGTGCGAAACGGCTCAATGGCCCGCTCCAATGCTTGCGCGTCGTAGCCGCCGACGTGCAACTTGTCGCCGAACGCCGAAACCTGTTCCACGCCGGATCGCCCGCGAAGTTCGCCCGAGAGTTTCATGAGGTCGGCGCCCCCGACTTCCCACACGGTGAGGCCGGCTCGTTCGACGACCTCGGCCACGGTTCCTTCCGTCAGTAGTTTGCCGTTAAAAATATAGGCCAGCCGATGGCAACGTTCCGCCTCGTCCATATAGTGCGTCGCGATGAGCACGGTTAGGCCGTCACGGGCGAGGCGGTGAATTTCCTCCCAGAAGTCGCGTCGCGCTTTGGGATCGACTCCCGCCGTCGGCTCGTCGAGCAAGAGGAGCTTCGGCCGATGAATGAGACAGGCGGCCAGCGCCAGCCGCTGCCTCCATCCTCCGGAGAGTTCGCCGGCCGGCTGATGGCGACGTTCGCCAAGGCCGAATTGCTCGACGGTTTGGCGAACCGCCTCGCGACGGTTCGGAACTCCGTACATGCGTGCGACAAAGTCCAGATTTTCGTCGACCGTGAGATCGTCCCAATAACTGAAACGCTGCGTCATGTAGCCGACTTCGCGCTTAATCGCGGGACTTTCCGCGATCACGTCGTAGCCCAGACAGGTGCCGGAGCCCGCGTCGGCGCGGAGCAGGCCGCAGAGCATGCGAATGAACGTGGTCTTGCCGCTGCCGTTCGGCCCGAGAAATCCGCAGATTTCGCCGCGAGGAACCCGTAGCCCGATGTGATCGACGGCCGTGCGATCGCCGAATCGCTTCGTCATCCCCTGAACGTCGATGGCGGCCGAGGCTGACATGGCTAGAGCCGGTTTCAAAACCTATTTGAAGTAAACTTGCGCCCTGGTTGAAGTTG
>CAZWDN010000300.1:0-6411 GCA_964633125.1 uncultured Pirellula sp. | reverse complement strand
TCGACGCTCCGCGCCGGCTCGTCGAAACCGCGCGGCTCGACTATCTGACGCTCGAGTACTTGGCCGAGCTCACGCTCTCGATCCTGGCGCGACTACGCGAGAAAGACCCGTCGGCCGGCTATGCCCATGATTTCCTGCCGGTGCTCAAGAGCTTGATTCCGGCGCTGAAGGCGCAACCGCAACTGAAGATCGTCACGAACGCCGGCGGGATGAATCCCGCGAGTTGCGCCCAGGCCGCCGCGAAGATCTTGGCCGAGGCCGGTTTGGGCGACGTTATGATCGGCGTCGTCTCGGGCGACGATCTCTTGCCGCGAATCGCCGAGTTACAAGGGGCCGGCTGCCGCTTTGAGAACCTCGACGACGGCCGACCGCTCTCGGACCTCAAACAGCCGATCGTCAGCGCCAATGCGTACCTCGGCGCGCGGCCGATCGCCGAGGCGTTAGGGCAGGGGGCGCGGATCGTGATCACCGGCCGAGTGGCCGATGCGTCGCTTACGGTCGGCCCGGCCGTGCATGAGTTCGGCTGGTCGTGGGACGATTGGAACAAGCTCGCCGGAGCATCCGTGGCCGGACACCTCATCGAATGCGGGGCTCAAGCGACCGGCGGCTACTCCCATGCCTGGCCGGTCCTCGATCTGGCCGATGTCGGCTACCCGATCGCCGAACTCGAAGGGGACGGCTCCACGGTGATTACGAAGCCCGAGAGCTCGGGCGGCAAGGTTTCGCGCGATACCGTTCGTTCGCAACTGCTGTACGAAATCGGCGACCCGCGGCATTACCTTACGCCCGACGTCGATTGCGATTTTACGACCGTGCAGATCGAGGACAACTTGGCCGACCACGTGCAGGTCCGCGGCGCAACAGGAACGACTGCGCCGAGTACGCTAAAAGTTTCGCTCGCCTATCGCGACGGCTTCATGGCCGACGGGCGATTGCTCGTCTACGGTCGTGATTGCGTCGCGAAGGCGCACGACTGTGCCCGCATCATTTGGGCCAAGATCCGCGACGCCGGCTTCGAGTATGCCCGCAGCCATGTCGAACTGCTCGGCGCAGGCTCCGGCGTGCCGGGTCTACACCAGCCGCCTGCCGATTTGCATGAGGTCGTCTTGCGTCTCGCCGTGCACGACCCGCGGCGCGAGGCGGTTGAACGGTTCACGCGCGAGTTTGCGCCACTGGCAACGAGCGGCCCTGCCGGACTCGCCGGTTACACGCAAGCTCGGGGCGAGGTGAGGCCGGTGTTTGCTTATTGGCCGACGCTCGTGCCGCGCGAGTTCCTGACGCCGGAAGTTGCCGTACGTTCGGCCAAGGAGTGGACATGAACACAATTCGACTGAGCGAACTGGCCGTAGCTCGCAGCGGCGACAAGGGGAACCATGCCAATATCGGCGTCGTCGCGTTGAATCGGGCCGGCTACGAATTGCTGGTCCGCGAACTCTCGGCCGAACGCGTGGCGGCGTACTTTCAAGGGCTCGGTGCCGTGCGCGTCGAGCGCTTCGAAATGCCGCACGTCGACGGTTTGAACTTTTTGCTCTACGACGTGCTCGACGGCGGGGCGAGTCGCTCCTTGCGAACGGATACACAAGGAAAATTGCTCGGCACGGCACTGATGGAAATGGAATTGCCGGTAAGTCGGTAAGTAAGTCAACGCATACGCGCTCCGCGGTGCGGCTAACGGGAAATCGATATGTCTCTGTTACGACTCCACATTCACGAACATACGGCGACGGTCATTCTCAATCGGCCGGAGAAGCGCAACGCGCTCAACCGTGCGCTGTTGGCCGAATTGCAGGAGATGTTCGAAGATCTGCACTTGGAAAAGCGCGTCAGGGCCGTCGTGCTCACCGGGGCGGGCAATGTGTTTTGCGCCGGGATGGATCTCGGCGAAATGCTCGAAACGAGCAAGCTCCCCAACGCCAACGAACTCTGGCACGGCGACGCCGCGGCGTATCGCAACCTCGTCGAATACATGCTCCGGTTTCCGAAGCCGATCATTGCCGCGGTGAACGGGCCCGCGATCGCAGGCGGTGCAGGGCTCTTGCTCGCATCCGACATTGTGCTCGCCGCCGAAGGTTCGACGTTTGGGTTGCCGGAACCACTCCGCGGCATCGTGGCGGGGCTGGTAGCGCCGTTGCTTACGTTCCGCGTCGGCGGCGGCCACGCGGCACGGCTGCTGCTGACGGCGCAGACCGTCGGCACGGCCGAAGCTTTCCGCGTCGGGCTCTTTCACGAGGTCGTGAATCCCGATTTGCTCTGGCCCCGCGCGACGGAACTGGCGGGGCAATGCGCGAAGTGTGCGCCTCCCGCATTGCTGCAGACCAAGCGGATGCTCAACGAAACGATCGGCGAGCAAATGCTCGTGCAACTCGGCGCCGGAGCCGCGGCCAGCGCCACGGCCCGCACGACGGAAGAAGCCCGCGAAGGGCTGGCGGCGTTTTTGGAGAAGCGGGAGCCGAAGTGGCCTTAGTGAGGAGCCTTCGTGGGCGTACCTTGCAGGCTTTTGACGTCGAGCAACGAGGCCGTGATCAATTGCCGGGCTTGGAACGAAATAACTGCCGGCGATTTCCGCCCGGTCGTCGACAATAAGAGCATCGCCTCGCCCCCGTATCGGAGACTCGCTCATGTCCAAACTGCTGCTCGCCTTCACACTGGCTTTCACACCGGCGGTTCTCCCGACGACGGTGGTTCAAGCCGCGAACGTTCCGACGTCGCAGTCCCTCTCATCGGGTTCGTCGTCGATGCAACTGGTCGCGCGCCGTTACACCGCACGTCGGAGCACGTCTAACTCACGAACGCCGAATTACCTGCTGTTAAAGTCCGACCCTCGGCGCTACAACGGCCCGAATTACTTCGTGCATCCGCCGTATCTCAATAAATAGCCCACGGCGCGCGGTCTTTGCAAATGGCGAAAAAAGGCGGCCGAGCGCGGGTGCGCTCGGCCGCCTAGAAATTCTTTCATCCGACGTTGATCGGAAGTTAGGGCGACGCGTTACTCTTCGTCGTCTTCTTCCTCTTCTTCTTCGTCATCGTCGTCCCAATCGTCGTCGTCATCATCTTCGTCTTCGTCGTCGTCCCAATCTTCATCGTCCTCGTCTTCGTCTTCATCTTCTTCGTCGTCGACTTCTTCCCAGTCGTCGTCGAAATCATCGTCTTCGAAGTCGTCATCTTCGTCTTCGTCGTCGTCTTCTTCATCATCATCGTCGTCGTCTTCGTCCTCATCGTCTTCGAAGTCGTCGTCTTCATCTTCAGCGCGAACTTCGTCAAGACGGCCCAAGCGACGACGCTTGAGGTCTTCTTCCCGCTGCAATTCCGTTTCCATTGCAATACTCACTTCAGACTCCTCTTGCGAATCGTGATTCAAATCCGGTGGGTTCGTATCGTGTTGGGTTTCGGAGCGGTCGGGTTCGCCGTCGCGGCGGGCTCGCAATTCTGCGGCGCGCGGCAACTCATCGAGGTGCCGCAGGCCGAAGAACCGCAAGAAGCGCTTCGTCGTCCCATACAAGAACGGCCGGCCGAGCTCCTCGCTTCGTCCGACGATCTTGACCAAATCGCGTTCCAACAACTGCCGCAACATCTCGTCGCACTGCACGCCGCGGATCCCTTCGATCTCGGCCCGCGTGACCGGCTGACGATATGCCGCGACCGCCAAAGTCTCCAACGCCGAGGTCGAAAGTCGCGACTCGACGTGCGTACGCACGAGCCTGCGTAACCAGCCGGAGAACTTTCGTCGCGTGAGCAACTGAAAGCCCCCGGCCGCTTCTTCCGCTCGGAATGCGGTTCCCTGGCGATCGTAAAAATCGTTCAATCGGCGGATTAATGTACGCGCTTCCGTACCGTCCGCCAAGTTAGCCAACTGACTTATTTTTCGGGTATTCAGCGGCTCGTCGGCCAAAAACAACACCGCTTCCACGCGCGCCAAGCGGGCGTCGCGGACGAACGGTCCGCGGTGGACAGGTTGCTCACGGCCGGTAGGCTCGCTCCGGTAGGGGGTTCTCAAGAGCATCGGCAGCGCCGGTCGCGATTGCGTCGGCCAACCATGCGGCACCGTGCCACGCGCCGCAGCGGCGCGTGATGCAATGCCCTGCGAAGTTGGTCGCAAACCGCTCAGCGACGTCGCCGACCTCACGAAAACCACGAGGCTTTCCAGCCTCGGCCCTGCGGGGATTTTCACCAATCATCGGCAGCCTCGCGCGAGGACAATAGCCGACTTCGCCAGCAATTTGCGGATTGCGGGGGAATCTGACAAGAGCAACCCGGCGGCGATTCGACGATTTTCCGCCGATCGGCGGGGTCGAGGCGTTGCAACAATCCGCATTGCGAAGGGGAAGTCGCCGCGGCACGGCTTACCTTAAAGACATAAATAGTTTGTCTTTACGGCAAGCGACCCGCCTTCCAGGCCTCGACTTCCTCGAGCACGGTGAGCATCGTGTGCAAGGCGTCGGTATCGGTCGCTTCAAATTGCCGCGTGTAATCCGCAGTGTGTCCGGCCGCCATGCGGCATTGGAAACGATACAGTTGCCCGTCGGTGCCCCAAGTTTCGAGCGCATAATGTGTTGCGCCCAGGGCCCTGAGCCGCTGCTGGATTTGTGTGAACTGTTCGAGGCCGGCTCCGCTCGCTGGGGGCGCGGCAGCCGGATGCAGTACCTCGGCATGAGCCAAAGTCGAGCCGTCGTAGAGTGCCTGCGAGGCAGACGGCGTCGAACTGATCGGTGAGGCAAAGCTCAACGAGAGCGGCGATTGCGATGTGGCGGGGTGCGACGCTTCCGTCGGTCGGCCGGGAACATCGATGTTCGCCGAGGCCGCGGTGAGCATCGCTCCGTCCTGCGGCAAGTCCGAAAGAGAGCCGCCGTCACCGGCTTGGACGACCTCGCGCGGCCTTGTCGTCGACCGCTCGGCCGCATGCGATTGCGTGAAGAGCCCCGGCGCTCGGGCCTGCCGGCCGTCGTGCGCCGATTGTTCCGCGGAGGGCTTCTCGGAGACTGTGTTCGGGGCGGTAGCCGAACTTTTCGAAGCGAGCGACTCGGCAGGCATTTTCACGCCGAACACCGCGGCGGCAGGGAGTACCAACATGCTCACTACGACGATCGTTGTTCGCATCCGAACATACCGAGTTTCTTCCATGGCGACATTATCTCACAGATCGATTGCAGACCGCGGCGTTCGGCAAAGCCGCAACGCCGGGCCGCCGGCGTAAGGGCGGATAAGGGCGGAGGAGGATACCAACGGGTCGCCGGCAGGAGCAATGTCAGTCGGAGGTCGATCGACGCGACATCGCGCCGAGCGCGCGAGCCGGCCGGTTTTCCTCTATAATTGGGTCGATCTCCACGCTTTTCCTTGCTGCGATTGCCGGCATGCAACCGATCTACCTCGACCACGCCGCTACGACGCCGCTGCTCCCCGAAGTGGCCGCAGCCATGGATCGCACGGCGCGCGATGTGTGCGGCAATCCGGCGAGCCAACACGCCTTCGGCCGTGCGGCGCGACGAGTCGTCGAAGATGCCCGCGAGCGAATCGGCGTCCTACTCGGCCTGGAACAAGCGTCGATCCAGACTGATCGCGTGATTTTCACCAGCGGCGGCACGGAGTCGAACAATTGGGCCGTACGCACGCTGGGCCTGGGCGACGAGCGCAGCCGGGCGACGTCGCGGTTGTTGGTGTCGGCCGTCGAACATCCCTCGGTGCAAGGCCCCGCCGATTCTTGTGCTCGGCAAGGAGAGACCGTCGAGCGTATTCCGGTCGAACCGAGCGGTCGCATCGATCCGTCACGGCTCGCCGCGATGCTCGAGCGTCCCGCACGGCTCGTGTCGGTCGTGCTCGGCAATAGCGAGACCGGCATTCTGCAGCCGGTGCCGGAGTTGGCGGCGCTATGCCGCGAGCGCGGCGTCCTGATGCACACCGATGCGGTGCAGGCGGTCGGGAAGATCGACGTCAACTTTCGCGAGCTCGGTGTTGATGCGATGAGTCTGGCCGCGCATAAGTTCCATGGCCCGCTCGGGATCGGCGCGCTCGTGTTGCGAAGCGACGTCGTGCCGCGGCCGCTGTTGTACGGCGGGTTTCAACAAGAAGCGCTCCGGCCCGGCACCGAGTCGCCCGCGTTGGTCGTCGGCATGTGCGCGGCGCTCGAGGCGTGGCACCGCCGGCGCGAAGAGCAAGCGGCGCGATTGGCGAACTTGCGCGACGAACTGGAGCTACGGCTGCGTACGGCCCATCCCGAATTCGTCATCCACGGGTCCGGCGTGCCGCGCCTCCCGCAAACGCTCAACATCGCGCTGGTCGGAGTCGATCGTCAAGCGATGTTCTTGGCGCTCGATCAGGCGCGCGTGGCTTGCTCGACCGGTTCGGCCTGTGCCAGCGGCTCCAGCGAACCGTCGCCGACGCTGCGTGCGATGGGGTGTTCCGACGACGTCTTGGCGA
>CAZWDN010000299.1:0-6423 GCA_964633125.1 uncultured Pirellula sp. | reverse complement strand
CCGAAGATCGACGGCGTCGTTCGCGCGGCGACGAAAGACCTCGTGGAAATCTCGCTCGGTTCCGACGACGGCGTCGCCCGCGGCCAAACCATGTATGTCTATCGCCCCGGCGCCACCGCCGCCGCCACGAAGCTGATCGGCCGCATCGAAATCCTGCAGACCACGGCCGACGTTTCCGTCGGTAAGGTCATTCCCGAGTACAGCAAGGGCCTCATCGAGAAGGACGACCGTGTCGCAACTAGATTCAACTAACGTCGGCGGCATCTACGAAGAGAAGCCGGGCAGCAACATCTACACGGCGCTGTTGGGCATCTCGTTCATGGCGCTGTGCGCCGCGACCGCGCTGCTGTCGATGGAGCTGCAAGACTACGAATTCGACACCAAGGCGGCCAACGCCAAGAAGGTGGTCGTGCCGACGCAAGGGAAAATGCCCGAGCCGAAGGCCGTCGAAGGCGCGACCGACGGCACCGATCCGAACGCCGTGGCGCCGGACGTCAGCGTGCCCGATCCGAACGCCGCCGCACCGGCCATGCCTGCCGCCGCCCCGACCGACCCCAGCGCCGTGCCCGCCGCACCGGCGGCTACCGGTGCTCCCGCCGTGCCGGCCCCGGTGGTTCCTGCTCCCGGCGCCGCCGCTCCGGCTGTGCCCGGTGCCGCTCCCGCGGTTCCCGGCGCCGCTCCGGCGACGCCCGCTCCGTAAGCAAAGCCGCTCGCACGACGATTCATCGCAGCGCGTGCGGCAAGTCGACGGAACTTTTGAGCCCGAACGGCGCAGCCTCTCGACCGGGTTGCAATGCACCCGTCCGCCGTCGATACTCGACGCATTCCGAGCGCGAACTTGCGCGCTCGATTCTCTTGTTTCTGCGTCCATCGTTTCCGCGCCAAGGAGGTTGCCGTGCATCGCGTGAAGTTTTTCAAGGGGGTTGAAAGCGAACTCTCGCAGCTCGAAACGCAAATGAACGCCTGGCTGGCGGAGTCGGGCGCCCGCGTCGTGCAAATCTTCGGCAACATCGCTCCGCAAAGCATTCCGCCGACGGCGAAACACTCCGGCCTCTCGACGACGGAGTTCGCCCCGAGCGACGTGATGATCGTCGTGCTGTACGAGAAGGGGCACTAAGAGCCCTTCGCGCCCCCGAATTTCCACTGCAGCGACATCGCGCATGACGCGCGGCCCAAGGGGCCGAGTTTCCTTAGCCCGGCCCGCAGGGCCGGGATCTTGGATGCGTGTGAGAATTCGCGGCCCAAAGGGCCGCGTTCCGATGCGTCGGTGTGCGCGCCGCCTTCCTGATTCGGATCGCGCCCCGGCAGGACTGCGGGTCGGCGCCACCGAATCGATTCCCAGGCCTTGATCGGCCTGGGCTGAGAAAACTTCGGCCGTTGGCCGAACGAATCGTGTGGCGCACTCGAGAGTCTTCACTTTAGTGCCCGGGGAATAGGCCTTGGCGAAGAAAAGGAAATCGGGAATAGTTGCCTTTTCGCCCATTCTTCCGGCCGCCGTGTTTGTTCTGTTCGGCCTCGCTGGTCTTCGTCCTTCGTTCGCAAAGATTCTCATGGCCGATTCAGAACTCACGCAGGAAGTGTCGCGGCGGCGGACGTTTGCCATTATTTCGCATCCGGATGCCGGCAAGACCACGCTGACCGAGAAGCTGTTGCTCTACGGCGGTCGCGTCGACATCGCCGGCAGCGTCCGCGGTCGCAAGACGCAACGGGCCGCCACGAGCGATTGGATGGAACTCGAACGTCAGCGCGGCATCTCCGTCAGTTCGACCGTGTTGCCGTTCGAGTACGAAGGATATCACGTCAACCTGCTCGACACGCCGGGCCACCATGATTTCAGCGAAGACACCTATCGCACGCTGATGGCGGCCGACTGCGCCGTGATGGTGATTGATCTCGCCAAAGGCGTTGAAGCGCAAACGGAAAAGCTGTTTCGCGTGTGCGCGTTGCGCAAGATTCCGGTCATCACGTTCATCAACAAAGTCGATCGGGCCGGACAACATCCGCTCGCGCTCCTGAGCGAAATTGAAGCCAAGCTCGGCATCACCGCGCGGCCGCAGAATTGGCCGATCGGCACCGGTTTGGATTTTTGCGGCATCGTCGACACCGTGACGGAGACCGCCGAATTCTTCGAAGAGCGCGACGGGCAACGCCGCATCGTGGGCCGCTCGATTCCGGTCGCCGAGTTGTCCGGTCAGGACATTCGCCCCGAGGTCGCGAGCGCCGTCGCGGAAGAGGTCGAACTGCTGCGTATGGAAGGGACGACGCTCGATCGGGCCGAGTTTCTCTCGGGCCGCGTCACACCGGTGTACTTTGGCAGCGCTCTGACCAACTACGGCGTCGCGCACTTCTTAGACGGCTTCCTCAAACTCTGCCCGGCGCCGACGGCGCGGCGGAGCGACGTGGGGAACATCGACGCTTCTCGGCCCGACTTTGCCGGGTTCGTCTTTAAAATTCAAGCGAATCTCGATCCGCAGCATCGCGACCGGATCGCCTTCATTCGCATCTGCTCCGGCAAGTTCGTGCGCGACATGGACGTGCGCCATCCGCGGACCGGCAAGACCATTCGCCTGCGCCGCGCGCATCGCGTGTTCGGCCGCGAACGGGAAACGGTCGACGAAGCGTACGCCGGCGACATCATCGGGCTGATCAACCCGGGCGAGTTTCATCTCGGAGACACGATTTGCACCGGTCCTTCGGTAAACTTCGAACCGCTGCCGCAGTTCTCGCCGGAATACTTCGCCGTCTTGCGCACGTCGGATACGACCAGACGCAAGCAATTCGAACGCGGGCTCGAACAGCTCATCGAGGAAGGGGCGATTCAAAAGTTCAGCGACCCGGTCGCCGTGCGCAGCGATCCGCTGCTCGCCTCCGTGGGGGAACTGCAATTCGACGTCGTTCGCTTTCGCTTGGAAACGGAATACAACACCAAGACGCACCAGGAATGGCTTCCGTATAAGGTGACGCGCTGGATCATGTCGTCGAACGTCGCCCTCGATGAAATCCGGCTCCCGACCACGGCCAAAATCGTACGGGACCAGTTCGGCAACGACGCGGTATTGTTTCAATCGGCCTGGGACGCGAAATACTACGAGCGCGAGAACCCGGGCGTAGTGTTCAGCGCCGTGCGCATGGCCGCGCCGGACGAAGGTTCGCCGTCCGAACGGCCGGAGAGCCGTAGCGCGTAGCCGGCTTCGTGATTTGAAGCGGATGTGGTGCGCGGTCGGTGGGAAATCGTTAGAATCTGCGTAACGATTTCACGCACGAAAGGACCGGCAATGCAAAAACGCCAACTGGGCGACAGCGGCTTGGAAGTTTCCGCCCTCGGGCTCGGCTGTATGGGGATGAGCTTCGGGTATGGCCCGGCCATGGATCGGCAGGAGGCGATCGCGCTACTGCGGGGGGCCGTCGATTTGGGGATCACCTTCTTCGACACGGCCGAGGTATACGGCGCGTATACCAACGAGGAACTGCTCGGCGAAGCGCTATCGCCGGTTCGCGAGCGGGTCGTGATCGCCACGAAGTTCGGGTTTCACATCGTCGACGGCGTGCAGGCGGGGCTCAACAGCCGGCCGGAGCATATTCGCGAAGTCGCCGATGCGTCGCTTCGCCGGCTTAAGACCGATCATATTGATCTGTTCTATCAACATCGGGTCGACCCGTACGTGCCGATGGAAGACGTGGCCGGCGCGGTGAAGGAACTCATTCAGCAAGGGAAAGTGCGGCACTTCGGGCTGTCGGAAGCCGGCGTGCAGATGATTCGCCGCGCGCACGCCGTGCAGCCGGTGGCGGCGTTGCAGAGCGAGTATTCGCTCTGGTGGCGCGAGCCGGAAGAGGCGATCTTGCCGACGCTCGAAGAGTTGGGCATCGGCTTCGTGCCGTTCAGCCCGTTGGGAAAGGGATATCTTACTGGCAAGATCGACGAGAGCACGACGTTCGACGGCACCGACTTCCGCAACCGTGTGCCGCGCTTCACGCCCGAGGCGCGGAAGGCGAACGCGGCGCTGGTGGAACTATTGGGGCGCATCGCCGGGCGCAAGCAAGCGACGCCGGCCCAGATTGCGCTGGCGTGGCTGTTGGCGCAGAAGCCGTGGATCGTGCCGATTCCGGGGACGACGAAACGCGGGCGTTTGGAAGAAAACATCGGGGCCATCACGGTCGAACTGACCCCGGACGATCTGCGCGAAATCGACGACGCGTCGGCGAAGATCGAGGTCGTCGGCGAGCGCTATCCCGAAGCGGCGATGCGGATGATCAACCGGTAGGCCGGCGGGCTACTCTCCGGCGAGGCAGAAGAGGTGCTTCTCGCCGCGGATGAGGAGCTTGTCGCCGGCGGGAATCGGCGAGCCGATTACGGATTCCCCCATGTCGTTTTCCGCGAGGACTTCAAATTTGTCGCCGGCGATGCTCGCGACGAACACGGCGCCGTCTTCGCGCGGCGCGTAGAGTTTGTCGCCGACGATCAGCGGCGACGAGTAAAAGTTGGTGCGATGCTTGGGGAAGGCTCCCTCCCAAATGGTCTTGCCGGTAGCGGGATCGAGGCAGGCGACTTCACCTCGATCGCGCACGAGAATTACGCGCCCCTTGTAAACGGCGGGCGTGGGGACGAACGTGCCGACGTCGTCGCGCTTCCAAACGTGGTTGGTCGCGGTGACGTCGCCGCTTCCGGAAAGCCGGATGCCGAATAATCGCGGGATGCCGCGATCGTTGCGGCCGTACGCGACGACGGCCGTGTCGCCGACGATCACCGGCGTGGCGATGGCGGGCCAAAGCTTGTTGCCGTCGGGATTGAAGTTGCCGCACGACCACGTGAGCTTCCCGTCGGCGGCGTTGTGAATCGTGAGATGCTCGGCGCCCCAAATGAGAATCGACTCTTTGCCTTGATGCTGCAGCACCACGGGCGTGGAGTAGCCGTGATCGCATTCCGTCGGCGTGACGTAATTGCGGGCGACCTTCCAGGCCATTTCGCCGGTCTGTTTGTCGAAGGCCGCGAGCCACGACTCGCCTTGGTGCATGCGCGCCATGACGACGTACTTCTCCGTCAGCACCGGCGAAGTACCGTGGTCCCAGAACAATGTGTCGGGCCCGAAGCGTTCGACGAGATTCGTTTGCCAGCGGACCTTGCCGTCGAGTTCGACGGCCGCGAACGCGCCGCTTTTGAAGAAGACGAAGATTGCTTGGCCGTCGGTGATCGGCGAGGCGTTGCTGCCGGAGCCGTTGCGATGTTTGCCGGGATTCTCCGCGGCGAAGACGGTTCGCCATTGCTCGGTGCCGTCGAGGCCGAAGCAGAGCAGGGCGTCTTTGCCGTCGGCCGGCGACGTCAGATAGATTTTGTCTTGCAGCAGAATCGGCGTGGAGCAACCGCGGCCCGGCAGTTCGGCGCGCCATAGGTATTTGTCGGCCCCGAACTTCACCGGGAAGTTGCCGCGCTCGACGCTGCCGCCGCCGAGCGGCCCGCGCCAGGAGCGCCAATCGGCGGAATCGGCGGCCCGGCCGGTTTGTAGCGAGAAGAGGAGCAGCGAGGCCGCGGCGATGAGGGGCGTGCGTGACATGGTGTTCGAGGTTCCTCGCAGGAGCATGTGGCGGTGACGCGGCAGCGTGATTTGCCGAATTTCAAGAGCCCATTATGGCCGAGACGCCGCCCGGATACGAGATGGCGATCATTTGGCCGGGCCTCCGGTTCCTCGTGTCCCAGGGGTTCGCATGTTAAGCTGAGCGAGGCTTGCCGCGCCTTCGCAATCCCGCCGTGTCACGGAAACCGCGCTTATGAAGACGTTACTCACCGCCGTCGCACTGTCGTTCGTTTCGTCGTGCCTGCTACATGCCGCCGAGCCGGCTAAGCCCGCCGGCGGTGCGAAGTCTGCGAGCTTTGCGAAGCAATTGCCGGCGATCCCCGCCGGTTCGATCGCCGTGAAAAAGGAATTGCTCTTCGCCGACGATTTCCAAGGCGCCGAGCCGGCGAAGGTGTGGCATCGCGTGGTGCCGACGTTTGCCGTCGAAAGCGGGGCGCTGAAGGGAACGCAAACGCGCGACGTGACGATCCCCGCCGCCGACGGTAAGCCGGAAATCAAAGCGCACGCCGCCGTGCATGGTTTGGAGATTCCGACCAAGGACAGCGTGGTGGAATGTCGGATCAAGTTCGACGGCGCGACGATGATCGACGTCGAGTTCGACGATCGCAAGTACACCGGCGCGCATTACGGCCATCTATGCCGCGCCCAAGTGCGGCTTAACGGCGTGACGATCATCGACGAACGCGACGGCAACATGCGCCACGACATCCGCGAAATGCGCAACGACCCGACGAAGAAGGCCGAAGTCGCCAAACTGCTCGTGGGCCGGCAGGTGACGTATCCCGCCAAGCTGGAGGCGGGCCGGTGGTATGCGCTGGTCGTGGAAACGGTCGGCGACGAAATGCGCGTGACG
>CAZWDN010000298.1:0-6459 GCA_964633125.1 uncultured Pirellula sp. | reverse complement strand
GCATCAGTTCCACGTTCGACCGCGCTTCAAACGGCGGTCGCCCGCCGACGGCTTCGAACAGCGCCACGCCGAGGCTGTAGACGTCGCCGCGGGCGTCGGATACGCCGTGCAAACGCTCCGGCGGCAGGTAGCGCAACGTTCCGGCCACGTGCGCCGTGGCGGTCACGTCGGATTCCAAAATCTGCGCGAGCCCGAAGTCTGTGAGCCAGACGTGGTCGTGGTCGTCGATCAAGATATTGCCCGGCTTCACGTCGCGATGAAGCGTTCCCTCGTCGTGCGCCTGCTGTAAGGCCCGGGCCGCGTCGCGCCCGATGCGCGCCGCTTCTTGGGCCGTCGGCTTGACGGTGGAGTGCAGCAGCCGGCGATCCCAACCTTCTCCCTGGATGCGCTGCATCACATAGTAGTGCAGCCCTTCATCGAAGCCGACGCCGAACACCGGCACGATGTTCGTATGATGAAGCCGGGCCGCGATGCGCGCTTCCTGCTCGAAGCGCTCGACGCGTTTCGGGTCGGCCAGCATTTGTTGCGGCAAGACCTTCAGCGCCACGGTACGACCGAGCGATTCTTGCACCGCTTCATAGACCACGCCCATGCCGCCGCGGCCGATTTCACGGACGATGCGATAGTCGCCGAGGCGCTCCGGCGCGTCGCCGCGCAGCCCGCGCATCAGCAATGGGTCCGACGACGACTTGGTTTGCTCGATCGCCGCGATCGTCGGCAGCAATTCGTTCAATTGCTCGGCGATGCGCGGAAAGCGAGCCGCGAACTCCGCCGGCTCCGGCGCCGCGCCGGTACGGCAAATCGCCGTGAATTCCTCCACGACGGCGTCGAGCAAGTCGTCGTCGTCCAGCGATTCGTACTCGGCGGCGGGCGCTGATTTCGTCATGGCTGCAACCTACCGACGGCGACGAACGCCGAGTGCTTCGCCGCTAACGTCCGAGCGTTTGCGAATCGAGAAATCCCGGCACGGCCGATAAGACTTTTTTCAACCGTTCCAAGGCCCGCACGTAGCGAATGCTCGCGGCCTTCCGTTCGATGCCGAGCACTTCGGCGACTTCCTTGTTCGACAGTTCCTCGAAGTGACGCAGCGCCAGGATCTCGCGATCGGTGTCGTTCATCTCGTCCAAAGCTTGCGTGAGCGAGGCGGACAGCTCGGCGCGCATCGCGGCCATGCTGGGCGACGTGAGCTTGCCGAGCAGATGAAATGACAGCGATTGCGAAGTGCCCGACGACGCGCCGCCGCCGAGCGACCGTTCGCGGCCGGCGTCGCGCATTTGCGCGCCGAGATGCCGGCGGTGCAGATCGACGAGCGTCTGCCCGACGATCAACCGCAGCCAGACGAAGAACGTCATCGGCTGCGAAGTCGCGAAGGCCTCGCGCCGCCGCACGGCGTCGACATACACCTCTTGCAGCACGTCTTCGGCGTCGATCCGTCCGCGCAGGCGCGGATCGAGACGAAAGTACACCATGCGCACCAGGCGGGGACGGAGTTCCGCGAACCACGCTGTAAACGCCTCCTCGTCTCCGGCGAGCACGCGCGCGAGGCGCGCATCGTCGGCATCGGCGGCCGATGCCGAATCTTGCGCTGCGGGCGACTCACCGGAATTAGGAACGGACGCGGTCATCGGGCGTCTACAGGCCTGTGCGAAAGGAGCGGTTTTCGACCTTAATAATAGTCAATTCCTACGGATTATTCTCGTCCGGCGGCGGTCGGACCGAACATTTTGTGGAACCCTGTAGATGTTCGCCCTGTCGGCACGTTCTTCCCTGTAACGGCCGTCGACAAGTCGATCGCGGCCGCCCTTCCGACGGTTCCCGTCTACCCCCAATTCCGAGGCCAAGATGAGCGTCGCCGAACGTTTAGCGCAGATCGTCTTTCACGACGACGGATTCCTCTTCGACCCCGGCTCGGGCGAAAGCTTCGTCGCCAATCCCACGGCCGTGGCGCTGCTGCGCGGCCTGCAAGAAGGGCGCGGCGAAACGGACCTCGTCGCCGACCTGACGTCGCGCTACCGCGTCGACCAGGAAGAAGCCCGCCGCGACGTCACCGACTTTCTTGCTCGCTTGAAGAACCTCCAACTCGTATAGGCCCGGCCATGATTCGTCGCTCTGATTTCGTCGTCGGCGTCTCCGGTATCAACGCCGCCGACAACCCCGGGCCCGGCACCGGCGTGGCCCGCAGCCTGCTGGAAGACGGCACGCTGGGAGCCCGGGTCGTCGGCTTGGCGTACGATGCGCTCGAGCCGGGCATCTACATGGACTGGCTCTTCGAGCGTTCGTTTACGTTACCGTATCCTTCCGGCGGCGGCGACGACTTCCTCGCGCGGCTCCTGGAAATTCAAGCCGCGCATGGGCTCGACTTCGTCGTGCCGAATCTCGACGTCGAGTTGCCGCTCTACATTCGCTACGCCGACGAACTTGCGGCGGCCGGCATCCGCACGTTTCTGCCGACCATGAAACAGTTTCGCCTGCGCGGTAAAGACAAACTGCCCGAAGTCGGCGCCGCGCTCGGCATCGACGTGCCGGAGACCCGCTTCGTCGCCTCGGAAGAAGCGCTCTACGAAGCCTGCGAAGAGCTCGGCTTCCCGCTGGTCGTGAAGGGAGCCTACTATCTGGCCCACACGGCCTACTCCTACCTGGAAGCGGCCGGCCATTTTCGTTCGATCGCCGCGCAGTGGGGCTATCCGGTCATCGTGCAGAAGCTCGTGAAAGGGGACGAGCTCAACTTGGTCGGCGTCGGCGACGGCAAGGGGGGCTCGCTCGGAACCGTCGCCATGAAGAAGGTCTCCATAACGTCGCTCGGCAAAGTTTGGTCGGCCGTCACGCTCAAAAACCCCGCCCTCACGGCCGCCGCCCAGCGTTTCATGGCGGGTACGCAATGGCGCGGGCCGTACGAACTGGAATGCATCGCCGATCCCGAAACCGGCAAGCTCTACCTCATCGAAATCAACCCGCGCTTTCCGGCTTGGTCGTACTTCGCCACCGGCGTGGGCGTGAACTTGCCGGGCCGCATGCTGCGTCATGCGCTCGGCCTGCCGTCGGACTCCGCCGATACGTACGACGCCGGGCGATTCTTCATGCGCTACACGTACGAGATGGTCACCGATATGAACTGCTTTCAAAACGTCGTGATGCGAGGAGAAACCCAATGAAGCGGGCCTACGAAAAGCCGTTTCTGATGAAGCTGCAAAGCCGGATGATGAACAAGCACGGCTTTCAACCCGGCGCCGGCCGCCGCGTGCGCAAGCAGATCGAGGGAGTGAAAATCTCCGATCTGGTCGACGCCTACGGCTCGCCGCTGTTCGTCTACTCGGAACGGAACCTGCGGCGCAAATTCCGGCAGATGCACTCGGCCTTCACGACGCGTTACCCGAACGTCGTCTTCGGCTGGTCTTATAAGACCAACTACCTGAAGGCGATCTGCGCGATCATGCATCAAGAGGGGGCCGTGGCCGAGATCGTTTCGAAGATGGAATTCGAAAAGGCGCAGGCCCTGGGCATTTCCGGCGACAAGATCATCTTCAACGGCCCGCACAAGCCGCTGGAAACGCTGGCCGCCGCCGTCGTCGCCGGGGCGACGATCAACATCGACCACCTCGACGAAATCAACGACCTCGAACACGTCGCCGACCGGCTCGGCCGCACGATCAACGTCGGCATCCGGCTGAATATGGACGTCGGCATCCATCCGCAATGGTCGCGGTTCGGCTTTAATTTAGAGTCGGGCCAAGCGATCGATGCCGTGAAGCGTATCTCGCGCGGCGGCAAGCTTCGCCTGACGGGCCTGCATTGTCACATCGGCACGTTCATCACCGATGAAACGGCCTACGCGCGCCAGGTCGAGAAGCTCACGGCGTTCGCCTACCAAGTGCAGGCGGCGTTCGGTTACGAAATTGAATCGATCGACATCGGCGGCGGGTTTCCATCGCGGAGCAAGCTCAAGGGAACGTATCTTTCGCCCGACGTCTCCGTGCCGAGCATCGACGACTATGCAGAGCAAATCTGCGATGCGCTGCGCAACTCGCTCAGGCCGGGACACTTTCCGACGCTCGTCATCGAGGCCGGCCGGCATCTCGTCGACGAGGCCGGCTCGCTCATTACCACGATTCAAGCGACGAAGCGCCTCGCCGACGGCACTCGGGCTTACGTCGCCGACGCCGGCATCAATCTGCTGTTCACGTCGTTCTGGTACAAGTTCCACGTTGAAATCGATCGCGAAGTCTCCGGCGCCAACGAACTGAGCGTCGTTTACGGGCCGATGTGCATGAATATCGACGCCATCGACGAGGGGCTGCAACTCCCGCCGCTCGAGCGCGGGCACCGGCTGATCTTCTCGCCGGTCGGGGCCTACAACAACACGCAATGGCTGCAGTTCATCGAGTATCGACCGAACGTCGTACTTATCTCCGAAGCGGGCGAAGTCGAACTGATTCGCCAACGCGAAGACCTGAGCGACATCGAACGCCGAGAAGTGCTGCCGACGCGGCTGATGCCGAACCGCGACGAAGCGGCGTTTCAAGCGGAACTGGCACGGGAAGCTTAATCCCCTCGCTCGGAACGACCCATGATCAACGTCATCAAGACCCTCCGCTCCGCATTGGCGGTCGTGCAAGGAATCGTCCGCAGCTACGCGGAGATTTTCTTTCTGAGCCGCGCCGCCGTCGGGTTCGTGCTCGTCGTCGGCACGCTCTTGAATTGGCGGATCGGGGCCGCGGGCTTGCTGGCCGTCGTCGCCGCGTACGCCTTCGCGCGGCTCATCCGCATGGACGCCCGCGCCTTGCAATCGGGCTACTACACCTACAACCCGTTGCTCGCGGGACTTTCGCTCGGCGCCACGCTCACCTGGTCTTGGCCGACGGCGCTCTTGATCGTGGTCGCCGGCGTGTTGACGTTTCTCCTTACGGCGGCGATCGTTCACCTGTTTCGCTTCTATCTGAATTTGCCGGCTTTGAGCCTGCCGTTCGTCGTCGGCAGCGCCGTCATGCACACGGCGGCGCTGCGCTACAGCAGCCTGGGTCTCAATTCGCGCAAGCTCGGCGAATTGATGTCCGACGATTTCGGCCTGCCGCTCGTAATCGTCGGGTTCTGCAAGTCGCTCGGGGCGATCGTCTTCGTGCCGAGCGTGGCCGTCGGAGCCCTGTTCAGCCTGCTGCTCGTGCTTCGCTCGCGGATTCTCTTCGGGCTCGCCGTCGGCGGCTACCTGCTCGGGACCTCGCTGCGCGCGATGTTGCTCGACAACCCGCAGCAAGCGTATCTCGACGTCTACAGCTTCAATTTCCTGCTCATCGCGATGGCCGTCGGCGGCGTATTTCTCGTCCCCTCCGGCACCAGCTTTCTCATCGCGGCGGCGGCCGTTTGCTGCTCGATCGTCTTGGTCGACGCCGTACAAGTGTTCGGCTACTTCTTCGCGGTGCCGGCCTACACGCTGCCGTTCAACTTGGTGACGCTCGGCGTGCTCTACACGCTCGGCGTACAGCAGTTTTCCGGCTTGGCGAAGGTCATCGGCACCACGCCGGAAGAAACCATGGAGAACGATCTGGCCGCGAAGCGCCGGTTCGCCGACGGCGGGCGGACGCTCGCGCTGCCGTTCTTCGGCGGCTGGACCGTGTGGCAGGAGTTCGACGACGAGTGGACCCATCAAGGCCCTTGGCGTTACGCCTACGACTTCGTGATCACCGGCGACGACGGCCGCACGTTTGCCGGCGAAGGGCTGCAGCCTCGCGATTACTTCTGTTTCCGCAAACCGGTGCTCGCGCCGTGCCGCGGACGCGTCGTCAAAGTGGTCGACGACCTGCCCGACAACGCCGTCGGCCGGGTCGACAAGACGCACAATTGGGGGAACCACGTCGTCTTGCACGACGAGCGCGGTTTCTACGTCGAACTATCGCATTTCGCGCAAGGATCGATCGCCGTCCAGGTCGGGCAACAGGTCGAACGGGGGCAGTTGCTCGGCCTGTGCGGCAACTCCGGTTACTCGCCGCAACCGCATCTCCATATTCACGTGCAAGCGACCGAGCAGGTCGACGGCGGCACGCTGCCGTTTGCCTTCGTTCGGTTCCGCAGCGGCGGCGAGTTCCACGCCCAAGCACGGCCGGAGAAGAGGGCCGTCGTGGAACCTGCCGTGGTCGACGATCGGCTCGACGCCGCGATGGAGTTTCTGCTCAACGACGTGGTGACGTACGACGTCGTGCATCGCGGTCGCCCCGCCGGCAGCCTGCGGCTGGAAGTGAAGATGGCGATCGACGGCACGCTATATCTCGATTGCCCCGGCCGCGGCAAGCTGTACTTCGGCAAGCTCGACGGCACGTTCTACTTCTATCGCCTGGAAGGGCGCGACCCGTTGCTCGCCATGCTCTTTGCCGCGCTGCCGCGGCTACCGCTGGTGCGGGGGCGACGCAGTGCGTGGCGCGATTGCATTCCGGTCGGTTTGGCGACGCGCGGCCTGCGGCGCTGGCTGGC
>CAZWDN010000297.1:0-6460 GCA_964633125.1 uncultured Pirellula sp. | reverse complement strand
TGGTCGGCGGTACGGCCCGCGTCATCAAAGACGTCCCGCCGTACGTCACCATCGATGGAGTGAGCACCTACGTCGTCGGCTTGAATACCGTCGGCCTGCGTCGCGGCGGCATGACCTCGCAAGATATGATCCAACTCAAGGCCGCTTACCGCACGATTTATCGGAGCGGATATTCTTGGCGGGAAGTTTTGGAGCATCTCGTCGCGGAGTTCGCAACCGGACCTGCCGCGGAGTTTCATCGATTTTTGTCGGGCACCAAGCGGGGCATCGTCGCCGAACGGCGTTTGCCGCCGGGCGCTACGATCAAGCTTACCGTGACCGATGAGTCGGAAGATACTTCCGACGTCACGCGACGCTCCAAGGCCGGCTAATTGCTTTCGCTTCGCAAGACTCGCACAGATCCACGGCCCGACGAGTTTCGCTCGTCGGGCCGTTTTGTTCCCCGTCCGCCGCCGCGAATCCGATCAAATCAGGCGGTTTGACACATCGCGATCAGAATCCGATCATAGTTCCGGACGGTCGGCTTGCTGTGCGATCCGGGCGGCTTCCTTAATTCCACCAATTGTCCCTCGTTCGCAAAGCTTCATGGACGCACCCGCCGACAATGCCGCCGCGAAGGCCCGTACGCCCGCCGCCGATCTCGAAATCAAAGACGCCCAATTGATCTTCTCGGCCGTGTGGGCCGACATCTTGGAAGGGCACGGCCGCGACAACCTCCGCTTCCCGCGCGAGTTTATTTGGCTCGGCGGCGCGCCCGGCGCGGGCAAGGGGACCAATACGCCGTTTATCGCCGATACGCGCGGCATCACCGCGCCGCCGATCGTCATCAGCGATTTGCTGACCACGCCGCAGGCGGTCGAGATCAAAAACCAAGGAAAGATGGTCGGCGATCGCGAAGTGATCGGCCTACTGCTGGAAGAACTTCTCAAGCCGAAATACCACGACGGCGTCATCGTCGACGGCTTCCCTCGCACGACCGTGCAAGTCGAGTGCTTGAAGATGTTCTACCACGCGATGCTCGAACTCCACAGCGAGTATCGGTCGACGCCGCTCGTGCATTACTTTCGCAAGCCGATGTTTCGCATCGCGCTGTTGTTCGTCAGTGAAGAAGTCAGCGTGCTGCGGCAGATCAAGCGCGGCAAGGAGAAGCAGGAGCACAATCAGCAAGTCGCCGAGTCGGGCATCGGCAAGCCGCTGGAAGTGCGCGTCACCGACCTCGATCCCGACCTGTGCCGCAACCGTTACCGCGTCTTCAAGGAAACGACGTTCGATGCTCTGCAATCGTTGCAGCGGCTCTTTCACTTCCACTTCATCGACGCCGAAGGAAACCTCAAAGAGGTTCAGCAGAATATTCTCCGCGAGTTCACGTACCAAAGCACGCTCGAACTCAACCAGGAGACGTTCGAACTCATTCGGAACATTCCGGTCGCCAGCCAACTTACGCTCCACGCGCGGCAGGAACTCGTCGAGCGCCTGGAGCGTTACGAAGAAGACGCCAAGCCGCTCTTTCAGCGCGTCGTGAAGTTCATCGAAGACAAGATGATGCCGATCATTCGGGCGCACTCGATTTCGGGGCACGCTCAGATCAATACGGAAGATGAATTGTTCGACGACCCGTTGGCGCTGCGCATCATGATCGACGTCTTCTCCGAACGCGGCTTCCACGCTTCCGTCGACATCCATCGGATGGACGTGCCGGAGCGGGTGAATCCCGAGACTTGGGAAATCATCTGCCGACAAAAGCGCGTCTACCGCATCGAAGTCCGCTACCAGCCGTCGGAAATCCGTCGCGGGCACTAGGCAAACGCTAGGCGTTGCCTACAGACCGGAAAATCGTCCTAAGTCCCGATTCACAATCGCGACTTACGTCGATTCCGTTTTTCGTCGTGCGCAGATAACTCGTGTTATCTGCGCACCCCTTGTGGGTTTTGAGGTTGTGCGCAGATAGATTTCGTTATCTGCGCACCGCGCAGATAACCGTCGCCGTAAGTAGAGAACGCGAACGGCGACTTAAGTCAGAGTAGCAGTCGCACTCCATGCGCCGTCGGACGCGGATTTGAAGACGCGTGAGACTTCCGTCCACGAAGATGTTGCTCCCGGCACACGGAGTGTGCCTGCAACTTTGAATTGCCAAGGATCGCTCTGCACGGTAGCGATCCGGCAGCGCGAACTCAAGCAAACTTTTGGCCGGCCAATTGACCGCATCCGGCGCTGATTTCGACGCCGCGGCGTCGGCGAATGCTCACCTTCACGCCTGCGGCTTGGAGCGCTTCGCGAAATTGTGCGACGGCCGCGTCCGCGGCGGCCAGGCCGTCGTAACCGGTCGTCGGGTTGAGCGGAATGAGATTCACTTGCGCCGGGATGCCTTGGAGAAGTTCGGCTAAAGTGGCGGCGTGCTCGGCGCCGTCGTTTTCGCCGGCGATCACGGTCCACTCGAAGAAAACTTTTCGGCGCAGCGTCCGCGTGTAGCTTCGGCAGGCGTCGATCAGTTCCTCGATCGACCAAGTACGCGCGACCGGCAGGAGTCGCAGGCGGTCGGCTTGCGTCGCCCCGTGCAGCGAAACGGCGAGCGAATACGGGCGACGCTCGTCGATTATGCGCAATATTCCGGGGACGACGCCCACGGTGCTGATCGTCGCCTGCTTGAAGCCGATCGCCAAACCGCCGGGATCGCAAAGGTTGTCGAGCGCCGTCATTACGGCGTCGTAATTCAGCAGCGGCTCCCCCATGCCCATGACGACGATGTTGCTTACGTCGTCGGGCGTACCGTCGTTACGGAGCGCCCGGGCGTCACGTTGCACTTGCCGTGCGAACAAGACTTGTCCGGCAATCTCTCCGGCGGTGAGATTGCGATCGAAGCCGGCTTGGCCGGTCGCACAAAACACGCAACCGAGCGCGCAACCGGCTTGGGAGCTGACGCAGACGGTCGTGCGCTCGCCCGTGCGCATGAGCACCGTTTCGACTTGCCGACCGTCGTGCAGCCGGAGCAGGTATTTGTGCGTGAGGCCGTCGTCGGCGTACGACTCACGATCGACGGTAAGCGAAGTGAGCGTCGCCGATTCTTCCAGACGCTCACGCACGCGAGGCGGCAGGTCGTGCATGGCGGCGAAGTCGCGGACGCCCTCGCGATAGAGATAGCGCCGCAAGCGGCCGGCGTGGGCCGTAGCGACGTTCCAGCGAGCCAGTTGCTCGGCGAGCGACTGCGCATCGAGGTCGAGCAGATCGACGCGCCCGTTAGCGCAGGCCATACATGCCTTGCCCGGCGTACTTGAGCTTCCCCTCGTCGACGAGGGCCTGCCAAACGGCGCGCGGATACTCGGCCGGCGGCGTGATGGCCGTGAGTTCGGAGGAACCGGAGGTCATCGGGCTTTTGCCGAGCCGAGAATTGTGGTCGAGCGACGTGACCTTGATGCGCTTTTTAAAGGCCTTGTACGCGGCCTTAAGCGTTTCCGGGGAGGGTTTTTCGGCGGCAGGCGCCGGAGCGTTGGCGGGATCGGGATGGTTCGGAACTTCGCTCATAGCGGGCCTCGGTCAGTACGTGCGGCGGTGATTCTGAACTCAATCTAAGTGAACGCGACTCGCGAGGCCACCATGAAATGCCCGGCGCATGAAAACGGCCGTGGACGGTGAACATCCACGGCCGCCGGAACTTGGGTTTCTCACCGACGCCGCGGCGTCGGCAACGCGTTACCGCTTGGCCTTATCGGCGATGGCCGCTTGGGCCGCCGCCAGACGCGCGATCGGTACCCGGAACGGCGAGCAACTCACGTAGTCGAGCCCGATCGTGTGGCAGAACACCACGCTCGCCGGATCGCCGCCGTGTTCGCCGCAGATGCCGATCTTGAGATCCTTACGCGTGCCGCGGCCCTTTTCGACGCCCATCTTCATCAAGGAGCCGACGCCGGCTTGGTCGATCGTTTGGAACGGATCGTTCGGAACGATGTCGTTTTCCTTGTAGTAGTTGATGAATCCGCCGTAGTCGTCGCGGCTGATGCCGAGGGTCGTCTGCGTCAGGTCGTTCGTGCCGAAGCTGAAGAACTCCGCGCCCGAAGCGATTTGGTCCGCCGTGGCGGCGGCCCGCGGCACTTCGATCATCGTGCCGACCATGTAGTCGACCTTGACGCCCTTTTCCGCGAAGACCTTTTCGGCCGTTTCGCGAATGACCTTCTCCTGGTTCTTAAACTCGGTGATGAACCCGACGAGCGGAATCATGATTTCCGGCTTCACGTCGACGCCGCTCTTCTTCACTTCGCAAGCGGCTTCGATGATCGCCCGGGCCTGCATGGCGGTGATTTCCGGGTAGACGATGCCGAGGCGGCAGCCGCGGTGGCCGAGCATCGGGTTCGACTCGTGCAATTCCTTCACGCGCTTGCCGATGTAGTCGGCCGAAATGCCGATCTTGTTGGCCAACGCGTGCTGCGAGGCATGATCGTGCGGCAGGAACTCATGAAGCGGCGGGTCCAGCAGACGGATGGTCACCGGACGGCCTTCCATCGCCTTGAATAGGCCGGCGAAATCTTCCCGTTGGAACGGCAGGAGCTTCACCAACGCCTTCTCCCGCGACGTGAGGTCCGCGGCGAGAATCATTTCGCGGAATTCGTCGACGTGGTTGAAGAACATGTGCTCGGTGCGGCACAGGCCGATGCCTTCGGCGCCGAACGATACGGCTTCCGAAGCTTGCTTCGGTTCGTCGGCGTTCGTGCGAATCTTCAGCTTACGGTGCTTGTCGGCCCAGCTCATGAGCTTGGCGTAGCGTTGGTACGTTTCCGATTCTTCCGGCTTCATCGTCTTCTTGATGAGCACTTGGATGACTTCGCTCGGCTTGGTTTCGACCTTGCCCGCGAAGACTTCGCCGGTGAAGCCGTCGATGGAGAGGTACTCCCCTTCCTTCAGCGTCTTGCCGCCGACGGTGACGACGCCCTTTTCGTAGTCGATGTTCAGCTCGCCGGCGCCGACGATGCAGACCTTGCCCATTTGCCGGCTGACGAGAGCCGCATGCGAGCTGGCGCCGCCGAAGGCCGTGAGAATGCCCTTGGCCGCCTTCATGCCGCGAAGATCTTCCGGCGTGGTTTCACGGCGCACAAGAATCAGTTCGACGTTCGGATTGGCGAGCCATTTCTTTTCGGCGTCGTCGGCGTGGAAGACGATTTCGCCCGTCGCGGCGCCCGGTCCGGCGTTGATGCCCTTGGTGAGGAAGCTGCCCGCGGCGGCCTTCTTGCCCGCTTGGTCGAATACCGGTTGGAGCAATTGGTTCAAGTCGTCGGCGGGAATGCGCTTCGCGGTCAGCGCTTCTTCTTCGGTGATCTTGCCTTCCGTCACCATATCGACGGCGATCCGCACGGCCGCGAAGCCCGTGCGCTTGGCGTTGCGGGTTTGGAGCATCCAAACCTTGCCCTTTTCGACCGTGAACTCGATGTCCTGCACGTCCTTGTAGTGGTTCTCCAAGATCGTGCCGATCTTGTTGAGCTCGTCGTAGGCCTTGGGCATTTGCTTGGCGAGGGTTTCTTCAATCCGCAGCGGCGTGCGAATACCGGCCACGACGTCTTCACCTTGAGCGTTGATCAGGTAGTCGCCGCAATAGCCGGGAACGCCCAACGCGCCGTCGCGCGTCAGGGCCACGCCCGTGGCGCAGTCGTCGCCGAGGTTGCCGAACACCATCGCTTGCACGTTCACAGCCGTTCCCCATTCGTGAGGAATGCCGTACGTGCGGCGATAAACGATCGCCCGATCGTTCATCCAGCTCGAAAACACGGCCCCGACGGCGCCGTACACTTGTTCCATCGGGTCGGTCGGGAAGTCCTTGCCGGTTTGCTTCTTCACGGCCCCCTTAAACTCGGTGACGAGTTCCTTCAGTTGGGCGACCGAGAGTTCGTTGTCGTTATGAACGCCGGCGGCGTGCTTCTTCTTCTCCAGCAATTCTTCAAACGGGTCGGCGTCGGTCTTCTTTTCCGGCTTCATACCGAGCACCACGTCGCCGTACATTTGCACGAAGCGGCGGTAGCTGTCCCAGGCGAAGCGTTCGTTGCCCGAGGCCTTGGCGAGCACTTCGACCGTCTTGTCGTTCAGGCCGATGTTGAGCACCGTATCCATCATGCCCGGCATCGAATCGCGGGCTCCGGAGCGGCACGAAACAAGCAACGGGTTCTTGTCGTCGCCGAGCTTCTTCCCCATTTCCTTTTCCACGCGGGCCATGGCCGCTTCGACCTGGGCCTTCAACTCCGGCGGATACTTCCGGTCGTTGGCGTAGAAATAGGTACACACTTCCGTGCTGATGGTGAACCCGGCCGGCACCGGCAGGCCGATCTTGGTCATTTCCGCGAGGTTGGCGCCTTTGCCGCCGAGCGTATTACGCATCGAGGCGTCGCCGTCGGTGCCGCTAGGACCGAATGAATAGACGTATTTCTCTGCCATGGAATCCACTACCTCGCGAATGCTAAAGTGAAGGGGCGCGGCGGTTTAA
>CAZWDN010000296.1:0-6477 GCA_964633125.1 uncultured Pirellula sp. | reverse complement strand
ACGTTTGAAGGCTTCCCGATGGCCGTGCTCGTGAATCGCTACAGCGCCAGCGCGAGTGAAATCGTTTCCGCATGCCTGCAAGATCACAAGCGGGCCGTCGTCGTCGGCGAGCGCACGTGGGGGAAGGGGAGCGTGCAGAACGTGATCGAACTCGAAGAAGGCCACAGCGCGCTGAAGCTCACCACCGCGGCCTACATGCGACCCAATGGGCACAACATCCATCGCTTCCCGGATTCTAAGGAATCCGACGAATGGGGCGTGATGCCGGACAAAGGCTTTGAGCTAAAGCTCCCCGACGCCGAACTCGGCGACTTGGTCCGCACGCGCCGCGATCGCGATTTGCTGCTCGTCAGCCATTCGCCGGCCGTGAAACGGGAGGCCCCCGCGGCAGCCGCCGAACCGTCGAAGAAGCCGAAGGAAGTGAAGGCCGACGACGACGAGCCGAAGACTGAAACTCCGAAGGCGGACGACCCGGCGAAAAAGCCCGCAGCCGAAGCCGAAAAGACCGATCCGAAAAAAGAAGCTCAAAAGCCGCTCAAGGTTCCGCCCGGCGCGCACTCTCCGGCCAATCCACCGAAGAAAGATTTCATCGACCGGCAACTCGGCAAGGCGCTCGACTATATCGTCGAGCAACAGCAAGTGGAGCAAGCCAAGGTCGACACGGCCAACTAACGCTCGGCCCGCAGCTCGTCGAGTTCGTCGCGGAGCGCTCGCACTTCCGCCTTGAGCTTGGCAAACTCCTCGCGCAAGGTTTCAATCTCGTCGCCGCCCGCATTCGGCCGCACGGCCGCGGCGCTCGACGGGCGCGGTGAATCCTCCTCACCGTCGTCGCCCGAAACTTGCGGCGATGTTGCTTGTACGGGGTGTGCCTCGAACTCGCGGCGCACCTTTTCCAGTTCGCGCGGTTCGTACAGGTTGTGCGTCACCACGTGCCCGCGCCCTTCCGAGGTGAGCGAAATCACCAAGCCGCGTTGCTCCAGGTTGTGGAGAATCGTGCGCAAAGCCGGCAGATCGGCAATCTGCTCCATGCGCGAGGCCCGCTGCCGTAATTCCCCTTCGGTCTGAGCGCCGCGCAATAGCAACTCCGTCATTACCGCCAGTTCGCACTTATCGACGCCCAGCCACTCGGAGAGGTAGTGGCGAAACTTCTCGACACGACCGCTCCCCTGCACCAGCGCCACGGCGCCGTAGTTCCGCAACCGCTCCAGCGGGTCGTCCAATTGATCCGATTCGAGCTGCATCAGCGGGTACCGGTTGTTCTTCTGGTTGCAGCCGGTGCAAATGCCGTTGAGCGTCATCGGATAGCTCTCCGGCACCGTCTTCGCCTTCTCCACGAGCACCCCCAAGATGCGCCGCTCGATTGCGGGCACGGGTCGCCAGCGGGGCTTGGCGGCGGAATCGCTTGCGGACGAAGTCGATGCGGACGGATCGCTACTCATCGGGAGCCACATTCAATAGAGTCAATAGAGTTTGGGCGGTGCGCTCGGGCAATTGTAGCGAAGCGCCGGCCGGAATACATTGACGGCTCCGCAGAATCCCGCCTACTCGTCCCCTCCCGGTCGGAGACTTCCCCGCCATGCGTATCGACGCCGTCGAATTGTTTCATGTCGCCATGCCGCTCATCAGCCCGTGGCGTACGGCTTACGGCGAAGACTTCACCGTCGAAAGCGTGCTGGTGCGCATGGAGAGCGAAGGCCGGTACGCCTGGGCCGAGTCGTCGCCGCTGGCTGCGCCGTGCTACAGCCCCGAGTGGGCCGGCGGCGTCTTCGCGACGTTGAAACAGTGGATGGCGCCGACCGTCGTCGGTAAATCGGTCTCGTCCGGCGACGACATGCAGGCGAAGCTCGCCCACTTTAAGGGAAATCCCTTCGCCAAGGCCGCGCTCGACAACGCCTGGTGGGTGCTCGACGCGCAGCTCAAAGAAATGCCGCTTTACCGCAGGCTCGGAGCCACTCGCAACGGCGTCGACACCGGCGCCGATTTCGGCGTTTGCGACACCATCAACGAACTGCTCGACGACATCTCCCCGGCCCTCGACGAAGGCTACAAGCGCGTGAAGCTCAAGTTTCGCCCCGGCTGGGACATCGAGATGCTCCGCGCCGTGCGCAACCGCTTCCCCACGCAAACCTTCCACATCGACTGCAACTCCGGTTATCGCATCGGCGACTTAGAGATGTTCTGCCGGATCGACGATTTCAACCTCGCGATGATCGAGCAGCCGTTGCAGTACGACGATCTCGTCGACCACGCCCGCCTGCAAGAAACCATTCGCACGCCGATCTGCCTCGACGAAAGCATCTGCTCGGTCGATCGCGCCGTCATGGCGCTCGACCTGGGAAGCTGCAAGTATATCAACATCAAGCCCGCGCGGGTCGGCGGACTCACCAACGCGTTAAAGATTCACGACCTCGCGAAAGCCGCGGGCATTCCCTGCTGGGTCGGCGGCATGCTCGAAAGCGCCGTGGGCTTGCAGATCATGGTCGCCCTGGCGATGCTCGACAACTTCACGTACCCGGCCGATATCTTTCCTTCCAGCCGTTTCTATACCGACGACCTCGGCAAGCCGGAGCTGCTGCTCACGCGCGGCCCCGACGGCAGCCCGCAAGTAAAGGCCTCGGAAGAACCCGGCATCGGCTGCGAGCCGAGCCCGGAACTATTGCAACGCATGACCGTCGCGCACGCCCGCATCGAAGCGTAAGACTCACTTCGTCGGCGCGACGAGCCCTTCCAAGAGGCGAGCCGTGTCGTCGAGCGGCGTCGCCCCGGCGATCCGGGCCGCCACGTCTCGGCAGGCCTTGGCGACGTCGCGCGATTCAAGCAGCGTTCGCAATACGCCGGCCAAGCGGTCACCCCGGAATCTCGCGGGGTAAAGCGCCGCGGCCACTCCCAACCGCTCGGCCCGCAAGATGTTGTCGGGCTGGTCGTGCGACAACGGCATGACCACTTGCGGCACGCCGGCGGCAAACGCTTGCGACATCGTGCCGATGCCGCCGTGATTGACGAGCGCCGCGCAGCGCGGGAGCAACTTCGTGAACGGTGCAAACGCGCAATGGCGTACGTCCGGCGGCAGGTCGGCGGGAATCTGCTCCGCGTGTCGCGTGAGCAACAAGCCGCGACGGCCGAGCCGGCGACAAGCGTCGACCGCGGCCGCAAAGAACTTCTGCCCGAACGTCATCGCACTGCCGGGCGTAAAGGCGATCGGGGGCGTACCGGCGGCCAGAAACCGCTCCAAGCCCTCGTCGAGCGGCGTGACGTCCTGTTCGTCGTAGAGGGGAAAACCGGTCAGGCGAACCTGGGGCGGCCAATCGGGCTGCGGCGGAGCGAACCAAGCGGGAAACATGCCGATCGTCAGTCGCGGCGCATGGCACCAGCGATCGAGAATCCGCTTCACCGGCGGTAGCCCGAGTTCGCTGCGCAGCGCGCGAAAATCACCGCCGATCCAGCGGTCGGCGAAAAACCGATCTGCCATCCAGTATTGCGCCCTAATCAGCGATCGCGGCAGCCAAGTATGCGTCATCATTCCGGCCAGTTTCGACGGAGCAATGACGCTCCGCAGCATCACCGGCTGCAGATGAATCGAAGCGGTCGGCACGCCGAGATGCTCTTGCGCGAAGTGCGCCCCCAGAGCCAAGCTCGAAGCTCCAACGACCGTTTGCCCAGGCACGTTGCGGGCCGCGATGATCTCGTACAACTTCCGCACCATCGGCGCGACGCCCATGCGCATCACGGTCTTCGGGCCGCGCTGCGGATGCCAGACGTTCGGATCGCCGAGCATCTCTTGGTAAAGCTCGGCCGAGAAGAGTTCGACGAATTCCAAGCCCGCGCGCTCGATCAGCGGAGCAAAATAGCCGCCGGTGACGATCGACACGCGATGGCCGCGCCGTTGCAAGGCTTGTCCGATGCCGACGAAAGGATGCACGTCGCCGGCGCTGCCGATCGTCGCGAGCAAGAAATGCAACGGACGTTCCGCAGACATTGTGCTCTCGCTATTCGCCGTTCATGGCACGACGCACGAGATCACGGTCGAAGTAGTTCACTTCCATGCCGGCGTCGACCGTGAGCGTTTGGGCGTTGATGCCCGACGAGCGCGGGCTCAACAAAAACGCGGCCGTGTTGGCGACCTCGCCGGTCTGCACGGCCTGTTTTCGCAGCGTGGCCTGCTCGGCGAACAGGTACGCATCGACGTAGCCGGGTATGCCCGCCGAGGCGGACGTTTTGAGCAAACCGGCGCCGACGGCGTTGAAACGAACTTGGGAAAACTGGCTGAACGACTTCGCCAGAAACGCCAGCGAAGAATCGAGGGCCGCCTTCACGGGGGCCATGAAGCCGTAGTTCTCCGCCGCCATGCGCGTCGTCGAGATCGAAATCGCCACGACCGAAGCGTCGGGCACCAGCGTCTTTTCAAACGCCTTCGCCAAGGCGATCAACGAAAAGCACGAGACGTCGACGGAACGCAAAAACGCCGCTCGGCTGGTGTCATGAAACGGCTTCGGGCCTTCTTCGTAGTCGGCGAAGGCGATGGAATGGAGCAGGCCGTGCAATTGCGGATGGGCCGCGGAGACTTCGTCGCGCAACCGATCGATCTCTTCCTGCCGTTCGACGTCGCAAACGAAGACGTCGCTCTCAGGCACCAACGATTCCAACTGCGTCTTGCGCTCGGCCGTGCGCACGGCGTACACCACGTTGGCCCCGGCGTCTTGCAGCACGCGGGCCGTGTGCCAAGCGACGCTTTTCTTATTGGCGACGCCGCACACGAGGATCGTCTTGTCGGCGAGTTGTAGAAAATCGGCGGTCATCGTCGTCGGGCTCGGTGTTTGCGAATACTTGGCCTGCTACTTCGCGGGCTCGGCCATCGTGCAGGCAAATTCAAACCGGGCGGCGACCTGTCCGCCGCAGCTGACCTTGGCCTTCATGAAGTAGGCGTCGGCCAGTTTCTCGACCAGCTCGACTTCGATGTCGATTGTTTCGCCGGGGCGCACCATGCGCTTGAAGCGCACCGAATCGATGCGCGTCGCCACGGGGACTTTTCCGGCGACTGCGGCCGCCTGCTTCGAGAGCAGCACGGCGCCGGCCTGCATCCCGGCTTCGCACAGCAGTACGCCCGGCGTCAGCGGAAAGTTCGGATAGTGGCCGCGGTAGAAATACTCGTCGCCGGTGAACGTCTTACGACAGTGGATCGACTTTTCATCTTGAGCGACGACCGCGTCGATTAGGAGAAACGGATCGCGATGCGGAATCGCGGCTTGAATGGCTTCCAACGACATGAGACGGAAGACTTAAGGTGGAAGGGAGGAGAAAGATGGCAGAAACCGAGGCCGATCAAGTTACGAGGCGGCCGTTACTTCCGCCGAACGACGGCCGCCGGAGAGATACGCATCGACGTCGTTGGCGACGATCACGCCGTAGTTCACCGCGCCGAGCCAGCCCGACATGATGATGCCGACGCTCCCTGCATGGTACAGCCCGGCCACCTGCTGCGGCACGGCGCGGCTGACGGCCAGCCCCTCGAACTTGGTGCCGAAACTGGCGCCGTCGAGATGACGCGTGTAATGCTCGAAAGTCTTGGGGGTCGAAGCCTCGACGTACTCCAGCCGGGCCCGAATGTCGGGAACGTAGCTTTCCAGCGCCGTGAGCGTCGTCTCGATCAAATCGCGCTTGCTCGCGTCGTAATCTTCGTCGGAAAGGTGGGCCCAATCCGCGTAGTTGGCGTTCGTGCTGGAAACGATCATCGAGCGATCGCTGCCGGGGCGCGTGCGCGGGTAGTAGAACGAATAGGTGCGGCTCGTCACGTCGCGGCTCAAGAGCGCTTCGGTGTTGAAGCGCGGAGCGGTCGAGCTAAACAGCAGATCGCCGTTGGCTTCGTCCAAGTGGTCGCCGGGCTTCAGCGCCATGTAGACTTGGCAACTCGAATTATTGAGCCGGACGGCCTTCGCTTCGTCGATGAACGACTTGTCGAAGTGCTCCTCGCCGATGAGCTTGAAAATCGTCGACTTGAGATTGGCGTTGGAGACGAGCGTGCGGCAGCGAATGGTGCGGCCGTTGATGACCGCCGACTCCACCTTGCCCCGTCGAACGTTGATTCGTTCGACGTTCGAGCGAATGCGCAGGTCGACGCCGTTGTGCGCCAGTTCGTCTTTCATCAGGCCGATCAGACGATCGGTCCCCCCCTCGAACGTGAAAACCCCCTTCGACATGAAGTTCGAAAAGACGATGCCGTAGCTCACGGCGGGGTCTTCGAGCGTCGAACCGTTGGCGTAGGTGATCGGCTCCATCAAGAGGCGAATGACGTCGTCGCGCCCCGGGAAGAACTTTTGAAAGAACTGGCCCGTGGTTTGGTTCTGTTCATCGTAGAAATTCAGGGCGCGGGCGGCGTCGAAAAACGCGACGACGGTTTCCGCCGGAACCTTGAACTTCTCGACCAATTGCCGCGTGAAATCCTCGCGGTCGAACGTCGTCGACAACGAGAACATCGGGTTG
>CAZWDN010000295.1:0-6482 GCA_964633125.1 uncultured Pirellula sp. | reverse complement strand
GCGTCGATGTCCGGCGGATTCGAGGCGTGCAAGATCGGATCGCCCGAATCGCGAAAGCGAACGCCCGAATAGACCGACGGCAGAAAGCCGCTGCTCCACATGGCGGCGCCGCCGCTGAGATTGCCGCCGCTCGTCAGCACGACGTAGGCCGGCAAGTCTTGCGTTTCCGCGCCGAGGCCGTACACCGTCCAGGCTCCCATGCAAGGCCGCCCCGGCAACGAGAAACCGGTACTAAGAGCGAGTTGCCCGGGCGCATGGTTGAATTGGTCCGTGTGCATCGAGCGTACGAAGGCGACGTCGTCGACGACTTTCGCCAAGTTCGGCAGCGCGGCGGAAATTTCCGCGCCGCATTGCCCGTGCTTGGCAAACGGAAAGCGCGGGCCGAGCACCGCGGCATCCGGTCGAATGAAGGCGTAGCGCTGCCCTTGAATGACCGAAGGCGGAATCGGCTTCCCTTCCATCTTCGCCAGCAACGGCTTGTAGTCGAACAAATCGAGCTGGCTCGGCGCGCCGGCCATGAATAAGTGGATCACGCTCGTCGCGCGGGGAGCGAAATGCGGCGGGCGATTCGTCGACGGCGATCGAGTTGCCGACGCAGTCGACGCCGCTCGGGCATTGCGGGCCGAGTCGCCTGCGAGCAGCGACGCCAGCGCCATTTGGCCGATGCCGACGCCGCCGCACTGGAGAAAACGTCGACGATTCATGTGTCCGCAGCCGTTATCGTTTTGCATGGCAGCTCAATTCCTCGTCACGGCTTCGTCGAGATTTAAAAGTGCGCGCGCCGTCAGCATCCAGGCACGCACATCCGCAGACGCCGGGCTCCCTTCCGTCTTCGTCGGCTTCGTCGTGCTTGGCGAAGCCTGCGCTTTTTCCGTCGCTTCGAGGCGCCGGCGTTCCCCGTCGACGTATGCGAGCAGGAGCGCCCGCTCGTCGGCGAGCGGCGGCCTCGTTAAAACGCGGCGAAACAATCGCGTGAGCTTTTCAGCGTCGTCGCCGGAGCCGGTCGCCGTTTGCTTGCCGAGCGCTGCGGCGATTTCCAGGAGCATCGCGTCATTGAGCAGATTCAATGCCTGCAGCGGCGTGTTGGAAACATCACGACGGGTAACGCACAACTCGCCGCTCGGGGCGTCGAAGTTGGCGAACATCGCGAACGGCGCCGTGCGTTTGCTGAACGTATAGAGGCTGCGCCGATAACGATCGGCGCCGGTGCTCGCTTTCCAGACGTACCTGCCGTACGCCGCCTCGGTGACGCTCCCCGGCTGCGGCGGATAGACGCTCGGTCCCCCGACTTTCACCGTAAGCAAGCCGGCCGCCTGCAATGCGGCATCGCGAATCACTTCCGCATCGAGCCGGAGCCGCGCACTACGCGACAGCAGCCGATTGTCCGGATCGCGCTGGGCGGCCTGCGGCGAGATTTGCGACGACTGGCGATACGCGGCGCTCGTCACCATCAAGCGATGCAACCGTTTCATCGACCACGCAGCGCCTCCGTCCGACGGCGACGTGAACTCCGCTGCCAACCAATCAAGCAACTCCGGATGCGTCGGAGCCGCGCCTTGGTAACCAAAGTCGTCGAGCGTGCTCACGATCCCGCGGCCGAACAACGCCGCCCACTGACGATTGACCGTGACGCGCGCCGTCAGCGGATTCCGCGGGTCGACGAGCCAGCGCGCCATGGCCAAACGGTCCGGCGTCTCGGCCGTCGACAGGGGCGGGAGGAATGCGAACGTTCCCGGCGCGACGCGCTCCATCGGCTGCAGATACTCGCCGCGTTTATGCACGAAGGTCGGGCGCGGCTCGTCCGCCGGTCGCTCGCGCAGCACGAGCGTCGTCGGGTCTTTCGGCAGCCGGCGACGCAGGCCCTCGATCGCTCGGGTTTGTACGGCAAGCTCCGGCGTCATCGAAAGGAAGTGCTTAAGCAACACTTGGCGCTGCGCCTCGGAACGCTCGGCGGCGGGAACGGCCAGCGCCGCTTCGATCGCCGGCGGATACCGGGCCGCGTCGGCCGAAGGCACTTCGTCGGTCACCGACAAGCGAAAACGCCCGATGCCGCAGGCGTAGTGTCGCTCGAACAACATTTCGACGTCGAGAGCCGCGGCGACGTCGAGCGGCTCGGCAAACGTAAAGACCGCGTATTGAACGCGTCCCTGGCCGCCGTTGATCGACCAACCGCTGGAAGGTTCGCCGTCGACGGCTTCGGCGGCGCGCGTCGCCAAGCGTTTCGGATTCTTCGGATCGACTTCCGGCGAGGCGCTGAAGGTTTCCGTCGCGCGGGCGATCTTCACCGGGCGGCCGTCACACTTCACCGTCAATTCGCTGAGGAAAAAATCGCCCGGGGCGCCTTCGTAATAAATGCGGCCCGGTCCGCCGGCCGGCAGGCCTTCGTCAGGGAGCGTTTCAAGTCGCAAGGCGCGAATCTGCTTAAGCGGGCCGGCAAGCGTCGCCCGGTAGGTGTCGCTCTTCGTAATGTCGCCGCGCGAAATTACCGAGCGATCGTCGAGCACCGTCAGCAGCGGCAAGTTGCTGTCGACCTTCACGGGAGCGACCGGTCGCCACTTCGAAGCTCGCGGGCCTGCCGCATCAAGCCAAGTTTGAAACCGTCGCGCCAGTAAGTCGGCGCTGCGCTGCGACGGCGAACGTCCGTCGGCACGCTCCGTACCCAACGAGACACCAAGCTGCGGGAGCGTCGCCTCGGCGCCCGGCGGGTGGCGCAAGGTAATGATCCAACGCGTCGATGATTCTCCGCCGACCGGCGCCCCGTCCAGGACGAACGTGGCGGTCGGCACCGGCTTCTTCTCATCGGTCGGCGCCGTCGCGTTCCAGCCGATCGCCGCATTGCCGTCGAACGCCTGCCACACCGAAGGATCGTACGTCGATGTTTCTTGCTCTCCGGCGACGAGGCTCGTTTCCGCACGGAGAATTCGCAGCTTCTCCGGTTTGCCGCCGGGCGCCTTCTGAACGGCGACGGCAATCTCGTTCAGCAGCCCCTTCGGCGGCGAGTCGGCGGGCGAGGCTTTCGCCTTGCCGTCCGATGAAGCGAGCAATTGCAGTCGTATCGCCCGAACGTCCTTGAGGTCCGAATCGATGATTAAAGTCGTCGTCGTTTCATCAGGCTTCGCCGACGCAAGATCGAGCTTGCCGTCGTTGCGCGAGATCGCAATCGTTCCTCGCGCCGCCAGCAGCCGGCCAGGTTCGATCGCATGCCACGTGAGCGGAACCTCCGGCGGAAACTGTTCGGCAAGCTGCGCTTCGCGATCCGCAATCTGCTTCTCCAGCGCGGCACGCTCGGCGGCGATCGTCGTTTGCGGCACCGGCAACTCGGGCTCGTCGGCATTATCCAATAGCGCCATGAACCGATAGTATTCGTCGTGCGGGATCGGGTCGAATTTGTGCGTATGACACTGCGCACATTGCAACGTGAGTCCGAGCCAGACGGCCCCGGTGGTCGCCACGCGATCGGTCATCGCATAGTAGCGAAACTCCAGCGGATCGATCCCGCCTTCTTCGTTGAGCATCGTGTTGCGATGAAAGCCGGTGGCAATCCGCTGGTCGAGCGTTGCGGCCGGTAGCATATCGCCGGCAATTTGCTGAATCGTAAACTGATCGAAGGGGAGATCGTCGTTCAGCGCGCGAATGACCCAATCGCGATAGGGCCAGATCGAACGTTCGCGATCTTTCTCATAGCCGTTGGTGTCGGCATAGCGGGCCAGATCGAGCCACTTGCGGGCCCAGCGCTCGCCGTAGTGCGGGCTCGCAAGCAATTGATCGACGAGACGTTCATACGCCTGCGGATGGTTGTCCCCCACAAAGCGCTCCGCTTCTTCCGGCGTCGGCGGCAAGCCGATCAGGTCGAGATACACCCGACGGACCAGCGCGTAGCGATCGGCTTCCGCTGAAGGAGGTAAGCCCTCGATTTCCAAGCGGGCCAGCACGAAGCGATCGATCGGGTTGCGAACCCACGCCGAGTTCTTCACCGGCGGCAGTTCCGGTCGGCGGACCGGCTCGAACGCCCAATGGTCCGCATACTTTGCCCCGGCGGCGATCCAATCGCGGAGCGTCTTGATCTCCGCCGCGCTCAAGCGGTCTTTCGTATGCGCGGGAGGCATCACCGCGTCTTCGTCGGTCGACGTCAATCGCCGCAACAATTCGCTCTCGTCGGGCCGCCCCGGCACGATCGCCCGCGCGCCGGATTCGGCGGGCGCGAGCGCCGCGTCGCGCAAATCGAAGCGCAGACCGCCTTGGCGTCCATGCTCATCAGGCCCGTGGCACTTGAGGCAATGCTTCGCGAAGATCGGACGGACGTCGCGATTGAAGTCGGGCTCCGCGGCCCGCAACGACGCGGCATCACCCGCCGCAACGAATGCGATCACCCATGCGAAGATAGCGTTATACGATCTTGGTATCATGCGGCACGCGGAAGTAACAACAGGAACGGCGAACCGGCGATCGGCCGCGATAATTCATTATCCGTCACCGCGAGGAAAAATTCCAACGTCGGGCCGAGCGACTTTCCGAAGTATGCCGCGGCGTCACACAACGACGACACGACCGCACGCACTCCGCGACCCTAACGCCCGAATGCGCGAAGCCGCGGCTCAACCGACGGTGCGAACACATCTCCCGGGACGAATACGTGCGGCACTCGCCGCTACGAGTAATGGCGTATCTCGCACAACTGCCGCCGCAGTTCGCCGCGAAAGTCGGGATGGGCGATCGAGATGAGCGCTTCGCCGCGCTGCCGGAGCGAGAGCCCGTGCAGGTCGACGGCGCCGTATTCCGTGACGACCCAATGCACGTGGCCGCGGGTCGTCACCACGCCCGCCCCCGGCGACAATTCGGCGACGATGCGCGAGACCTTGCCGCCGACGGCCGTCGCGGGAAGTGCGATGATCGCGCGGCCGCCGGGCGACAACGCCGCGCCGCGCATGAAATCCATCTGCCCGCCGATGCCGGAATAAATGCGATGCCCGAGCGAATCGGCGCACACCTGCCCGGTGAGGTCGATCTGCAACGCGGAATTGATCGCGACGAGCTTTTCGATCTTGCGCAATAAGTTCGTGTCGTTCGTGATGTCCGACGGGTAGAAGGCCACCTCCGGGTTGTCGTCGACGAAGTCGAACAGGCGACGCGTCCCCGTGACGAAGCTGGTGACCGTTTGGCCCGGGTAGATTCGCTTGCGGCGATTCGTGACGACGCCCGCCTCGATCAGGTCGACGACGCGATCCGAGAACATCTCGGAGTGAATTCCCAGGTCATGCTTGTCGGTCAGGCGCGACAGGACCGCGTCGGGAATGGCGCCAATGCCGGTTTGCAGCGTCGCGCCGTCTTCCACGAGCTTGGCGATCTGCTCGCCGATGGCGGCCTCTACCGGCGTTTCCTGCGTCGGCAAATGCTCGTGCAAGGGGCGATCGGTCGCCGTCCAGGCCGCCAGCGAGCGCAGAGGCAACGTGCTGTGGCCGTGCGTGCGCGGCATCCGACGATTGATCTCGGCGATGAGCAGCGGCGCGCAATCGGCCGCCGCGCGGGCCACGTCGACCGAGGTGCCCAGAGAACAGAGTCCGTGCTTGTCGGGGGGCGAGACTTGCAAGAGCGCCGCATCCAAGCGAATGCGGCCGCTACGGAACAGGTCGGGAATGTCGGAGAGAAACACCGGAATGAAGTCGGCCTGCCCGCACTGCACGGCGCGCCGCACCGGCTCGCCCGTAAACAGCGAGTACGAAGTCATCCGCCCTTGGCAACTCGGCTCGACGAACGGGGCCGGCCCGGCCGTATGCATGTGATAGAGCTTCAAACCCGTCAGATCGGTGCGCGCGCAGAGCGCTTCAAGTAGCGGCGTCGGCGTGGCCGACGCGCCGTGCACGAAGACGTTCATGCCGCTCTGCAACTTACCGACGGCTTCGGCCGCCGACACGGCCTGCCGGGACCAATCGTTCATCGTCGTCACGCCTTGGGCTTGATGAACAGGACCTCGCCGCGCTCGATCCAACCTTTGCGCAGGTCCACTCGAAACCAGCCGTCGCTATTCTTCGGCTGAAAGCGGCAAGGGGACCGCGCGCCGAATTCTGCCAGATCGTACTCGGCCCAGGTCTTGCCCAAGTCGGGCGAAACGGCGATGCCGGTCTTGTACGTCGACGCGGGAGCGCAATGCCCCGCCAAGATTATGTTGTCTTCGATGATCATATTCGCCATTTCGAATTCCGCCGCAAACAACCGCGTATGCTTCTTCGGATCGGCGAGATCCTCCGGAGCACAGCGAAAAATTCCGCGGTCGTACGTTTCGTCCGGCGTTTTGCGTCCGTTCGCATCGGCGGCCCAATAGAGCCGGCCATCGACGAAGTTGATGCCGCCCGACTTGTAACGGGAGTTGGAATTCACCGACAGCAAGACTTTCCAATCCCAGCGGTCGGCCTGCGCGTCGTAGGTACCGCGCAACCAATGACATTCGTCGCCGTGCCCGCGATTGACGTCGCCGGTGCAGGCGT
>CAZWDN010000294.1:0-6483 GCA_964633125.1 uncultured Pirellula sp. | reverse complement strand
TGCCGGAAGACGACGTCGCCGTGCCGCTCCAATCGGACGACCAAATGCATTGGAAAGCCGTGTTGCCCGCCGGCGGCACCGGCCTGCAACAAGACGTCTTCTACTACGTGCAAGTCGGCGACGCCCAATCTCCCCGCTATCGTGTGCGCGTGTTGGCCACTCCGGTGATCTCCGTCGCTTCGGTTCGCTACGAGTATCCGGCCTACACCGGCCTGCCGCCGCGTACGGTCGACGGCCAGGGCGACTTAAAGGCGCTCGAAGGAACGCGCGTCGTGCTTACGGCCGACGTCAACCAGCCGATTGGTGCCGCCTATGTGGCCTTCGATCAGGCCCGCAATAAGGATGTGGAGCTCGCGCCGGATGCGAGCAAGCGGAAGGCGATCGGCAGCTTCAGCCTGGGCCTGACGAAAGACCGGACGAAGCCGCTGCACGCGAGCTACGTGCTCCGCTTCACGAATATCGACGGCCAAGAGAACCCGAAACCGGTCGAACATCGCATCGAGGTCACCGCCGATCAACCGCCGGAATTAAAGGTCGTCGAACCGACGAGCCCGCCCGAGAAGGAACTGCAGGTTGCAATCGGCGACGCCCTGCGCATCACGCTTGCGGCGCAAGACGTCGATTTTCAGTTGGCGAATTTGTCGGTCGTGTTTGAGCGGTACGGCGCGGAGTTTCGCGAAGAGCAGTTGCTCTTGGAGCCGCGCTACGAGCCGTTCTCCAATACGTTCGTCTTCGAGCCGGGCCGCTACGGTTTGAAGCCCGGCGACAAGCTCAACTTCCGCGGCCGTGCGCGAGACAACCGCGCGCCGGAGCCGAACATCGTCGAATCGGCCCGGTATACGATCGTCGTGGCGGGCGGCGCGGCGCAGCCGAATCAGCAGCAGCAACCGCCGCAACAGGGCAACCCGCAGAACCAACCGCCTCAGCAGCAGAACCCGAACGAACAAATGCCGGGGCGTCCGCCGGAGCGCGGCGCGCCGAATCCCGACCAGCCTCCGCCGAACGGTAACCAGCCGAAGAACGACCAGCCGCAAAACAACGCCGGTCAACCAAACCCGAACCAGCAGCCGAAGCCGGGCGAGCAGCAACCCGGCCAACAACAGCAACCCGGCCAGAACGGCCGGCCGCAGGATCCCAGCGCGCCGCAGCAGCAGCCGGGCATGCCGCAGAACGGCGACCCATCGAAGGGACAGCCGCAAGACGGCGGGCGCGAGAACGGCGAACCTCAAGACGGAAATCGTCAGAACGGCGAACAAGGTAAAGCCGACCAGCGCAACGGCGCCGCCGGCGATCAAGCGTCGGCCGGCAACAAGCAGCAGGAAGAAAAGCCGATCGACCCGACGGTCGACCCCGGCCGCGCGTTCGAGGAACTGCAAAAGCATTTCGACAAGCAAGCAGGCGACAAGCAGAACAAGAACGACGCCGGCAAGCAGCCTGAGCAGCATGCTTCGGCGGCCGACAAGCAGCAGCAAGATCGCCAACCCGGCGGACAGCAGCAGCCGCAACCGGGTGAACAAAAACCGGGCGACCAAAAGTCCGGCGAAGGCATGAATCAGCAGCCGAAGAACGAAGCCGGCAAACCGGGCGGCGAGAAGCAGCCGGGCGAACAGCAACCCGGCGAAAAGGCCGACGGCAACTCCGGCGGCGCCAAGCCGGAGCAAGGCATGGCCGACAAGCATGGTCGAGACCAAGAGCCGCAAGATCAAAAGAACGGCGCAGGCAAGAAGCCGGGCGAGCAGCAAGAACCCGGCGAAACCGGCAGCGGCAAACGCGGCGGCTCCGGCGGGCAAGAAGGGGGCGGCAAGACCGACGGCAATCAAGGTTCCGAAAGCGGTGGCGGCGGACAAGGCTCGAACCAACAGAAGCCGAGCGACCAGAAGAACGGCGCCGCCGGCGGCACGCCGGAAGCGATGCAAAAGCAAGACGGCGCCCAAGGCTCCGGGGCCGAACAACGTCCCGGCGACAACAACGGCCAGGGGCGCGAAGTGAGCCGCAAGCCGACCGACGGCGCAGGTGCGAAGCCCGGCGAAGAAAAGCACGCCGCCGGCGACAAGCCGGAGAGCATGCAAGGGGCTCAACCGACCGACAAGCCGGCCCCGGGCGATCGCAGCGGCGACCCGAACGCCGCGCCCGCTCCGGGCGGTAATCGTCCCGAGCAGAAGCCGCCGCAGCCGGGCGACGATGCGCAAAACCCGTCGCAGAAGATGGGCGGCAACCCCGCGCCCGACAAGCAAGGCAACCAAACCGAGAAAGGCGATTCCGGTTCCACGGGCGGCGCCGCGCCGGAGCAAGGAAAGAAGCCGCAACCGCAGCCGGGCGAGCAAGCGCCGACCGCCGAAGGAGGCGCGAAGCCGTCGGCCAATGCCCAGCAACCCTCGGGCAATGATAACCCCGGCGGCGCGAAAGGCTCCTCGCCCAACGAAGGTTCCCCCGAGCAACAAGGAATGACCAAGCCGCGCGACAAGACCGGTAAGGCGTCGGCGGGCAACCAACAAGAGTCGTCGGAGAAGAGCGAAGGACAGTCCCCGAGCGGCAGTAAGAACGAATCAGATTCGCAAGGCGACACCAGCGGCGACCAGTCCGGCAAGGGCGAGCAAGGCGGCGGCATGAAGTCGAACCAAAAGGGAACCGGTGCGGCCGGCTCCAACACGGCCGGCGATCAAGGGGCGGGCGCCGCGAACGAAGCCGGCGACGCCGCGACCGGCAACCAAGCCGGCGACAAGGTCCGCAGCCAATCACCGACCGGCGGCCGACCCTCCGGCGATCAAGGCGACGGCTCCAACACGCAATCGGGCGGCCAACAGCCGGGCGGCAAGAGCGATTCCGCTCAAACCGGCGGCCGGCCGGAAGGCGATCCGTCGCAGCAGCAAAACCCGACCGACGTGCAAAACGCCGACCGTCGCGGCGGCGCCAATTCCGGCGGCGGCGGTCGGCCCGAAGGGGACGCCGATCCGCAACCGCGCCAAGCGCCGGAGCCCGGCGGCGACGAAGCCAACCTCGAGTACACGAAGAAGGTGACCGACCTGACGCTCGATCGTCTCAAGAACGATCTGGAAAAGGGGACGGTCGATCCCGAGTTGCTCAAGCGCTTTAGTTCCAAGGAAGCGCTGGAGCAGTTCGTCCGTCGTTGGGACGAGATGCGCAAGGCGGCCGCGCAGCAAGGCCCGCAAGGGGACGAAGCCCGCAAACAATTCACCGACACGCTCAAAGGCCTGGGCCTGCGCTCCGGCACGACCGAGCAACAAGGCGCTCGCACCGGCGACGACGACTCGCGCCAACTCCGCGGCGCCCGTCGCTCCGCCCCGCCGGCCAAGTTCGCCGACCAATACCGGGCCTACACGACCGGCATCGGGCAGGGTGCGGAGAAGTAAGCTGTTGAGAAAGGAGTTCGAGGGACGACATGTCGACGTTTGAAACCGCTTTGTCCGCGGCGCAAGAGTTGTCCGCATCGGAACGGCAGCGCCTCGTTGATGCCATTTTGGAAACGATTCCCGCGGATCAGGCATCGCTGCCGAGTGAAGAGTGGATCGCCGAGGCGCAGCGCCGTAGTGCGGCGTTTGATCGCGGCGAGATGACGGCATCCTCTTGGCCCGCCGTTCGGGAACGAGCTCGCAAGCAGGCCGGCTTGGATGCCTGAGATCGTCATTTCCTCCGCTGCGGAAGCGGAATATGTCGAGGCGCTGTTGTGGTACTCGGCGCAGAGCAAGCGCGCCGCCGAAGGATTTGAAGCTGTGTTCTCCATAGCGCTGCAAGCAATCGCGGAGAATCCCGAGTCGTATCCTCGCTGCGATGCGAGCCACCGTTTTCTGCGAGTCCGACCCTATCCGTATCAAGTGATCTACCGTCGTCTTGCCGACGAGAGACGGCTCATCGTGGCCGTCGCGCATACTTCACGTCGGCCTCGATATTGGAAGCGCCGCGATTAACCGTTCGCGCGTTCATGCAAGTAGTCGTCTTCCGCAACCGGCAGCCCCAGCCCGCGCCACGTCTCCGGCAGCGGGGCCGTGAGGTCCAGCGGCGCGCCGGTCATCGGGTGGCGCAACTGAATCCGCCGCGCATGCAGCGCGATCGGCCGTTCTCGTTCTTCGAGTCCCGCGGGGCCGAACGCCGTCGTCGCGCCGTAGAACGTATCGCCGACGATCGCGTGCCCGCGCGAGGCGGCTTGAATCCGTATCTGGTGCGTGCGGCCGGTCTCTAGGTCGACCTCGAGCCAAGACCCTTCACTGACGATTGCGGCGTCATCGGGCGCGCCGTCGGCCGTCGCAGCCATGCGCCAGGCGCCGAGCGTCCGATAGTGCAGCACCGCCTCGCGGCCGTCGGGATCATCCGGCCCCACGACTTCCGTGCGCGGCTTGCCGTAGATCTTCTTCAACCGGTCGGTCCAAGTCCCTTCCGCCGGCGCGACCGTTCCTTCGACACAGGCCCAATACGTCTTCCGCACTTCGCGGCGCTCGAACTGCGTCGACACCTTCCGCGCCGCCCGCACGTGCCGCGTGAAGAGAATCACTCCCGAGACGGGCCGATCGAGCCGCTGCGGCACGCCGAGGTAGACGTTTCCTTCCTTCCCCTCACGGGCCCGCAACCAATCTTTCATCCGCGCTTCGAGGCTCGGAAACTCGGCCGGCGCCTGCGTCGCCAAACCCGCCGGCTTCCACACGGCGAATAAAGGTCCGTCGTCCAACAAAAGAATCGGCGGTTCGGCGCTCATTCGGCACTTAGCTCTAGGACGAAACCGCGCGGAATCCTCCGGCAGCCGAAACCTTCAGGCCGCCTAACTCCTGTTCACGAAAGTGCTTTCGTGGCTGGAGAAACCAGGGGGATAGGAATTCCGGCCCCCATTTCCATTAGGGCTGACACACGTCTGTCAGTCCCCGCGGCTAGGTTTCGGCAGTCGATTCTTCAACCCTAGCCGAAGAGCCCACCCATGGAAATAGCCGCCTCGTTCTCTCCCCCACTCCGTTTGGCCGTCGTCGATGATGAAACCCTCATTCGCGACGGGCTCGTCTGCCTGTTTCGCAAGTCGCCCGGCGTGGAAATCGTCGCCCAGGCCGGCACTTCGGCCGAGGCCGTCGCGGCGCTGGAGGGGCGGTTCGTCGACGTCGCTTTGGTCGACGTTTGTGTCGGCCCGTCCGACTCTTGGGACGGCGTCGGCGCTTGGCAACAGGCCGTGCCGGACGTGCGCATCGTCGTGCTCGACGACCTGGTGCGCGACGTCCACCTTCGTCGCGTCCTGCGACAAGGGCTGCACGGGTACGCCGCCAAGCGCGATTCGTTCGCCGAGCTGCTTGAAATCGTCCGCGCGGCCGGCCGCGGCGAACAGCAGTTTTCCCGTTCCTCGCGCGAACGGCTCGTCGCCACGCCGCTGGGTTGGAAACTGCGCGCCGCGCCCGACGTTCCCGGTCTCCATTTGCTCACGGTTCGTGAAACCGAGGTGCTCGCCTGCTTGGCCCAAGGTTGCACTTCGCGCGCTTGTTCCGAGCTGCTGAAGATCAGCCCGAGCACCGTCGACAATCATAAAGCCAAGATCATGAAGAAGCTGAATATCCATCGCATGGTCGACTTGGCGAAGTTCGCCATCCGCGAAGGACTCGTGCCGCACTAGTGCGCCGGCAGTGGCACACGGAAAACGAAGTCCTTACACTCGACATGCGATTCTTTCTCCGTGTTGGAGCGCCTTGCCATGTCGTCGCCGCAATCCACCGTACGCTTCTCCGATCGCGTGGCCGACTACGTTCGCTACCGCCCCGGCTATCCGCCGGAAACGCTCGACCTGTTGCGCGAAGCCGTCGGCCTCACCTCGGGGAGCGTCGTCGCAGACATCGGCTCCGGCACCGGCATCTCCACCGAACTCCTGTTGCGCAGCGGCGCGGAAGTGTACGGCGTCGAACCGAACGACCCGATGCGGGCCGCGGCCGAAGCGCAGCTCGCGGCGAACCCCAGGTTTCACTCCGTGCGCGGCACGGCGGAAGCGACGACGCTCGCCGCCGGGTCGATCGACGTCGTCGCGGCGGCGCAAGCCTTTCATTGGTTCGACCGTGATCGCACCCGCGCCGAGTTCACGCGCATCCTGCGCCCCGGCGGTTACGTCGTGCTGCTGTGGAACTCGCGGCACGTCGACACCACGCCGCTGCTACGCGGGTACGAAGCCCTGCTGCGGCAATACGCTACCGACTACGACGCCGTGAACCATCAGAACATCGACGCCGCGGCCGTAGCCCGCTTCTACGCGCCGGGCTCCTGCACGCGCGTCGTCTTGCCCAATTCACAAAGTTTCGATTTCGCCGGCCTGCGCGGGCGGTTGCTTTCGTCGTCGTACGCTCCCGCGGCGGGCGATCCGCGGCACGAACCGATGCTCGCCGCGCTGCGGCAGCTTTTCGATGAGCATGCAACCGTCGGTCCCGGGGCGGAAAAGGTCGCGCGGTTCGATTACGACACCGAAATCTACTACGGCCGACTTGCCGACGTACATCTGTAGGGAACGCC
>CAZWDN010000293.1:0-6498 GCA_964633125.1 uncultured Pirellula sp. | reverse complement strand
GCAAACGTCGGACGGCCAAGGCCAGTTGCAGAATGAACAGCTCTTGGTAGACGAAACGCCGGCGGGCCTGTTCGAGTTGGGCGCGATCGGCCGGGAAGTGGATTTGGAAAAGTGCCTCGCGCAGCGGCAGCAGGTTGTGCGCGGCGAGAAACTCGGGCGGAAAGACTTCGTCGAGCAGGGCCGCGCAGCCGTCGAGCGAGGCTTGCACGGCCCGGCGCACCGCCGCTTGGTGCAATCCTTCCGTGAGCGAGTAGACCGGCAAAATCTTCCGCTGGGCGTCGCCCGGCTCTTCCTGTTCGAGCCATTGCACGCGCGGGTGCGAAAACTCCCAGCGGCCTCCCTTCTTCTTCGCCTTGCCGGTGAGCAGCACCTGTTGGCCGTGCTCGAAACGCTTCCGCATGTGCGGCATGTTGAACCACAGGGCCCGCACGTAATCGGCCGCGGCCCCTTCGCCGCATTGGATCAAGACGCCGAGCATCGAGCGACCGCTGTAGCCGCCCCGCTGCTCGATTTCGACCACCGTGCCGCGCAGCCGGACCAGCTTGTCGGGCTCAAGCTCCGCGACCGACTGGAGATCGGTCAGGTCTTGATAGTCGCGCGGGAAGAAGAAGAGGCAGTCGGCGGCCGTGAAGAGTTCGAGCTTCGCGAGGAGTTCGGCGCGTTGCGGACCGACCCCCTTCAAAAATTGCACGGGTGTGGCAAGCGTGAGCGGTGCGGAAGTCGCCGGGCCGGTCGTCATGCTCGCATTCTAGCAAATCACGCCGGGCTTAAACCACAGAGGCATGGAGACACAGAGAGGAGCTAAAAAAACAAGGCAGGGCGTCGGCAGTCCTTTGTTCGATCCTTCTCTTCTTCTCCGTGTCCCTGTGACTCTGTGGTGAAAAACAACTAGTAGCCTGCCTTGCGGCGGATTGCTTCACGCACTTCCGGCAGCGGGTAATTGATGATGGCCGCTTCGGTATTCAGCACCTCGCGCAAACGCCGCCAACCGCGGGTCACGAGCGTCTCGCGCTCGCGCACGTACGCGGGGTCGAGCAGGCGTTTGTCGAACACTCCTGCGACGACGACCGGCGCGCCGAACTCCGGGTCGACGATAAACTGCGCGATCGTCGGGTTGCAGCGAATGTGTCGCTCCGGCGTCGTGTGGAGCACTTCGGGATCAAGTTCGCCGATCACGTAGCGCAAGTAGAGATCGCTCTCGACGATCTCGGCGACGTCGAGCCCACAAACTTCGCAGAGATATCCTTCGTCGCATTTGGCCATTGCGGGGAAGTAGCAACCAGCTACTAGCTACTGAGTCCGAGCACGTCGCTCATGCCGTATAGTTTCGGCGGCTTGCCGACGAGGAACTTCGCGGCGGCCAGCGCTCCTTGGGCGTAGCAATCGCGATTCGTCGCTTTCACGGTGATTTCGAGCGTTTCGCCCAAGAGGCCGAAGATAATCGTGTGTTCGCCCGGGTTGTCGCCGGTGCGCACGGCGTGATAGCCGATCTCGTTGTGCGGCCGGGCGCCGGGGCGGCCTTCGCGGCCGTGGGCGACGCCGGTTTGTCCCATTTCGGTGGCGATGATCTGGCCGAACTTCAACGCCGTGCCGCTCGGCGAGTCTTCCTTGAAGCGATGGTGCCGCTCGATGATCTCGACGTCGGCGCCGCTCGGATGATCCTTCAGCGCGCCGCCGGCCGTCGCGCAAAGCTTCATCGCCAAGTTCACGGCCATGCTCATGCTGGGCGACCAGAGCACGGGAATTTTCTTCGTCGCCTCGCGTAGCGCGGCGACTTGCTCCGGCTCCAAGCCGGTCGTGGCGACGACGAGCGGGACTTTTTGGGCGGCACACCGCTCCACGATTCCCGGCACGGCGGCCGGCACGGAGAAATCGATGACCACGTCGCACGGCACGTTGAGCAGCGAAGTAATCGGCACGCCGATCAGGCCGACGCCGGCCGTCGCGCCCGCATCCTGCCCGAGCTTGGGATGCGTCGGATTCTCCAAGGCCGCGACGATCTGAAAGGCCGGATCGGCCGAAGCGAGGGCGATCAGCCGTTGGCCCATGCGGCCGGCGGCTCCGTGAAAGGCAATGCGTACCGACATAAGTGCTCGACGTGAATCAGGGGTTTCCGTGCGTAAAACAGGACGTTCCGGCGACTTATTGAATCGGTTGCGCGGCCGATTGTCTACCGCCGCGTGGGGGAATTGCCGCGAAAGCCCGCAGAACCGGACCTTTCCGCATAAGCGCGCGTCCGGCGCGATCGATTTCTGACCTAAGCTTCAGCCGGACAACTTTACGCGGCGCGGTACTGCGCCCGGGCGAAGTGTGAGCAGCAGGGGGCATTCGTGACGAGCCAGCTTATGGAACGGTCGGAACATTGTGCGGTCGTCGAACGGGGCGATGCGGGCGCCGCCAAACGGGGCGACACGCTGCGTCTCGGCGAAGTGCTCAGCGCCCTTTCGTACGCGCTCGACATCACCGAAGGCCAGCCGTGCGGACATGCCGCGCGTTCGTGTCTGGTCGGCATGCATCTCGCCGAAAAATTGCATTTCTCGTCCGCCGATCGCTCGGCGCTGTTTTACGCGCTGCTGCTGAAAGACGCCGGTTGTTCCAGCAACGCCGCGAAGATGGCGTACTTGTTCGGCGCCGACGATCGCAAGATCAAGCACGACCTGAAGGAGATCGATTGGTCGAAGGCGGCCGAAGGGCTGCGCTTCATGCGACAAAACGTGTCGCCCGAAGGTTCGCGGACGGAACGCTTCCTGAAGATGGCGGCCATGCTGCTCCACGGCCCCGGCGGCGCGAAGAAACTCGTGCGAACGCGCTGCGAGCGCGGCGCGGAAACGGCGCGCAAGCTCGGCTTTCCGGAAATGACCGCGCAAGCGATCCTCGACCTCGACGAACATTGGAACGGCCAAGGACAACCGCGCGGTCTGCGCGGCGAAGAAATCTCGCTCGCCGGCCGCATCGCCGGCTTGGCCCAAACGTTTGAAGTGTTCTACACGAAGCTCGGCCTCACGGCGGCGCTGGAGATGACGCTGGCCCGCAGCGGCACGTGGTTCGACCCGACGCTCGTGAGCCTGCTGCACGGCCTGGCGGCCGAAGACGAATTCCGCAGCGAACTCGCTCGGCGCGACGCCGACGTGGCCGTGGCCTGCTACGAACCGCATGACGTGCCGCGCTACGCCGACGAAGCGCTCTTGGATCGCGTGGCCGAAGCCTTCGCGCAGGTGGTCGACGCCAAGAGCCCTTGGACGCACAAACATTCGCGCGGCGTGGCCGAGCTGGCCCTGGGCATGGGGCGGGCCGTCGGGTTCGACGCCGACCGCTGCCGCCGGCTGCGTCGCACGGCGCTGTTGCACGATATCGGCAAGCTCGGCGTTTCGAACCTCGTGCTCGACAAGCCGGGCAAGCTGACCGACGACGAATTCACGGCGATGAAGAAACATCCGGATTTCTCGGAACGCATTCTCGCGCGGGTGCCGGCCTTCGCCGACATGGCGGAAGTCGCCGGCGCACATCACGAACGGCTCGACGGGCGCGGCTATTACCGCGGCGTGCCGTCGGCGACGTTGCCGCTGGAATCGCGCATCGTGATGGTCGCCGACGTGTTCGAAGCGCTCACCGCCGCGCGGCCCTATCGCGCCGGCTTGCCCGCCGACAAGGTGCTCGAAATGCTCGAGCGCGACGCCGGAACGAGCGTCTGCCCGACGGCGCTGAACCTGCTGAAGCGGCACCTCTCGCGCAAAGACTTCACGTCGCGCGTCGAACATCAGCTCGAAGCCTTGGACCTGTTGCACCAGGACCTAGCCGCCCCGGTCTGCACGGCCTGCTAGTCGGCGGCGGAAGCGCTGCGGCGACGGTCTCTTTTCACACGACGGGTGCATATGACGATCTCCGGTCTTGGGCAACGGTTGGCGCGCACGGCGGTCATGCTGACGATGGTGGCGCTCGTCATCGGGCTCTCCGCCGTCACGGCGAGCCATATCGTCGGTCGACAATTGGCGCCGCTGCTGGCGCGGCTCAAGCCGGTTGAAACTCCCATCGCCGCGGCCCGCCCGGGACCCGTCGTCGAACTCGGCTTCTACGACGCGACCGGAATTCGTCGCGAAGAGCTCGACGCGTTCCTCCAAGAGGTCGCCGATCGCGATCACCTCAACGAATATCCCGCGCACCTCACTTTTGAAAACTCCCGCGGCGATTGCCTCGTCGACTATCCGGTGCGAATCCTCTGGGACCGCGGCAGCGACGTCGTGACCGTCGGGCATTCGGGCGTCTTGCGCATCATGCTCCGTTCGGAGTTGTTGCCCGGCTTGCGATTCGCGGTTCCGCCGGAATACGATCGGATTCGCCAACGGACGATCCCGCTGGGCGCGCGCTACGAGGCGTATCGCACCGGCTCCGACCCGTCGCTCGGCGGCAACGTCGTGAACGACTACGAACTCCAAATGGAAATCTGGCGACAATTGTCGCGGCAGCGCGCGGCGGGGCAAGCGCTCTCGCGCGAGCGATGGCAAGAGCAAATCGCCCGGACGCGCTGTGCTTGGAAACCGGCCAAGCCGGCGGCGTCGTCCGCGGCGCAAGACGCCGCGGCGATCTATCGCAAGCTACGACCGACGGTCGTCGTCGTCGGCCACCTGATGCCCGACGGCGAAGTGGTCCATGCGGCCGGCGTGGTCGTCGACCCGACGGGCATCATCGCCACGGCCTACCATGTCGTCGATAAGCCGACGGCCGTCGCGCGCGGGGTGATGACCTCCGACGGCCGGGCCTACGCCATCCAAGAAGTCCTCGCCGCGGATCGCGTCAACGACGTCGCGCTCGTGCGCGTGGATGCGGCCGACCTCGCCGCGGCGACGCTCTCCGCCGGCGACGCCGAAGGGACGCCGTTGACGATCGTCTCGCATCCCGCCGCGGAGTTCTATAGCGTGACGCAGGGGCTCTTGCGCCGATATCAATCTTCGGTCACGCTCGGCAAGCAAACGGTGCAGATGTCCGTGACCGCCGACTTCACCGACGGCGCCAGCGGCGGACCGGTGTTCAACGCGCGCGGCGAAATCGCGGGGATCGTCTCGGCTCGCCGGCCGGGCACCGAGCACGAACTCGCCAAAATCGTCGCCCCGGCCGCCGCGATCCGCGCTTTAACGGCCGACGCTCCGTAGAACGTCGGGCGATCGTCCGCGCCGGCCGATGTGCGTCTCTCCGTGCGACAGTGCGTCGTCAAATCGATTGCGCTCGGCGAAGCTTTCGCGCCTTCAAGCGACGCGATTTTCTCGGGAAAAGCGGGCTCCCCGCGTCACGGCGTCACCTTTGGCATGCCGGCTGCATCTGAGTAGGCAGAGACCGAAAGGAATTTGTCCCCGCTGAGGAGCCCCCGCCATGAAACGTTTCGCCGTCACCTTGGTTACGTTGTTCGCCCTCGTCGCGATGTCGCTGCCGGCCGAAGCCGCGAACAATAATTGGGACTTGGCCAAGTCGGCCCCGCGGCCGAGCGTCAGCGGCTTCCGAGTCGATGTCGGCAACGGCAACGGCGGTACCGTGAACGGCGGCCCCGCCAATAACGGCAACGTCTCCGGCGGCTCGCGGTCGCGTCATCATCATCATCACCACAACGGCGGCTACGGCCGTTCGACGTATCCGTACGGTTACGGCTACTATCCGGTGATCGCCTACCCGAGCTACGGTTACGGCGGCTACGGCTACTACAACTCCGGCATCCCGGCCGCGAGCTTCGCCAACCCCACGGCCTACGGCTTCGGCCCCGGCGCGATCTTCGGCTGGTAACGGTAGCCTCGGGTGCCTGGGGCAGAAAGAAGTGATGCCCCGGCCGATGCTTTGGTGAGAGTCGCTCTACCCGACGCGCGAGCGCAGCAGCACGAAGTAGGCGACCAATAGTACGGCGAGCACGATCATCAACAGGTTCACGTCGCGCCGCCGGCCGCTGGCGAGCTTGATGATCGGGTAGCTGATGAGCCCCAGCGCCAGGCCGTCGGCGATCGAGTAGGAAAGCGGAATGCCGATCAACGTGAGGAACGCGGGAATCGCTTCCGACGGATCGTCCCAGGCGATCTGCGTGACGCTGTGCATCATCATCGCGCCGACGAGCACCAAGGCCGGCGCGACGATCGGCGGATAGCTGCCGACCATCGCGATCACCGGGCTGAAAAACGGCGCGCAGAGAAACAATGCCGCGGTCGTGAGGCTCGTCAGGCCCGTGCGGCCCCCTTGTTCGACGCCGGCGGCGCTCTCGATGAAGCTCGTCACCGTGCTGGTCCCCAAGCATGCGCCGGCTACCGTGCCGACGGCGTCGGAGAGCATCGCCTGCCGGGCCCGTGGTAGTTTGTCGTCGCGCAGAAAGCCGGCCTGCCGGCCGACGCCGATCAATGTGCCCACCGTGTCGAACAGCACCATGAACAAGAAGATCACGATGAACGGCAGCATCGCCATGTCGAGCGCCCCGACCAAATCCATCTGAAACGCCAACGGCGCGACCGACGGCGCCGGCGCGACGAC
>CAZWDN010000292.1:0-6544 GCA_964633125.1 uncultured Pirellula sp. | reverse complement strand
GCCCTCGTCGTACACAACCATCAGCCGATCGGCAATTTCGACGGCGTCGTCGAGGAAGCGTATCGCGATAGTTACCTGCCGCTGTTGGAAGCGCTCGCGCGGCGGAAGTCGTTGCGATTGACGCTCCACATCAGCGGGTCGCTCTACGACTGGCTCGAGGAGCGGCATCCCGAATACTTGGAACAGGTCGCCGCCTTGCATCGCCGGGGCCGCGTGCAGATTCTCGGCGGCGCGTATTACGAGCCGATCTTGCCGATGTTGCCGCGCCGCGATCGACTCGCGCAGATTCGCCTCTTTAGCGAGAAGCTGGCGCAGCGCTTCGGCGCGGCTCCGCGCGGCATGTGGCTCGCCGAGCGCGTGTGGGAACAACAACTCGCCGGCGATCTGGCCGCGGCGGGCATTCAGCATACCGTGGTCGACGACTTCCACTTCCGCAACGTCGGGCTGAAGCCCGAGCAACTCCGCGGCTACTACCTCACGGAAGATGAGGGCAAACTGCTGGCGCTGTTTCCCGGCAACGAACGGTTGCGGTATCTCATTCCGTTCGCCCCGCCGGAAGAAGCGATTGCGTATTTGCGTTCGGTCGCCGAAGCGCAGCCCGGCGCGACGCTCGTCTTCGCCGACGACGGCGAGAAGTTCGGTTCCTGGCCCGGCATGCGCGAGCATTGCCATACGCACGGCTGGCTCGATCGCTTCTTCACGCTGTTGGAAAACGAGCCGTGGATTCAAACGACCACGCTGGAGGAGACGTGCGCTCAGGTGGAACCGCTCGGCAAGATTTATCTGCCCGACGGCAGCTATCGCGAGATGTGCGGTTGGTCGAGCCTCGCGGACAACGGCGCCGTCGCGGTCGCTCCGGCCGGTCGCGCGGTCGAACAAGATGCGCGCGACTACGCGGCGCGCAGCGAACTCGGCACGTGGCGCAATTTCCTGGTGAAGTATCCCGAAGCCGGCGAGATGCACGCGCGGATGCTGATGGTGAGCGATCGCGTCGAGCGGGCCGCCGAGGCCGGCTACCCGGATGAGGTCGTGGCCGCGGCGCGGCGCGAGCTTTATCAGGCTCAATGCAATTGCGCCTACTGGCACGGCACGTTCGGCGGCGTCTACTACAGCCACCTGCGGCAAGCGATCTATCGCCACTTGATCCGCGCCGACGATATTCTCGATCAGACGGCCGACCGGCCCGACGCTTGGGCCGAAGTGAGCGTGCGCGATCATAACCTCGACGCGAAGCCGGAAGTTTGTTTGGCCGGCGATCAACTCGTCGGCTTCTTCGCGCCGCACGCCGGCGGTTCGCTCTATGAGCTCGACCTGCGCCATGCGGCCCGCAACGTCTTGGCGGTGCTCGCGCGACGGAGCGAAGGTTTCCATGCCCATGAGCTGCACACGGCCGACGATGCCGCGCGGGCCGTGCTGCACGGCTGCACGGCCGATGCGGGCCGACGCCGTTCGTTTGTCGAACACTTTTATGATGCCCCGCCGTCGCTCGACGACGTCGCGACCGGTCGGGCCGCGGACCTCGGCGACTTCGCCGACGGGCGCTTTCAATTTCAGGTGCAAGCGACGCCGACCGCGGCGCGGCTGCGCATGGTGCGCGAAGGCAACGTCGCCGGCACGCCGATCAAGCTGACCAAGACGTTTACGCTCGCCGCCGGTTCGCAGGAGATCGTTTGCGAATACTTGCTGGAAAACTTGCCGACCGACCGCGCTTGGCAGTTTGCCGTCGAGTTTAACTTCGCGGGTTTCGCCGGAGCCGGACGCGGATACTTGCAGCAGCCGGAAGGTCGCCGACTCGGCGGCTTGGCCGCGCCGCTGGAGTTTCCGAACCTTCAGGCTTGCGAATTGGTCGATGAAGGACTGGGCGTGCGGGTCGGGTTGAACGCTTCGCGGGCCGCGGCCTTGTGGACTTATCCCGTCGCGGCCGTGCATCGTTCGCAAGTCGGCCTCGAAGCGACGCGCCAAGCCGTGTGCGCCGTGCCGCATTGGCTGGTGCGCGCCGACGCGCAGGGACGTTGGGGGCTGACCGTTTCGTTGCCGGTGCGGGCCTTGCCGGAGGTTCGGCTGCGCGACGACGCCGGCCTGCCGCTACGGCCCGACCTTGGCGACCGTGCACCGGTGTTGGAATTTCCCGCCGCGCGCATTGTGACGGAAACGGAAGTCGTGCGCAGCGAACCGGAAGTGCGCCGCAAAACGACGCGCCGCTTGAAGAAGGCGGGTTGAAGGTAGCTTCCAACGCCTAGTTCAGCAGCATTCCCGCCAGCGATGCGTTGATGAGCGTGGCGACGAAGCCGCAGAGCAGCGCGCGGCCGCCGAGCGCCGCAAGGTCGGCCCGGCGCGTGGGGGCCAAAGCGCCGATGCCGCCGAGTTGGATGCCGATCGACGCGATGTTGGCGAAGCCGGTGAGGGCGTAGGTCGCCAAGACGCGACCTTCGTTGGAAATCACTCCTTTGTAGCCCTCCGGACCGACGGAGGTGAGCTTCGTGTAGGCGATCGCTTCGTTCGTCACGAGCTTGATGCCTAGCAAGTCGGCGAGCATCGGAGCGTCGCTCAGTTCGCAGCCCATCAGCAGCGCGACGGGATAGAAAATCGTCGAAAAGATCGACGTCAGCGACAACTTTGCGTCGACCCAGCCGAGCATGTACGGAACGCCGAGCAAGTAGTCGACCAGCGCGATGAAGGCGAGGAACGCGATGATCATCGCCGCCACGTTCAGCGCGAGATGTAGGCCGTCGCTCGCGCCGCCGGCGATTGCGTCGACGGCGTTGGAATGCATTTTCTCGGAAACGACTTTGGCCCGACCGTGCGTCTCGGGCACTTGCGTCTCGGGCAGCATGATCTTCGAAAGATAGAGACCGCACGGCGCCGCCATGACGCTCGTGGCGAGAATGGCGACGGGATCGGCCCCCATGGCGATATACACGGCCATGACGCCGCCGGAGATCGTAGCCATGCCGCCGACCATCATTGCGAGGAGTTCGGAACGGGTCATCTTCGGCACGTACGGCTTCACGATGAGCGGCGCCTCGGTTTGCCCCATGAAGACGTTGGCGACCGCCGAGAGAGATTCCGCGCCGCTCGTGCCCATCATGTACATCATCAAGCGGGCCATGATGCGGACGACGAACTGCAACACGCCGAAGTAGTAGAGCAGCGTGAAGAACGACGACACGAAGATGATCGTCGGCAGCGCCTGAAACGCGAAGATGAAGCCGGCCTTGGGGCCGAAGGCATGGTTCACTTCGCCGAAGTTCGCCAACGGACCGAAGACAAACTCGGAACCTTTGCCGGTGAACGATAGGAATTTCCCCACCGCGCCGCCGAGCTTGTCGAAGATTTCGCTGCCGACCGAGGTCTTGATGATGAACAAGGCCAAGCCGAGCTGTAGCCCGAGCCCCCAGGCGACCGTGCGCCAGCGGACGGCCCGCAGATTGGCGGAGCAGGCGGCGACGATGCCGATGAAGCAGGCGATGCCGGCCGTCGCGCGCACGTGCCGCCCGAGCGACTCGTGCGCTGCGCTGACGATGCCGCCGATGACGAACACGCCGGCCAAGAGCGCCAAGCGCCAGGCAAGCGGGGTCGGCGGAATCGAGGGCGTTGTCGAAGGTGCGGAATCCAAGTGCGTGAGTTCTCCGGGAGCAAGCATCACGACGAAACGTCGCGGCGACGGAAAAGCGAGCGAAATGAGCGGAGTCATTGTGAGCGGTGCGTGAAACGGCCGCAAGTTTTTCACCGGCTTCGCCCGACGACCCCTTTCGGCGGCGTTTCGTCTCGCCGAAACGCCGCCGCTGGAAGCGCGTCGCGGTCGCCCTGTCCGCCATTCCGACACAGGCTCGAGCCTCCGTGCCGACAGCTTGCCGCAGTCATGGCTCCGGCATGACCCACGACGCTGTTTCGTTCGCATCTTTTTCGTGTGAGTGCGCGTTGCTCCGCGCGCGGAGGAAAGCGAGCGGAACCCCGCTCTTTTCCACGTTTACGCAAACAATCGGTCGGTCATCGTGCGATTTCTGGCCGGCGTCTTCGAAGATTCCGCCGCGCCGCGGAATGCGGACTGCACTGCAAGCTGCGCTCGCTTCTTGGCCGGGGCCTCTCCCGGCGCACGCTTCCCTCTCCCTTTCGTCGAGGCGCCGGGATGAACGTATTTTGCCGTGTACCGATCGCCGCGGCGGCGATTCGACCTCGCGTCCCGACCGGCTCGCCCCGAAATCGGTCGGGTTTCACGCTCCTGGAAGTGCTGATTGCACTTTCGATCACGCTTATTTTGCTGGGCCTGGTGATGGAGATGTTCGCCCGCGTTTCGGCCGGCATCCATTCCAGCCGCGCCGGGATGGAACTCGGCGACCAATTGCGGCACGCCAAGAATCGCTTGATTCACGATCTGCGCGGGGCGACCGCGCCGACGGTGCCGCCGCTGGATCCGACGATGCACCTGGGCTATTTCGAATACGTCGAAGGCCCGCGCGTCGCCAACTCGCAGTTCTCGGCGAACAGCGTCGGCGGCGATCGGGGCGAGAACCTCGGCGGCAATTGGTACACGAGTCGCGGCAGTAACAACAACAACGCCGTAAATTCCATGATCGGCGACGTCGACGACATTCTCATGTTCACCACGCGCAGCGACGCTGAAAAGTTCATCGGCCGCGGCGGCGTAAAAACCGGCGTGCCGCGCGGCCTCAAGTCACGGCATGCCGAAGTCGCCTGGTTTCTCCGTCGCCGTACGCCGGGCGAAGCCAACAGCATCCGCGGCGATGCCCGTCCGGAGTACTACACGCTTCATCGCAGGCAGTTTCTGGTGTTGCCCAACGGCGGATATTGGGGCGCTCTGACCTACGCCAACGTGGATCATTCGCTTCGGCCCGAGGGGGGGAACTTCGACAACCAAGCTTTTCCGACCAACCTGGTAACCGGCAAGAAGGCTCTCGATCCCAGTACGTTTCGCAACACGCTCGGGGATCTGACGAAACGCGAATGCCGCTCGTTGCATCAGCCGTACTTATGGCCGTATCAAATGATGTATATCGCGCCGCAATTCATTTATCTGGCGCAAAGCTCCAACTACCACTCGTCCTTCAATCCCGCGCTGTTGGGGACCGATCTGCCGAGCACCTACGCGTATGCCTACAACGTGCCGACGTCGATGCTCTCGTTGCCGACCTTGGCCGAGCAATCGCACGGCACGTTTCCGTTGCCGCAGCCGGAGAAAGCTTCCGGCACCGGCAATTACGTGCCGAAGTTTACGTTCACTCCGACGCCGCCCCCCGGCTACGTCGGCGGCACGCGCTACGATCAACGAGGCCCGCGGATCGATTCCGACATCATCCTTACCGGAGTCGTCGGCTTCGACGTCAAGGCCTGGGATCCCGGCGCTCCGGTATTTAGCGCGCCGTCGACTTCGAACAATCCCAACAACGCCGGAGTCCTGCTGCCGGGCGACGCCGGCTATGTCCGCGCCGTCGACCTGTTCAACTCCGCGCCGACCAACGCCGCGCGGCACCCGGTCGGCTTCGGCGCCTTCGCCGACTTGAACTACATGGGAACGGAAGCGGCCGTGCCGAGCAACGTGTCGCGGTACCGCGCGTATCAAGACCCGGCGAGCGCGACGACCCAATCCGCCTTGCAACGGATGGAGCGGGGTTCGCCCTTTAACGGCCGCTGCACCGTGCCGCGTTCGCAATTCGCCTATCCCGGCGATGGTCCGCTTTCCGGCAATCCCACGCACGGCTTCGCTCGTCCGGCGATCTGGGACACTTGGTCTACCCATTACGAATTCGACGGCATCGACAACAACGGCAACGGGCTGATCGACGAGTTCACCAACGGCGTCGACGACAACAACAACGGCCTCGTCGACGAGCCGAACATCTACGGCCAAAGCGGCACGCCGACCGGCGAACAAGAAGCCCCGCCGCCGTATCGCTCGCCGCTACGCGGCATCAAAATTACCCTGCGCGTCATGGAACAAGACAGCAAGGAAGTGCGCGAAGTGACCATCGTGCACGAATTCGTGCCGCTGTAATGATTCTCCGGTCGGCGTCCGGGGCGAACCACCGTCGCTTACTAAGGTGGGAGTCGTCTTCCCGCTCAGGTCGGGTCGACGAGGAAATCGCGAAGCGCGTGCCGCCGGGAAAATTCTTCCTCGCCGAGGTCGGCGACCGTCGTAAGCCGAAGTCTAAAAGATTATTTTAGACGACTCGGCCCCCCCACCGCGATGCGCGCGAGAATTCGTTAAGCTCGACACGATGATCGATCCACTTCCGCCTGATTACGCCCCTCACGCCGCGTCGGCGGCCGAGGTGCTGGACCGCCTCCAAGCCGACGCGGCTCGGGGATTGCCTGAATCGGAAGCGGCCGCGCGGCGCGAACGATACGGCTTCAATCGTCTGCCGGAAGGAGAGAAGCGTTCTCGTTGGCAGCGGTTTCTCGACCAGTTTCGGCAGTTCGTCGTCGTCATCTTATTGGTCGCGGCGGTGATTGCAGGCTACTTGGGCGACGTGGCCGACACGTTGGCGATTCTGGCGATCGTGTTGTTGAATGCCGGGCTGGGGTT
>CAZWDN010000291.1:0-6550 GCA_964633125.1 uncultured Pirellula sp. | reverse complement strand
GAGTGGGACATCACCAAATCGCTCGACGATATTTTCGGCGAGATCCATCAGTCTTGGTGCGTCCGGCAAGCCTAGCGCGAAGCCGCACCGGTTACGGTTCGCGATATACGGCGCCTTGTCGATAGAGCGCCGCGCGGGCCTGAATTGCTGCGAGCATTTCAGCGGGCGCTCCCGACGACGCCGCGAACTCGCTCGCCCGATCGGCCGCGGCGGCGGCTTCCCCGAATCGCCCGTTGAGCGCGAGGGCCGCACCTAACGCGTCGAGCGCCGACGGGTCGGCTTCCTGGGTTGCGCGCACGGCGATTTGTGCAAGATTTAGCGCCTCGGCCGCCGCCGGCGTTCCTGCGCCCGACGTGGTGGCGAGCAGCCACGCTAAGTCACGCGTTGCCGCGACGTTGTTGGGTTCCAAACGCAGCAATTCTCGATACGCTGCGGTCGCCTCGTCGCGCCGCTTAAGAATTGAGTAGGCCAGAGCCAAGTTGGCATGTTTCCGAGCGTCGCCCGGCGCGAGCCGCACCGCTTCGCGAAAGTGATCGAGCGCCGTCGCATGCGAGCCGACGGTCATGAGCGCAATGCCGCAGTTGGATTGCGTCGTGGCGTTGTTCGGGTTCCGGGCGACCGCCTGTTGCAGTAGGTCGGCGGCACGTCGCGCGTCGCCCCCCATCATCGCCGATAGGCCGGCATCGGCGATCCATTCCGGTTTGACGTTCGCGCCGGCCAAGGCCTGCTTCCAAAACGGCTCGGCGTCCGCATGTTCGCCGACTTCGTCGTAGGCCGCCGCCAGTTCTGCGGAGGCGTCCGCCGACATGCCCGCCAGTTCCGCCGCCTGCGTTCGCAGCGCCGCCTGTTGCGGACCTTCCTTTCGTCGAGCGTGTATTGCGGCCAAATAGGCGAGCGTGCGGCAACGAAGCGAGCGCACCAGTTCGCCGTTGTGACTGGCGATCAGTTCCGCCAGTTCGGCGTCGCCGGATCGCAGCAATCGCTCGGCTTCGTCCAAGCGCCCGAGTTGAAACGCCGCCTGCCCTCGGCCGATGAGCGCATGCAGTCGTTGATCGGAAATCACCGGAGCGTATTGTTCCGCGTTGCGGTAGCTTTGGCACGCGGTTTCCCAATCGTTCGTTTCAAATGCGACGTCGCCCAGGCAAGTCCAAGCTTCGTAAAACGTCGGCTCGATCGCCACCGCTTCTTCGAGCAACCGGCGGGCCTCCACCTGCCGCCCTTGCATCCGACGCGTGCCGCCCAGGTTGCTCAACGCGAGAAAGGCTCGCGGGTTCTGACGGAGCGCATCCATCCAAACGCGCTCTTCCACCTGGTAAATGTACGCGCGCTGGTGCGCAAAAAAGCAGGCTGCGCAAGCGAAGCAGGCCGCCGCCGCGTAAGCCGTGCGTAGTGCAATGGGGGAGATCGATTCCACACGCGAAAGCAACCACACCAGTAGCACCAGGATCGCCGGAAGCGACTGATAAACGTAGTGATCGCCGACGTAGGAATAGCGCCAGTAGAAGACGTCGGCCAAGCCCAACGACGGCACCATGGAAACCAGATAGGTCGTCCAGGCTGCGAACGGGGCCAGGCCCCAGCGGGTGCGGAATCGCCACGCGAGTCCCAACACGGCCGCCGTCGCGATGTTTGGCAACCATGCTTCCACGGTCGTGCCGTCGATTTGCCAACGGGGATACACGAAATTCATTTCGGAGAGCGCAAAGGTCTGTCGGACATAGAACCACGCCGCCCAGTCGAGAGATGCCAAGCGTGAAGCCAAGTCTTGTCCTCGTACGTCGAGCCCGGCGATAAGCTTCTGCTGATAAGCGACGCCGACGATTCCGAACGCCAACGACAACAGGAAAAACGGCGCGGTGCGCAGGGCGATCGCGCGGGAGGTCGCCTTCGCCGCGAACCACTCATATCCGGCCAGCAACACCGGCAGCATGATCAGCACGGGCTTGCCGGCCAAGGAAAGTGCAAACCACACTATGGCGCGTGCATAGGAAGCACGGCCTTCGCGTTCGCGCTCGACCGCGGCAAGATACTCCCAGGCGGCGGCAAAACCGAACAGCGTTCCCAACAGCGTCTTACGCTGCGAGATCCACGCGACCGATTCGAGTTGAATCGGATGGACCGCGAACAGCAGGCAAACAAGCCAAGGCCACGGCGCATGCAAACGCCGGAGCAGGAGATAGAGCACGCCGGTCGTCAGCAGATGCAGCGCGATATTGGTCAGATGATAAAGCCGCGGCCGCTCGCCTACCGCCTGATACTCCAGCCAAAAAGTCGTATAAGTCAGCGGGTAGTAGTCGGGGGGATCGTTTGTGAACCAAGCCCGATAGATGCCGTCAGGCTGATTCATCAACTCGTTGTCGGTGATGTAGATCCCTTTGTCGTCCCAGATCAACTCGCCGTCGACGGTCGGAGCGTAGATCCACGCCACGGCGGCGACGAGTATGGCCCAACGCCATGTCTCGAAGTACCGGGCAAAACTCCGCCGTACCGAACCGTGCGTTGCCGAAGCCGGTTGTGAAGCCTTGTCGGCAAGACGCGCAGCCGAGGCGAGGGGTGGGGTTTGAACTTTCACAACTGCGAATCTAGCAACCCCGCACCCCTAGTGATGTTAGGGGGCCATGAGATTTCGTTGACAAAATCATGCGGAATAGCCATATCGTGGAATTCGACCTCGCCTGGTCGGGCCGTTAAACTTGCGCGGTTACCATCGATTCGCACTTTGCCGTGAACAAGGTCCTCGACCATGAACGCCGCCGCCGGATCGTATCCCGTAAGAATCCTCGCGTTCGCCGGAAGCCTACGAAAAGATTCGTTCAACAAGCAACTGCTGCGCATCGCCGCCGCCGGCGCGAAGGCCGCCGGAGCGGAAGTGACGTTGATCGATCTGGCCGATTACCCTCTGCCGCTTTTCGATCAAGACTTAGAGGCGACGTCTGGTATGCCCGAGGCGGGCCGGAAGCTTAAGCAACTGTTTATCGATCACGACGCACTGCTGATCGCCTCCCCGGAATACAACAGCTCGATCACGGCGGTGCTCAAGAACGCGATCGATTGGGTCTCGCGCACCACGGAACCGGGCGAGCCGGGACTCAAGGCCTTGGCCGGCAAGACGGCTGCGATTCTCGCCGCGTCTCCCGGAGCGCTCGGCGGATTGCGCGGGCTCGTGCATCTTCGTTCGATTCTCGGCAATATTCAGATTCTCGTGCTGCCCGATCAGATTGCGATTCCGATAGCTCACGAAGCGTTCGCCGCCGACGGCTCGCTGAAGGATGCGAAAAAGCAAGACGCAGTGAATGCGATCGGCCGCAAACTTGCGGAAACCACGGCCAAGCTACGTAGCTAGCAGCGCGCCGGATGTGGCATTCCGGCGCGCTTCGAAAAAAACCGCATCGGACGCGATTCCGAAACTCGGTAGAATCGTCGCGGGTACCATCTCGCGTCGGCTCATCGCCTTTCGCATACCGTTCTTTCGCAGATCGAGAATCGTTTATGACATTGTCGGGCTTGTTCGTCGCGCTGGCCGTCTGCGCCGCCGCTCCTGCGCAAACTTCGGCCGCCGACGAAGTGCCGACGTATTCCAAGCACGTTGCTCCGATACTCTGGAAGAATTGCGCAAGTTGCCATCGTGCGGGCGAGGTCGGGCCTTTCTCGTTGCTCAGCTATGAAGACGCCGCCAAGCGCGCCGAGTTCATCGTCGAGATTACCGCTTCGCGCCGGATGCCGCCGTGGAAGGCCGAGCCGAATTTCGGTTCGTTCCACGATGTGCGTCGCTTGAGCGATGCCGACTTGGCGACTCTCAAACGTTGGGCCGATGCCGGTGCTCCCGAGGGGAATCCGGCCGACTTGCCCGCGCCGCCGAAGTTTGTCGATGGTTGGCAACTGGGCGAGCCGGACCTTGTGCTGGAGATGCCGGAAGAGTTCGACGTGCCTGCCGACGGACCGGATATCTATCAATGCTTCGTCCTGCCGATTCCTACGACCGAACACCGCACCGTGGCTGCCGCCGAGTTTCGTCCCGGCAATCGGCGCGTGGTGCATCACGCGATCATGTTTCTCGATGCCAACGGCGCGGCCCGCACGAAAGACGCCGCCGAGCCGGGGCAAGGCTACAAGAGTTTCGGCGGACCGGGCGTCATTCCGACCGGCGGGCTCGGCAGTTGGGCGCCAGGCTCTATTCCGCGTAAGCTCCCCAAGGGTATCGGTAAGTACCTGCGACACGGCAGCGACCTCGTTTTGCAGATTCACTATCATCCTGACGGCAAGCCGGAGCGCGATCGTTCGAAGGTCGGCATTTACTTCACCAAAGAGCCGGCCACGACGATCGTCGGCGGCTTGGCGATGATGAACACTCGGCTCTCGATTCCTGCCGGCGAGAAACACCACAAGGTAACGATGAAGAGCGAGCCGATGGCGGCCGACGTTTACCTGCTCGGTCTCGGTCCGCACATGCATCTGCTCGGTCGCAAGTTCGAAGCTTTGGCGAAGACGCCATCGGGCGACGTCATTCCGCTCATTCGCATCAACGATTGGGACTTCAACTGGCAGCTTGGCTACGGCTACAGCAAACCGGTCAAGCTGCCGCAAGGTTCGGTGATTCACGTCGAGGCGGAGTACGACAATTCGGAAGACAATCCGCATAACCCGAACTCGCCGCCGAAGATCGTAACGTGGGGTGAAGAGACGACCGACGAAATGTGCCTGTTGAGCGTGCTGCTCATCACCGACACGAAGGCCGACTTGGTGAAGATCGTCAATATGAAGGGCGCACGTTGGGGCGGCGCCTTGGCCGGCGGCGTGGAAGCCAAAGACCTGCTGGATGCAAAAGATGCGGCCCTCGTGGAAGGGATTACCCGCGACGAAATCGTGGAAGAGCTGCTCAACCGCGGCTTTCCGATTCCTAAGCAAAACGAAGCGCAACTCAAGATCTTCGACACCGACGAAAACGGCCGCTTAAGCCGCGCCGAGTTCGACGCGATCCCCGGCCCGATCCGCGACCTAATCCGCGCGGCGATCCGCGAGCGCGTGAAAGCGGCGACGGGGAAAACATAACGGACGGCGATTGGAACGCGACGGAGAGAAAGTCCTGCTTAGCCCGATCGGTCGCGATCGGGACCGTCGGGAATTTGGCACTCGGCGTTCTCCTCGGCTAGGATAGATCGGTCGATCTCGCCCCGCCTTCACGCCCGAGGTGGCCTACCATGCCCCGCGATCGTTTCCCCAGTGTCGCCGCACCGCGCGCCGTTTCGCGCCGGGCGTGGTTGCAAGAGGCCGGCGGCGGCTTCGGAGCGCTCGCCTTGGCGAGTTTGCTGCACGACGACGGTCGCGCGAGTACGACGAACTCCGCCGAGCCGAAAGGTCCGCACTTTGCGCCGCGGGCCAAACGTGTGATCTATCTCTTCATGCACGGCGGCCCGAGCCACGTCGATTTGTTTGACCCGAAGCCGGAACTCGCCAAGCTCGCCGGCCAACCGTTGCCGGAAGAATTCGGCGCGGTGATGACCCGTCGCAAGGTCGCCGCGAATCCTCTGCTCGGGCCGCTCGCGACGTTTCGCCCGCGCGGGCAATCCGGCTTGGAAGTGAGCGACTTCCTGCCGCACCTCGCCGGCTGTGCCGACGATCTCTGCGTGATTCGCAGTTGCCATGCCGATAGCGTCAACCATCCGCAGTCGGTGTATCAGATGAACACCGGCAGCATTCTGATGGGCAAGCCGAGCCTGGGGAGCTGGATCAGCTACGGCCTAGGCAGCGAAAACCGCGACATGCCGGCCTTTATCGTCATGCCCGATCCGGGCGGCGGTTTGAAAGGCGGCCCGCCGGCTTGGGGCGCGGGCTTTTTGCCGGCCGTGCATCAAGGCACTCCCGTCCGGGCCGGAGCGAATCCGATTCTGCACCTGCAACCGCCGCCGTCGACGACGGATGCCCGACGGACGCGGATGTTGGATTTCATCGCTCGTCGCAATCAAGAGCATTGGTCGGCCCGCGGTCGCGACGACGAGCTCGCCGCGCGGATTCGGTCGTACGAACTGGCGTACCGTATGCAAGCCACGGCGCCGGAGCTCGTCGATCTTTCGCGTGAAACGGCGGAATGTGAAGCACTGTACGGTCTCGACGATCCGGCGACGCGCGAATTCGGCACGCGTTGCTTGCTCGCCCGACGCATGCTCGAACGCGGCGTGCGCTTCGTGCAGCTTTACTCGGGCGACACCAACGGCTGGGACGCCCACGAAGACGTCGTGAAGAACCACACGCAGTATTGCCGCGCGACCGATCGGCCGGTGGCGGCATTGTTGCAGGACTTGAAACGTCGCGGCTTGTGGGACGACACGCTCGTGATCTGGGGAGGCGAGTTCGGACGAATGCCGATGAGCGAGAAGGGGAAAGGCCGCGACCATAACCCATGGGGCTTTTCCGTTTGGCTCGCGGGCGGAGCAGTGAAGGGGGGCTTGGCCTACGGCGCGACCGACGCCGTCGGCCTGCGAGCTCAAGACAACCCGGTGCACGTACACGACCTGCACGCCACGATTCTCCACATCCTCGGCTTCGACCATAC
>CAZWDN010000290.1:0-6558 GCA_964633125.1 uncultured Pirellula sp. | reverse complement strand
GCATGGTCGCCGTGGGAGAATCGGCGGGAACGATTGACGAGGTTCTCGATGAAGTTGCGCGATTCCACGAAGCTCAATTGCAAGCGTCGATCCGCAGGCTTAGCGCGATCATCGAGCCCTGCATCATCGTGGTGGTCGGCGGGATCGTGGGCTTCGTTTACATCGCTTTTTTCATGGCCCTGTTTTCCGCAGGCGGAGCATAAGCACGAGATGGCAAACGTCCGCATCCCGATAAAATTCGTACGGCGCCGCGTCGCCCGCTTGGGCATCGCTTACTGCATCGCCGCTTGCCTCGTGCCGGCATCATTTGCCGCCGCGCAAACTCCGCCGCCGCCGCTGCCGAATGCTCCAGGTACGCCTCCGCAGCGCAGTGGCGACCTCCTCCTACGAGCCCCCGAGACGACTTCGAATGCCCCACCCGCGAGCAGCGGCAGTTCGACGGTGCCCGCTCCGCGCGACGGACGCGGCAGGCCCTTGAACACCTCGCGCGCCCCGGTCGATCCGACGATGCCCAGCCCCGCGTTGCGAGATCTGATCGATCAAGGCGCGACTTCGCGCCCGGGCACGGCGGCTCCCGCCCCCCAGCAACAAGTGCCGGAGGTTCGCATTCGCGCCCGGGTATTCACCCGCGATAAGCCGCCCGTGGCGGTTTTGGAAATCGGCGGACGTCAGTTGACGGTGCGCAAAGATTCTGAAATACACATTCCCGGCAGCGCCGATCAACCGACCGGCTTGCAGCTGAAGGTGGTGGAATTGAGCCCGACGGAGCTCCGATTGGAAGTGCTAAAACGCAATCAAATCATTTCGCTGAACTGACGATTTCGGCGGGTGATCGACGGCCGCGGGGATTCGCGGCGTCTACAGGTGTGGTCCATGGACGGACGAAAAACTCAAGCTTCGCGATCGCTCGGCGCCGGTGCGCTCCGCACGGGTCTACCGTCGACGCTCTTGCTGTCGGCAGTGCTGACGTCGATCGCCTTCGCTCCGCTGGGTTCGGCGCGCGCCCAAAATCCGGAATCACCGCCTTCACCGACCGCGCTCGATGTGATACCGGCCGACGAGATTCCTGCGGTCGCGATTCCGGCCGACGCGGCCCCCGCGGAAGCGCTTCCCGAAACGCCGCTTCCTCCTGCCGGAGCTCCCGGCACGATTCAATCGACCGACATGCTGCTTCCGTCGACGCCGATGGAATTGATCGAGTTTCGGGAGATGCCGCTCGGAGAAGCTGCGCGCGTCTTGAGCGATCAATCCGGTCTGAAGATCGTCCCTTCCGCCCAAGCATCGCTCGTCATCGTCTCGCTCTACTTGCGCGACGTCGACGCCATGGTCGCGCTCGACGCCATGACGAAGGCCAACGGACTCTTCTATCGCCAAGATCGCGCGAGCGGCATTATTCGCATCTACACGACCGACGAATACGAAAGCGACATCGGCAGCTTCCGTGAAGAGAAGACGCAAGTTTTCACATTGCTCTATCCCAATCCGGTAGACGTCGCCATCGCGATCCAAAGCCTTTTCGGCGATCGCGTGCAGCTCAACTACGCCGGCTTTCTCGCGGGCGACGCGCTCACGAGCCAAGACTTACAACAACGGTTTAGCCGCTACTCGCTCATTCAGGCTTTCAATCAACAGTCAGGACTTACCGGCGGCGGACAAAACGGCGGCGTCGGCGGCGTCAACGGCGTCGGCGGCATCGGCGGGACTGGCGGTTTCACCGGAGCCGGCGGCGGCTTCGGCGGCGGTCTCGGCGGCGGAGGCTTCGGCACCGGCGGACTCGGCGGCATCGGCGGTTTCGGCGGCGGCGGCCTGAGCGGCGGACTCGGTGGTTTCGGCAACGGACTCTTCGGCAACCAGGAAAACGGACTCAACGGACAGGCCCAAAACGAGAATCTCGACGACCTGACTCCCGACCAAATCCAGCGTCTCGAATTGGCGCGTAATGATGCAACACCCGAAGACCGCGCGGCCATCAACGAATTGCTTCGTTCACGCCGCGCCCGAATCTACGTCACGGTGATTCGTCGCAACAATCAAGTCGTGGTTCGCACGGGCGACGAGCAGATCATGACGCGGATTCAAGAGCTGATCGAGAGTCTCGACGTCCCGACGCCGCTCGTGCTGCTCGAAGTCAAAGTGATGCAGCTCGACCTGGGCGACCAATTCACGAGCATCTTTGATTGGGAATTCTCCAACGGCAACACGGTCGCGGCCGGCTTTACCTCCGGAAACATCTTCGCGCCGGCCACCGACGTGCTCGCCGACGCGGCGCGCCGCAACGACCAAACTACCGGCCTCGGTTTTCCTCGCAGTACGTTTCCCACCACTCTCGGGCCGGGCCAATCCGGCCCGACTGATCGCGATCTGACGTTTCAATACGTCGACGCGAATTTCCGCGCCCGCATCCAGTTGCTGGAAAACAACAACCGCACGACCAACCTCGCCACCCCGCTCCTGCTCACCGCTAATAACGAAGTCAGCCATATCTTCATCGGCCAGCAGGTGCCGCTCGTGATCGGCTACACGCAGTCCGGCGCCGTCGCCAATGTCGGCGGCACCACGTCGATTCAGCCGTCGCCGCAGACGCAGCTCACGCAAGTAGGGCAAGGTTTGCTCGTGACTCCCAACATCAACGCCGACCGCAGCGTGACGCTGCGCGTCTCGCAGCAGAACTCGCGAGTAATTCCCGGCGGAGCGACGATTCCCCTGATCAACTCCTTGGGACAGCCGATTGCGCAACCAATCGACGTTTTAGACACCGCGGTCGTGTCGGGAACCATCGTCGCGAAAGACGGCCTTGCCGTGGCGATCGGCGGACTCATTCAAGAGAATCTGTTCGACGTTCGCGAAGAAGTCCCCGTGCTCGGCAAGCTCCCCGTCGTCGGCTATTTCTTCCGCCGTCAACAGTCGAATCGCACGCGCACCGAACTCGTCATCATGATCCGTCCTTACGTCTTCAACACGCCGGCCGAATCAGCCGCGCTGAACAGCGACTTGCTTCGCGAGTTGAGCCTGCACCCTTCTTCGCCGGAAGGGGTCGGTACTTTGAATAGCTTCACTCCTCCGGAAGTCCTGCGAGCCAACCCGCCGGTCAATAAGCTCCAGCAGGTACTTCGGTTGCATAGTCTTTACCCCAAGACCTACTAAGCTCGGCGCGAATCGCAAGCGCGTTTACGTCCTCGAACTCCCTCCACCGGCTTCACGTATGCGACACCTCGAACTCACGCTGGCCGCCGCGTTGCTCGTCTGCGCGGGCTGCTTCACTTCCAGCACGCCGCAAGATTGGGCCGCCAAGCTGACGCCGGGCTCCAAAGATGAAGATGCCAAGAAGCCGAAGGGGACGCCGAAGCTCGACGTCGTGGGACAAAGTCTGGGCAATAGCCAAGAGATCTCGCTGTCGCCGGACAGCCTACTGACTCGCGTCGCGGGACTGATCGCCGAACAACGCTTCACGTCGGCGGCCCGCGTCGTGCAGCGTCATCCGGACGCGGCATTGGAATGGCTGCGATCCAACGGCACGGCGCCGGATCCGGAGGTCGCAAAACTCGTGGCGCGCGTTCACGATCGCCAGTGCGTGGCCCCGGACGCTTTGCAAACCTGGGATGCCCTCACCGCCGAACGCACGGCGAATCCCGCGAAGTTTCAGGAATATCGCGATGCCCGGATTCGCTTCCAGAGCGCGCTGTCTCAGGGTCAGATTGATCATGCTTTCAAACAGAATCTAGTGGGGCTGGCCGTCGACTTGAAGTCGCCGCTCATCGAGATCGATGCGTTGCAACTGGAAGGCACCGCGCACGTGCTCGGCGAACGGCCGGTTGAAGGCGTTGCGATGTTTGAGCGCGCCGTCGCGGCGGCAAGTCGCGTCAGCCCTTACCAAGCGACGTATCTCCTTTTACTGCAAAGCGACGCGGAGCGACGGGCCGGCGACGGCAAAAAGGCCAACGAAACCTGGGGCCGCGCCATCGCCACCGCGGGACGCTTGCTCATTGCCGAACATCCCGCATTCGATCCCGTGCTCTGGGAGCGGCTCGGATACCTTCGCCCGATTGAGGAGAAGTGGCCGCTCGACGTCGTTCATCTGCTGCACCGCGCCGACACGCTGCCGGGCATCGACCTACCGGACGCTTCGACCGTCGTCGCCGCCGACGTTTCGGTCCATCCGGCGATTGCCGAAACGGTCATTTGGAACGCCATCGGGCATTGGTATCTGGATCGCAACCACTCCCAAGCGGCTCTCGTATCCTTTAAGCGCGCGGAATCGGCCGCCACCACCGGCCGTGTGCAGCAGTGGCTTCGTATTCGCCAAGCGCGAGCCCTGATCCAACTCGACCAAACCGGCCCGGCGACGGCGATCTTGGTGGCGCTCGCCGGCGACAAGCAGAGCACTACATCACCGCCGGCGCTTGCCGTGCTCGGCAGTTTGCGACTCAAGAATGGGCAAGTACAGCAAGGGCTCGGGCTGCTCCGTAAGGCCGCCGAACGGGAGACCGTCGAATGGCCGGAGCGTGGTGAAGCCGAGGCCGACCTGGGCTTAGCTTTCCTGATGAACGGCGACAAGCTGAACGGCTTGCGACACTTGCATCAGGCGCAGCAACGTTTTACGGCGCAAGGCGACTTTGAGGGCCTCATCCTGGCCTTGGAGAACGAGGCGCTATTCCTTGAAAACTCCGACGGTAAGTCGGAAGCTCCGGCCATCCGTAATCGTATTGCCGAACTCGAACGGACCGCGCGTTAACGCGAACATCGTTCTGATTCACGGCCGTCGTACTTACCCGCCTTGAGCTTGTCCGCGATCTTCGAGCGGCGGCTCGATCAAGTCTCGGGCGACCGGCGGAATCTCGCGCGGGGCCGTCGATGAATACCGGCGTGCATCCGTGCCCGGCACCAGCCAAGGCCCCGGCGAATGCGTGTCGACGATTTGTCGCAACTCCGCGCCGTCGATCACTTCCTTTTCCAGCACGCGTTCGGCCGTGGCGACGAGCGCCGCTTTCCGCACGGTGAGGATTTGCCGTACCTTTTCCGTCGCTTCGGCGATGATCCGCTTCACCTCTTCGTCGATCTCGCGCGCCGTGTGCTCGCTGATGGTGTGGTCGGAGCCCATATCGCGGCTGCTGGCCAAGAACGGCGATCGACTGCTTGAGCGATACGTCACGCGCCCCAAGCGGCTCATGCCGAAGTCCATGACCATCGAGCGTGCGATACCGCTGGCTCGTTCCAAGTCGTTCTGAGCGCCGGTCGAAACGTCGTTGAAGATCATCTCTTCCGTGATCGTGCCGGCCAGCAGTATCTGAAGGTAGCTTTCAAGTTCGGCATGCGTCGTCATGTAGCGATCTTCTTCCGGACGCATCATCACCGAAGCCAGCGCCCCGATGCCGCGAGGAATAATCGAAATGCGATGCACGGGCGCGGTATTGGGCAGCGAGATTGCCGCTAAGGCGTGGCCCGCTTCGTGGTAGGCCATCCGTTGTTTTTCGTCGGCCTGAATCACGCGGTGCTTCTTCTCCATGCCCGCCGTCACGCGATCGATTCCTTCGTTGAAATCGTCCATGCCGACGGCCGTTTTTCCTTTGCGCGCGGCCAGCAAAGCCGATTCGTTCACGAGGTTCGCCAAGTCGGCGCCCGCGAGGCCCGAGGTGACCTTGGCCACGGTCTTCAAGTCGACCGTTTCGTCGAGCTTCACGCCGTGGACGTGAACGTTCAGGATTTTCTCACGGCCGCGCACGTCGGGCCGGTCGACGACCACCTGGCGATCGAAACGCCCCGGACGCATCAGCGCCGGATCGAGCGTTTCCGGGCGGTTCGTCGCGGCCAGCACGATCACGCCGCTGTTGGAACTGAAGCCGTCCATTTCGACGAGCAACGCGTTGAGCGTTTGTTCGCGCTCGTCGTTGCCGCCGACGATGTTGCCGCCGCGCGTCTTGCCCAAGGCGTCGAGTTCGTCAATAAAAATAATGCAGGGGGCTTTCGCCTCGGCCTGTTGAAACATATCGCGAACGCGCGCTGCACCGACGCCGACGAACATCTCGACGAAGTCGCTTCCCGAAAGACTGAAGAACGGCACGCCCGCCTCGCCGGCAATCGCCTTGGCCAGCAACGTTTTACCGGTCCCCGGCGGGCCGATCAGCAGCACCCCCTTGGGAATGCGCGCTCCGAGCCGCTGAAACTTCTCCGGCGACTTTAAAAACTCGACGACTTCTCGCAGCTCTTCCACGGCTTCGTCGATGCCGGCCACGTCGTCGAACGTTACGCCGATATCCTCTTGGGCATACATCTTGCCGCGACTGCGACCGAACGACATGGGCGATCCGGCGCCGTTCAACCGCCGCATGGCGATCATCAAGATCGCGATCATGATGATCATCACGATCGCCATCGGCACATACTGGCTATAGCGGCTAGGAGCACCTTCGGCACTGACGTCGCGGAAGCCGTTTTCTACGAGCAACTGCATCAGAGCGCCGTTGTCGTTTTCAAATCCGAAACGGCCGGTGCGGAACGAAACGTTTGGCTCCGGCGGCGCCTTGCCCGTTCCCTCGACGACTTCCATCGTGACCGTGCCGG
>CAZWDN010000289.1:0-6568 GCA_964633125.1 uncultured Pirellula sp. | reverse complement strand
CCGGGCGTCGGCGGCGGCGGCGGTCTCGCGCTCGGCGGTGCCGCCTTCGTCGGCAACGGTTCCACGCTCACCATTTTCACCAGTACGTCGATCGACAATACCAATAGTGCGACGGGCGGCACCGGCGGCACTGGAACGTCGTCCAACGGCGCCGCAGGCAACGGCAACGGCGGCGGGCTCTACGTCGGCATCGGCAGTAGCGCCAACTTCGACGCCTCGGCCGGCAACATCACCGTCTCGGGCAACATCTTTTCGAACGGCCAGATCAACGTCGCCAACGGCGGCGGCAACGTCGTCAACTTCATCGGCGGCACCACGATCAACAGCGGACTTTCGACAGGCACCTCGATCGCCGCCGGCGGTATTCTCAACGGCACGACCGACAGCCTCAATAGCACGATCGCCAACAGCGGCATCCTGCGTTTCACGCAATCCGCCAACGGCACGTTCATCGGCAACGTGACCGGCACCGGTACCATCGAACTCGCAGGCACCGGCAAAATCGTCTACGCCAACGCGTATGCCGGCACCACCAACGTCAACAACGGTACGCTCGAAGGCACCACCGCCGTGCTCACCGGCACGACCAACGTCACCGCGCCCGGCAGTTTGCTCATCAATCAAAACGCCAACGGTACGTTCACCGGCACCATCACCGGCAACGGCGTTGTGCAGAAAACCGGCTCCGGCGTCGTGACGATGGGCAACCAAGCCTACACCGGAAATACGAATATCGACCAAGGCGCTCTCCTTATTAACGGCACCAACGCCAGCGCCAACGTAACCGTCGCGTCGGGCGCGGCTCTCAGCGGCAACACCACGTTGACCGCGGGCAACCTCACCAACAACGGCTTGCTCGCGCCCGGCAGTTCGGGCATCGGCACGACGAGCGTCGGCGGCAATTACACGTCGTCCGGCACTTCTACGACGCAAATCGAAATCAACAATGCCGGTACGACCCCCGGCGTCAACAACGACCGGATTACCGCCACCGGCACGGCCAACGTCGGCGGCGCCGTGCAAGTATTCGGCAACGGCCTCTCCTATTCGTCCGGCACCTCTTACACGTTCGTGCAGTCGACCGGCGCTCGGTCGGGCACCTACAGTTCCATCACCGACGATCTCGACTTCTTCAACGCCACGCTCGTGTACGGCGCCAATAGCGTCGGCTTCATCTTGAATCGCGACACCTCCGGCTTTGCCTCCGCGGCGACCACGCCCAATCAGCAGGCCGTCGCCAACTACATCATCGCCACCAGTCCCGGCGCCGTCGGCGACTACAACACCGTGCTCGACGCCTTGTCGTCGCTCCCCTCCTCGCAGATCGGCTCCGCGTTTGATCAACTCGACGGCAGCGCCTACGCCACGATGGGGGCCGTCGGAGTTCAGAACGCCACGAATATGATCATGAGCCTGCGCCGTCTCACGGTCAGCGATACGCTGCGCCAGCCGGCCGTCGGCGGCACTGCGCCGTTGGTCTATGACGACTCGTACGAAGGCCTGGAGATGCGGTTCGTCAATCTCCGCTCGAACGACGGCGTCTCGCTCACGCCCGTCATTCGCTTCGAAGACCGTCCGCGCCGTCCTTGGAACGGCTTCAGCGTCGGCTACGGCTCCTGGAACAACGGCATCGCCAACGGCAGCTACGGCGCCGGCGGTTCGATCACTTCGATCTTTCGCGATCTCTACACCGGCATCCGCCTGGGAGCGTTTGCCGGCTACAACTATATGCAACTGAAGCAGGGAATCGCGACACAGTCGGTCTCCAACAACAATTTCACCTTCGGTTCCTTCTTCCGCGCCGAAGACGACGACCGCTACATGCTCGCAATCAGCTCCTTCGGCTTCGACAGCTACGAAGGGAGTCGCAGCATCAACTTCGGCACCATCAACCGCACGGCTACGTCCGACTACGACGGCTGGCAGACCACGCAATACGTCGAAGCCGGCATGAAGGAAGTCGGGTGGCCGTTCGACATCGATCCGTTCGTCGGCTTGCAATACGTCTTCCTCAGCCAAGACGCCTTCACCGAAACTGGCGCCGACTCCGTCAATCTCGTCGTCGACAAAACCGACGTGAATTCCCTCCGCAGCGTGCTCGGCACCCGGCTTGCCGGGGATTATGGTTCGTTGCGGCCTGAATTCCGCGCCATGTGGCTTTACGATTTCTTCGGCACTAATCCAGTCATCAACTCCACTTTCCTCGGGGCCGGCGGTACCGCATTCCAGACGCAAGGGGTCAATCTCGGGCGGAGTTGGGCCGTGCTGGGCGCCGGTGCTACCTGGGCCGTTACCGATCGTATCAGTCTTGCCGGCAACTACGACGCCATGTTTAACGACGATCGAGCCTTCCATATGGGCTCGGGCAGCGTCCAGGTCTACTGGTAACGATCCGTTCATGGTTCGGCCGGCTTGGCGTTCGCGTCGAACTTTGCTTGGTCCGTCCGCCTCGCGCCGCTATGATGAAGTCCGACGTCGCTCGCCTGACTTGCGGCGTCGGTCTTTTCGAGGCGTAATTCTTCGCAGGAGCTCGGCCATGCGTTTCTTCCGGCTTTGCGCGGCGGTCTTGGCGTTGATCACCGCCGGTTCTTTGCTTGCGGCGGAGGAAAAGCCCGCCGCCAAGAACGAGGAGAAGCCCGACGCCGAACGGATCATCGGCACGTGGGTGCTCGAATCGTCCGATCGCAGTCAAGACTTTCTGCAAGGCGACGGCCAAACCGTGGAAGTGACCTTCGGCGAAACATCATTCGGCTTCGTCGTGCTCAAAGACGGCGGCAAGGTGCTCGAAATCTCCGGAACCTATTTCATCGACGACAAGCAGACTCCGAAAATCTTCGACGTGACGCTCACCGGCGACGGCGGCTCGAATTCGGTGTACGCGATCTACGAATTTCAGGGGGACAAGTTTCGTACGCGTTTCCGCGACAACAACGGCCCCCGTCCCGCCGATTTCGATTCGCCGGCTGCCGACTGTCAAACGCTGACGTATCGTCGCAAGGTCGAGTCGCCGTAAGTCGCGTTCGATTTGCCGCGACGAAGCACGACTTACGTCGAGGCTCAAGAACTGCCTGCGCACATAACTCGAGTTATGTGCGCACCCCTTGTGGGTTTTGGGGTTGTGCGTAGATAACCGAAGTTATGTGCGCAGACCGTTTTCACCTGTCGACGTAAGTCGCGCCGATAGGCGACGCCGTTTCTCAGACTTACGTCAAATTTGTCCGCCGCTGCGCGTTGGTAATGCGCTCCGCGTCGTCGCAGTCGCCGGCCGTCATGCAAGGCGACCGACGATGTAGGAACGAATTATCAAAGACCCACACGGCAAATTAGCGCAGGCCCACGGCAATCGCAAGGCAACTTTTGGCCGGCCCAAAACGCCCCTTGACCCCCGGCCGACGACCACCCGCGAAACATCTTCGACCGCGACGAGCCGCCGGAAGCGTTGCGTCATTGATTCGGGGAGGAAGCTCCGTTGGGTAAGCGCCGCTTGTGCAAGTGCAAGGTCCATAACCTCTCCGGTCGTCGACGGGCATTGTGCGTTCTGGACGCCAAACAGCCGAGAAATGGACGTTTCGGAAATTTCGCACCGGGACTCTTGCAATTGAGAATCATTCTCAGTAGCATTTGGTCTCCGTGTGCGGCTTCCGCTATCAGTCAAGGGCCGCGACTCAAAGCTAGCCGGCTCGCGAATGCGGCCCGACCACGTCGGTCCGCCGCTTTCCGACCGCCAATTAGTAAGGAACTTGCTCCGATGAAGAACGTACGCTCTCGCGGTCTGACCCTGATCGAGTTGATCGTCGTCGTGGCGATTCTCGCCGTACTGGCGATGATCATCATCCCGAAACTCGACGGCCTCACGAACAACGCCAATCACGCCGCGGCGGCCTCTTCCGTCAGCGACAGCGGTCGCTACATCCAAACTTGGAAGGCGATGAAGACGACGAATTATCCCAACGGCTGGGACTCGCTCACCAACGGCACTGCGATGTGGAACACGGCCGACGTGGGAACCAAGACCAAGGGCTTGCACGCGACGTTTAGCAGCACCGGCAAGTTCAACGCCGGCACGCTCGAAGCGGCCGACGTCGCCGGACTCCGCGCGGTCGGCATCACCACGATGTACGACGTCAACACATCGCTCACCGGCAAACGCCCGGGCGACATGTTTACGGTCGCCCGCGAGCTTCCGAGCGACGGTTCGGGCGGCATGGCGGCCGTGTTTGTGAACGCTTCCAGCACGTCGGGCCAGAACATCATCAACCACTGCTACCGCGAAAACTTGAAGAAGAATACGACCGGCCAGTTCTACGATGCCAGCGGCGCGGTTGCGACAGGCCGCAAGCTCTTGGTTCTCGGCCTCGGCCCGTTGAACGATATCGTCGGCAAGCTCACCCAAGAAGCTCCGTCGTACGCCAACGTCGACAGCTCGCTCGTTTACAATCGCAACCTCGTGTTGTTTGAAGTCGGCGGCTCCAAGGCCGTATTCAAAGGGGTCGTCGCTTCCGACGGCGACTTGCTTGACGACCTGACGACCTACATGAACCGCGACATCCAATAGTCGTGCTTTGGCGAGCGGCGGGGATCAACCCCGCCGCTCGCTACGGTGCAGGGCCGGGCGGTACGTCGCTTCGCTCCGGAATCGGGCGCGTCGGGATGCAGACCCCGATGAGCCAACAAACCGAGGCCCAAGAGACGCCGGCGATCCAGCCGCCAAGCACGTCGCTCGGGTAGTGCACGCCGAGAAACACGCGCGTCGAGCCGACCAAGAGCGTGAGCAGCACGGCGACCGTGAGGCAGTAGGCTTTGGCGCGGCGGCTGCGAACGGCCTTCATAAACATCACGCCGATCGTGAGAAACACGACGGCGGACAGCATCGCATGGCCGCTCGGGAAGCTACTGCTGGTCACCTGGCGCAAGTGCGGCACGATCTCCGGTCGCGGCCGCGCGAAGAGCCGCTTCAAAACGAGCGACATCGTGCCCCCTCCGGCGGTCGGCAGCACCGTAAGCACCGCCACGCGGTGCTGCCCTTCCATAAAGAGAAAGCCCGACGCCGTGACGACGATGATCCCCAGCACCAGCGGACTGCCGAGCGCCGTGGCGTCGAGCATGCCCTCGGCGAGCCAACTCGGGCCGATCGTTAAGGCATGGTCGTCGGCCTGACGGAACCAAAGCAAAACCCGTTCGTCGATGCGTTGCGTTTCCCCCTCCGTGATTTCATCCGCCAAGGCGATGAAAATGTAGACGAGAAAGAGGAGTGCGGACGCCGCGGCGACCACGGGAACGATCGTGGGCCTGGCGCGGCGCAGTTGTTCGAAACGCCTGCGGACATCGCTGCTCAAGGTGTGCAAGCGGCGGATCATCGGCTTTCATCCCGGCATAGGCGGCGTGATAACGACGGGCCGCGGCGTTAGTGAGCGAACCTTGGGCCTATCGTCGCCGATTCACATCGACCTGCAAAGATGCGAGCCGGCCGATCTGCGGGCGATGCCGCACGATTTGGTCGTTGCTCGGGGGCGGCATATACTTGATGATCCCGGCCAAGTTTCCCGCCCTCCCGCCGATCCCTCCTTGTTGTTCGGAGCGTGTACGTGCCTCGTTCGCGACTCTTCTTTACGTTCTCCTTCGTTATCGGCTTGCACGCGGCGTCGGTCGCCTCGGCCGCGGAACCCATCCGCTTCAGCCGCGACATCCTGCCGATCCTTTCCGACAATTGCTTCCACTGCCACGGGAACGATCCGAAACATCGCGAAGCCGATCTCCGGCTCGACGACCGCGAAGCGGCGATTAAGCATGGCGCGTTCCAGCCCGGCAAGAGTGCGGCGAGCGAACTGTTGCGTCGACTGACGACGACGAATCCCGACGAGCAGATGCCGCCGCCCGATTCGAATCGGAAGGTGACCAAGGAACAGATCGAACTGGTGCGCCGCTGGATAGACGAGGGAGCGCCGTGGGGCAAACATTGGGCGTTTGAGCCGCCGCATGCGTCGCCGATTCCGCCCGCGAAACTCGCCGCCTGGCCGCGGAACGAAATCGATTCGTTCTTGCTTGCGCGGTTGGAGCAGGAAGGCCTGCGCCCCTCGCCCGAGGCCGCGAAGGAAACCCTCCTGCGGCGCGTCTCGCTGGACTTAGTCGGGCTGCCGCCGACGCCGGAAGAGGTTGACGCGTTTCTCCTTGATAACTCGCCGCAGGCATACGAGCGGGCCGTCGATCGTTTGCTCGCCTCGCCGCGCTACGGCGAACGCTGGGCCTGGGATTGGCTCGACGCCGCCCGTTACGCCGACACCAACGGCTATCAGGGGGACCCCGAACGCACGATGTGGCCGTGGCGCGATTGGGTCGTGAAGGCGATCAACGCGAACATGTCGTACGACCGGTTCACCATCGAACAACTCGCCGGCGACCTGCTGCCCGACGCCACGCTCGAACAGAAGCTCGCGACCGGGTTCAATCGCAACCACATGTTCAACGGCGAAGGGGGGCGCATCGCGGAAGAGACCCGCGTGGAAAACGTGATGGACCGCGCGGAAACCACCGGCACCGTCTGGCTCGGGCTCACGATCGGCTGCGCCCG
>CAZWDN010000288.1:0-6589 GCA_964633125.1 uncultured Pirellula sp. | reverse complement strand
AAGAAACGTCGGCGCAGGCCAACGTCGTCTCGGCCGCCGCCGAACAAGTGAGCAAAAACGTCCAAACGGTTTCGACCGGCGTCGAGGAGATGAACAGCGCGATTCGCGAAATTGCGAAGAACGCCAGCGACTCGGCCCGCGTCGCCTCGCAAGCCGTCACGGCGGCTCAAACCGCCAACAGTTCGATCTCGAAACTCGGCGACAGCAGCCTGGAAATCGGCAAGGTCATCAAGGTGATCACGTCGATCGCCGAGCAAACCAACCTGCTCGCTCTGAATGCCACGATTGAAGCGGCCCGGGCCGGCGAAGCAGGCAAGGGATTCGCCGTCGTCGCCAATGAAGTGAAGGAGCTTGCCAAGGAAACCGCGAAGGCGACGGAAGACATCAGCCACAAAATCGAAGCGATTCAGAACGATACTCACGGCGCAGTCGATTCGATCAAATTGATCAACGACGTGATTGCTCAGATCAACGACATCTCCAATACCATCGCCAGCGCCGTGGAAGAGCAAACGGCTACGGCGTCGGAGATGAGCCGCAACGTCGGCGAAGCCGCCAAGGGGACCGCCGAGATAGCGCAGAACATCACCTCGGTCGCCCAGGCCGCGCAGAGCACGCTGCAGGGTGCGAACAACTCGCAACAAGCCTCCGGCGAACTCGCCCGGATGGCGGCGGAGCTCCAAAGCCTCGGCTCGGGTTCGTCGCACACATTGGCCTGCTAACTCGAGCCGCGACGACCGTCGCGGGCGGCGACGGTCGTCGGTCGGTTCGGCGAAGTTGTGTTGGAACTCAAGGAATTATCATCATGCGTGCTTTGGTCGTCGATGACTCGCGGCCGATTCGTCGGATCGAATCGGAGATTCTTCAGGAACTGGGCTTTGAAACGTCCGCAGCGATCAACGGCGTCGATGCGTTGGCACAACTCGCCGCCGGCGAAGTGCCCGACGTCGTCCTCGTCGATTGGAACATGCCGGAGATGGACGGCTTGGAGTTTATTAAAGCCGTGCGGCGCGACGCACGCTACAAGGGACTCCCGGTGCTCATGGTCACCACGGAAACGGAAACCGATCAGATGCTCCGTGCGCTGACGGCCGGCGCCGACGAATATCTCATGAAGCCCTTTCAGAAGGAAGGTCTCGTCGACAAGTTGCGGCTCGTGGGAGTCGTCCGTTAACGACATCGGTCTTGCGCCGTTCACCGGCTTCCGCTATGAAAAAAATCCGCGTACTTATCGTTGATGATTCCGTCGTCATTCGGCGGCTGCTGTCCGACATTCTCGGGCAGGAGCCGGACATCGAAGTGGCGGGCACGGCTCCGAACGGCCGCATCGCCTTGGCGAAACTGCCGCAAATCAATCCCGACCTAGTGACGCTCGACGTCGAAATGCCGGAACTCGACGGTTTGGAAACGTTGCGAGAGTTGCGCAAGACGTATCCCAAACTTCCAGTCATCATGTTCAGCACGCTCACGGCACGCGGCGCCGCGGAGACGCTCGACGCCTTGGCGTCGGGAGCGTCGGATTACGTCGCCAAGCCGGCCAACGTGGGGAGCGTAGCCGCGGGAATTCAGAGCGTTCGCGAACAATTGCTCCCCAAGATCCAAGCGCTCTGTGCGCCCCATCCCGCCGCGCCGGTATTGCGATCCGTCGTTTCCGGCGTCGCCCGGCCGTTGCAGCGGACTCCGGTCGCCGGACCTCGTCGTTTTGATGCGGCCGTCATCGGCTCGTCGACCGGAGGTCCTCAAGCGCTCGGCAAGATTCTGACGGCGCTCCCCGCGGACTTTCCCGTGCCGATCGTCGTCGTGCAGCATATGCCGCCGGTGTTCACACAGCACCTGGCAAATCGCTTGAACCAAGAATGCGCGCTCCAGGTGAGCGAGGCCCGCGCCGGCGATCGTCTGGAGCCGGGCCGTGTGCTGATCGCCCCCGGCGACTTTCACGTGGAACTTGTGCGACGCGGGTCCGAAGTACATGTAGCGTTGAATCAAGCGCCGCCCGAAAACTCTTGTCGGCCGGCGGTCGACGTATTGTTCCGCTCCGCCGCATCGGTCTACGGCCCGCATTGTCTGGGCGTCGTTCTCACCGGCATGGGGCAAGACGGCCTGCGTGGATCGGAGGCGATCGTCCGGTGCGGCGGCGGCGTGATGACCCAGGATCAAGCGACTTCAGTCGTCTGGGGTATGCCGCGGGCCGTCGCCGAAGCGGGGATCGCCCAATCCGTAATCCCTCTGCCGAACATCTCCCAAGAACTGGTGAAGCTGACGTCCGGCGGCCGACGCTTATCGACAGCCGCCGCATTCGCGACCGGCGACCGCACCGCTGCTAAAGGATGATCATGAGCGCTACGACGCTGGCTCCGGAAACCGTTAACTACGTCTGCGATCTGGTTCGGCGCCGATCGGCGATCGAATTGGAATCGAGCAAGGCGTATCTCATCGAAGCGCGGTTGACGCCGTTGGCGAAGAAGCACGGCTACGCCTCGGCTCAGGAACTCGTTCGTGCTCTGCAGGCAAACTCGAAAGCCGTGCTCCAGCAGCAACTTGTCGAGGCGATGACGACGAACGAAACGAGCTTTTATCGCGACTCGCATCCGTTCGAAGCGTTGCGAGCGACCGTGATCCCGCAGTTCTTGCGATCGCGTGCCGATCGCCGCACGCTAAGTATCTGGTCTGCGGCATGCTCGACGGGACAAGAAGCATATTCGATCGCCATGCTGCTGAGCGAGAATTTCCCCGAACTTGCCAATTGGAAAGTGACGATTCTGGGAACCGACCTTTCCGACGAAGTCCTCGCCAAAGCTCGTGAAGCTTCCTTTTCGCAAATCGAAATCAACCGCGGCCTCCCGGCCAAGCTGTTGGCGAAGTACTTTCAGCGCGACGGCATGAAGTGGAAGCTCGACGACAAACTTCGAGCGGTCGTGCAGTTTTGCAAGCTAAACCTCATCGAGCGCTGGCCGACGATCCCGCAGATGGACGTCGTCTTTCTACGTAACGTCTTGATCTATTTCTCGCCGGAAACAAAACGAGCAATTCTTGAAAAGGTGAGACAGGTGATGGCCCCCGACGGACTGCTGTTTCTCGGTGCGGCGGAAACCACGATGGGGCTGACGAACGCGTTCGAACGCGTGACCTCCGGCACGGGCGTTTTCTATAAAGCGAAGTAACTCTTGGAGCGGACGGCGATGAACGGCGACTATGAAGAAGCGCTCGAACAAATCTCGCAGATGGTCTTGAGCACCATGCTGCAAATAGAGACGGTGCGCGGCGACGTTGCGACCGACGCTGCGGATGTTGTAGCCTCGATCGGAATCCACGGCGGCTGCAACGGTGAATTGCAGTTGGAATTCTCGCCGGGGTTGGCGAAGGCCGCGGCCGCCGCGATGTTCCATTTGGACCCGGCTCACGTCATCGACGAAGACGTGCGCGACATGGCGACGGAGCTCGCCAACATGATCGGCGGGAATCTCAAAAGCTTGTTGCCCGGCCCGTCGAAATTGTCGCTGCCGGAAATCATCGCAGGCCGTAGAGCCGCTTCAACCACGCCGACGGCGAAGGTCGCTCTGACAACGGACTACGGCCCCCTAACGGCGGCCTTTTACGATCGTTAATCAATCGACGGTAGGTGACATCACGGCTTCGCGAACCCGCGCTTTCGCATGAGGGCGTCGATGCCGGCGTCACGGCCGCGAAAGGCCCGGTAGGCATCGGTCGGGTCGATCGTATTGCCGATGGTAAACACATGGTCGCGTAGTCGCCGCGCGACGGTCTTGTCCCAGGGGCTGCCCGCCTCGGTGAACGACTCCCAGGCGTCGGCCGTGAGCGTGTCGGCCCACAAGTAGCTGTAGTAGGCAGCGGAATAGCCGTCGCCGCCGAAGAGGTGCAAAAAATGCGGTGTGCGGTGCCGCATCACGATCTCGCGCGGCATGCCTAGTTCGGCGAGCGCCTCGCGCTCGAACTGCGCCGGGTCGATCGGGCGATCGCCGGCAAGATGTAGTTTCATGTCGACCAAGGCGCTCGCCAAAAACTCAACGGTGCGGAAGCCCTCGTTGAACGTCGCCGCTCGCTCAAGACGAGCCACGAGTTCCTTCGGGATCGGCCGACCGGTCTCGAAGTGGAGGGCAAACCGCTCCAGAACTTCCGGCGTCGAGAGCCAGTGCTCCAACAACTGCGAGGGAAACTCCACGAAGTCGCGCGCCACGTTGGTGCCGGCCAGCGACGGATAGTTCACCGACGATAAGAGGCCGTGAAGTGCGTGGCCGAACTCGTGAAACAACGTCGTCGCGTCGTCCCAGCTAATGAGCACGGGCTCCCCCGGCCGGCCGGGCATGTAGTTGCAGTTGTTCGACACGATCGGCGACACTTCCCCTTCGAACCGCTCCTGCGCGCGATAGTCGCTCATCCAGGCGCCGGACCGCTTGCCCAAGCGGGCGAATGGATCGAAGTACCAGAGTCCCACGTGTTTGCCCGCCCCGTCGACCACCTCCCAGACGCGCACGTCGGGGTGGTATACCGGCACGCGACCCGGTTCGAGCGGCCGGAACTCCAGGCCGAACAACTCGCGGGCCGTATAAAACATCCCTTCACGCAGCTTCTCCAACTGCAGATAGGGCATGAGCTCGCTCTTATCGAGGTTGAATTTTTCGGCCCGCACCTTCTCCGCGTAATAGCGATAATCCCAGGGCTCGATCTTGATGCCCGCGCCTTCGCGATCGGCGACCGCTTGCATGTCGGCCACCTCCTCGCGCACTCGCGCCACGGCCGGTTTCCAAACGGCCTCCATCAAGGCCAGCGCCCGCTCCGGCGTTTTCGCCATCGCATGTTCGACGCGCCAGTGAGCGTGAGTCGGGTAGCCTAACAGCTTGGCGCGTCGAGCGCGCAATGCGAGCGTTTCGGTAATGATTCCATTGTTATCGTAGGCGCCGCCGTCGCCCCGGCTAATGAACATGCGCCACACCTTTTCCCGAAGGTCGCGCCGCGAAGCAAAGGCCAAAAACGGATCGACGCTCGACCGCGTATTCCGAATCGCCCACCGACCGGGCTTGCCGAGAGCCGTCGCCGCCTCGGCCGCGGCGGCCTTGACGTCGTCGGGCAGGCCGGCCGTGTCAGGCTCAGCGGCAAGAAACACGACTTCTTCCGTCTCGCACGCCAGTAGGTTCTGGCTGAATGCCGTCGTGAGTTCGGCCAGTCTCTGATTGATCTTCGACAGTTCCAGCTTCGCGGTCGCGTCGAGCTGCGCACCGGCGCGGACGAAGTTCGTGTAGACGAGCCACGTCAAACGTTGTTGTTCCGGCGTCAGACCCGATGACGCACGCGCATGGTAGACGGCCGCGATTCGGGCGAAGAGTTTCTCATCCTGGTAGATACGGTCGTCGAAGGCCGCCAGTTTCGGCGACATTTCTTTCTCTACCGCCCGCAGTGGCTCGTCGCTCATGCAGCCGGTAAGCGTGTCGTAAACCGATTTTACCCGACCGAGAGTTCGACCGGACCGTTCCAGAGCGGCGATCGTGTTCTCGAACGCCGGCAAGGCGGGATCGGCCGTGATCCGCGCGATTGCTTCGAGTTGTTCCCGCATTCCGGCATCGAGCGCAGGTGCAATGTCCGCCGTCTTCGCCGAGTCGAAGGGAGGTACGCCGCCCCAGGAGCCGCTCCAAGGGGCGACGAGGGGATTGACGGCGGGAACTTCGGCGGCGGTAGTCATGTCGGCGTGTATCCAATGGAGAGCGGCAAAAAGAACCGGCAAGACGCGACGGCAACGATCGACGTATCGCATCGCTTGGGAACAACATATCGCCGGATGGTTTTCGTCCATAGCGGTACCGCGTTTGACGACGGCCGCTTGTATGATCCAACGCCAAGGATTCATAGTCCGCACTCCAAGTTGCATGGAACCCTATGCCATCAAAAACTCGCCGGCCGAGATCATCGTGAACTTCATACCGAGCGAATTGACGAGTTCCTTCGTCGGCGGAGTTTGGGCGGCGGCTCGATGAGATGGCGCATCGACGACGGACAGGCTAAGAATCAACAACGCAACGATCTGGAGGCGACGAACGGCGACGTGGCGATGCATCGCAGACTCCGTGAACCGGGATTTCCCCAGATGGCTTGAGCTTGAAACCGATCCCGGCTCGGAATCCTCGCCATTCTAATAACGCGCCCCCCCGGCGTCTGGCGCGGATTGAATTTTCATCGTTTTTGCCGACCTGATTCCGAGTCCCTCGTTTCGACGACTGGATTTGAGACTGCAACGGCTACTTTGCAGCCGTCAGCTCAAGCACCGCGCATGCTTTTCCCTCCGGCCAACTCCTCGGGGAGCGGTGGGCTCCTCGGGTGATGCCTACCACCCTGCAATTGATGATGCGACACGAATCAATCGAGACGACGCTGAGATTCTATGTCGGGCGAAACGCCCAGACAGCTGCCAAAATCATCCGGCAGGCATGTGCGGCTCTACCCAGCAACACTTTTGGTGACACCGCTCCCTCAGCGCAAGAAAAAAGCACTCACGACTAATGCCGTAAGTGCTTTCTTCATTTGAAGTACCGAAGGTGGGAGTCGAACCCACACGCCCTTGCGGACACTGGATTTTGAA
>CAZWDN010000287.1:0-6596 GCA_964633125.1 uncultured Pirellula sp. | reverse complement strand
TCCGCCCCGGGTCGATCGGCGCGCTGGCCTGCGTCTTCGCCGATTACGCCACGCAGCTCTATTCGCTCGGTGCATTGTCGCTGCCGATTTATGCCTGCGGCTCGGTCCTGGTACTCACGGCGCTCAACATGCTCGGCGTTCGCCAAAGCACGCGCGTGCAAAACATTCTCACCGCCGCGAAGGTGCTGGGACTGGCACTCTTGGCCGTGGCGGGGCTCTTCGGTACGCCGGCCGTAGCGGCGCCCGCCGCGGAAACGATCGGCGAAAGCAATCTGTCGCTCGCGCTGATCTTCGTGCTTTTCGCCTACAGCGGCTGGAACGAGATGGGTTGCGTCGCCGCCGAAGTGCGCGACCCACAACGGAATATTCTCCGTGCGCTGCTCTTGGGGGCCGGCGTGGTGACGCTCGTTTACCTCGGGATCAACGGCGCGTGCTATCGCATGCTCGGCCTGCAAGGGATGGTCGAGCAGGGGCCGGTCGCCGTGACGACGTCGCTCGGCCCTTGGGCCCGCGCGGCGCTGAGCTTGCTCGTGTGTGTTTCCGCGCTCGGCTCGACCAACGGCATGATCTTCACCGGCGCGCGCATTTACTATGCCATGGGGAACCGGCATCGCATGTTTCGTCCGCTGGCCGTGTGGAACTTGCAGTACGGCACGCCGGTCATTTCGCTCTGCGTACAGGCTGTGGTGACGCTGGGGCTTTTGCTCGGTTTCGGCGGCACGGCGGCCGGCAGCGAACCGCGGGAAGCGTTTCGCCGGCTGGTGATCTTCATGACGCCGCCGTTCTACGTGTTTCTCCTGCTCAGCGCCACGGCGGTGATCATCCTCCGTCGGCGCGACCATTCGCCGGCCCCGGGCGTGTACCGCATGCCGCTATTCCCGCTCCCCGCGCTGGTCGTCGCCGCGGCCAGCGCCTTCATGGCCTACCGCGGCGTGGTCTACGTGGTCGATAATTTTTCCCAACCGGGCCACCAACTCTTGGGCCCCACGGTCTGGGTCGTCCTGACGACGATCATCGGCGTGGCTCTGGCGATCGGACAACGCGAAAAGACTCAGCACGATTGAAGACGTATAATTGTGGCGTCGTGAGCACAATACCTTTCGGTGTCTTTTCGGCGACGCTCATGAAACATCTAGCTGATTGCCTGACGATCTTTGCATTCGTCTCATGCGCAGGCTGCGGTGACTTCCAGCCGCCCGCATACGACATCGTTGTCGTCGTGCCGAACACGTATCGCGACGTTGTGAAAATCATAGAGGACAAGAAATTCGGGAATCCGCAGAATCGGGCCGATCATTTCGTGATCGACGAGTCCGGCACCTGCATTGCTGCCGATGTCTCGCTGCTATTCACTTGGCATAGAATCAAAGCCCTCCGTCCCGACGGGCAAGACTTTCCATCGGACACCGGCGCGGGAGGCGCTGAAAGCGACGTAATTGCATTGCGAGAAGTGGGTTGTGGTCATGATTCAAATGGCCGCCGCTATGCCGCGCTGGTCATAGGTACGCATGCGGACACACACAATTGGTATGACGTTCACAATCGACAAATGATCCAATCAACACCGAGCGCGTCCCCGGTTGGTAGGTAGAGGTTCGCGATTTCTTTCGAGTTACCGAGGCCCAAAGGGCCGTCTTCCCTTAGGCCGGTCCACCGGGCCGGCAATTGGGTTCCGTCGATCGAAACGTCGCCCTGAAGGGGCGAGTTCCAATCGGTTGTTTCCATACACCGCCATCGGAACGCAGCTCTTCAGGCCGCGCGCTCCGCGGGGCACGTTTTCCGGTCCTGCGAACCGGGCTAAGGAAACTCGGCCCCTTGGGCCGACGGACCATGCGTGAGTAGTCAAGGGCCGCCCAATCGCAAGCGAGCGGCGGGGGTCACCCCCGCCGCTCGCCGAGACGTTGGTCTCCGCTCCCAACCAAACAGAATTCCAAGACGGCCGCGTCTCTTGCTTTCGGTTACGTCGAGCGATTATGAATAGGGCCGTGATCGAAGTGCGGCGACGTATTCGCGCGGCTTGGTGCCGACGGTCGTGATTCCCCGGAATGTAGGGCTGAGGCGGACTTGCGATGGCTGAGAACCTGCACCGAATGTTGGACGATTTGAAGCGGCAATTGTTGCTGCTGAGCGGGCATGTCGAAGACGGCGTCGCGAAAGTCGTCACGGCGCTGATGAATCGCGACGCGCGGCTCGCCGAAAGCGTCGTCGTCGGCGATCGCGAGATCGACCGGCTGGAAATGCGCACCGCCAACGAGTGCGAGAAGATCCTGATTCTCCAGGGGCCCGTCGCGTGCGACCTGCGGTTCGTCGTCGCCTCGTTGCGAATCAGCAGCTATCTAGAACGGATGGGAGACCTCACGAAGAAGATCGGGAAGAACGTCGTGTTCTTATGCGGGGTGCCGACGACGAGCGCGAACGTCGACTTTCACGAAATCGCCGGCCGCGCGCGGTCGATGGTCAAGCGCAGCATGGACGCCTTCGTCAACGGCGACGTCGAACTCGCGCGGCAAGTCATTGCCGAAGACGACGTGGTCGACGAGATGAAAGACGCTCTCTACGAAAACGTGCTCGATACGATTCCCGCGCATCTCGACGAGCTCAAGCCGCTCTTGAAGCTCTACTCGATCGCCCGCAACTTTGAACGGCTGGGCGACATGGCGACGCACGTCGCCGAGGAAGTCATCTTCCTCGTGGCGGGCGAAACCGTCCGGCATGCGCTCGGGCAGGAAACGGCCGGCTAGAGTTCCGTCAGTCGTGATTTGACGAGCGGCACGCAAAAAAGCCGTCAATGGTCCGCGCGCTTAGAACGTCCGCACGAGCAGGTAGGCGATGCCGCCGGAGACGGGAATCGTCAGCAGCCAGGCCCACACCATGCGTTCGACGATCGTCCACTTCAGCGCGTTCAGCCGCTTGGCCGCGCCGACGCCCATGATCGCGGCCGAAATGTTGTGCGTCGTCGAGACGGGAATTCCGAAGTGCGAGGCCAGCCCGATGATGGTCGCCGACGTGGTCTCGGCGGCGAAGCCGTGCACCGGCTGCAGCCGAACCATTTTGTGGCCGAGCGTCTTGATGATGCGCCATCCGCCGGCCGCCGTGCCCGACGCCATGACGACGGCGCACGTGACTTTGATCCACACGGCGATTTCCAAGTCTTGGCCGGGAGCCGGCGTCGGGATGCGGAGAAACTCGAGCCAAGAGGGAAGGGCGTCGAGGCGGCCGTCGGCCGTGCCCGACGCGAGCGCCAGCGCGACGATGCCCATCGTCTTTTGCGCATCGTTCGTGCCGTGCATGAAGCCCATGCCCGCGGCGCTGCAAAGCTGCACTTTGCCGAACACGGCGTTGACCGTCCGCGGTTTCCAATTGCGCAGCAGCGCGTAGAGCAGCCCCATGAGCAGGAAGCCGAGCACGAAGCCCGAAGCCGGCGACGCGAACATCGGCACGATGACTTTCCAGAGCAGGCCCTTGCCGGCGTACCAATGGCGCGGGTCGGGCTGCGACCAGATGACGACCGACCAGTCGTTCGAGGCGGCCGCGACCGCCGCGCCGACCAAGCCGCCGACCAAGGCGTGGCTCGAACTGCTCGGCAGGCCCCAGTACCACGTGGCCAAGTTCCAGATGATGGCGCCCATCAGCGCGCAGATCAGCACTTCTTGCGTGACGACGCGCGTATCGACCAGGCCCGAGGCGATGGTCTTGGCGACGGCCGTTCCCCAGAGCGCGCCGACGAGGTTCGTCGAAGCGGCCAACACCACGGCTTGCCGCGGCGTGAGCACTTTCGTGGCGACGACCGTGGCGATGGAATTCGCCGTGTCGTGAAAGCCGTTGATGTATTCAAAGACGAGCGCGACCAGAATCACGCAGAGGATGAGCGTCATTGCGCCGTCGCGTCCTAAGAGTTCTTGAGCACGATATGAGAAATGGCGTTACCGGCGTCGCGGCAACGATCGATGACCTTCTCGAGCAAGTCGTAAAGATCGCGAACCATCATCGCTTGGAGCGGCTCATACTTCCCGCTGTAGACTTCGCGTAGTAGATCGAGGATGACGTCGTCGGCCTCGCCTTCGATGCCTTGCAGCCGATCATTCAAACCCTTCATGGTTTCCAACGGCGGCATCTTGCGCAGCAACCTGACCATGTCGGAAAGCGTCGCCGTGGCCCGTTCCATCAGTTCGATCTGGCGATGGAAGTCGACGCTCGCGAGGCGCTGCGGCGCGAGATTAAATCGCTCGGCGAACTTCTCGATCGTCTTGCAAATGCGGTAGAGCGCGTAGGAGACCATTTCAATGTCTTCACGCTCCAGGCCGGTGACGAAAGTGTTGACGAGTTCTTGGCTGATCTGCTCGGTGATCCGTTTGTCCTTGCCGCGCGAAAGGGCGAACTGTTCCAGCGGATGCGGATGTGAGCGATCTTTCAGCAGTTCGATGAGCAGCCGCGTCGATTCGCGCGTTTCGTCGGCGCTGGCTTCCAGGAGGTCGAAGAATTTGCCGTCTTGGCTGAAAAACTTTTGAATCGAGAACATAGGCGTCTAGCGAGGTTTCCTAGGGCGTCGGTTCGAGACGGGCAAGGCCCGGCCGAGAACGCACGGCGGCCGGCGCGAGGCCTGACAATATAGCCGGAAATCACTTAGCGCGCCGCGGATTTCGCGGCTTCGAGCCGGAAGCGAGCGGCGAGGTCGATCCCCGCCGTCTGCGAATGGGCGCCGCGACCCGGACGGCAGGAATCCACCCCGCCGCGCGCCGACGAGACGCATTCTCGTTAGCGCAATTGCTCGATCAAATCGCCGACGCCGTTGTGGACGTCGCTGGTCGCCGTGATGACCAGAGCGTGGCCGAGGGCGAAGTAGCGGATGACTCCGGTACCGCCGTAGTCTTCCCAACTCTCAGGCTGAATCGAGCCGGTGATGACGTCCATCAGTTGTTGTGCCGATTCGCGCGCGGCCGCGTTGCCGCCGGGAGCCGCCCCGCCCGCGCCAAGGCCGGGCAACTGCTGGGCGAGCGTCGGCGCGACCGGCGTTCGGATCGTCGCCGGCCCACGGTCGGGTGCGACGACCGGGCCTGCCGCGGGCTTGCGCGCGGCTTGCTTCGCGAGCACTTCGGACGCTTGGCGGAGGCGCACGCGCGCAAGGGCCCGGAGCCGATCGCGTTCCGAAGGAGCCGGGCGGGTCGCCTGTTTTAATTGCTCGGCCGTGTTGAGAAGATCGAGAAACGCTTGCTCCTCGGCCGGCTCGATCGCGCGGTTTTGCAGCGCCGCGGCGGTTTCGCGCAGCAGGCGCGTCGCTTGGGCCGCGAGGTCGGGCTGCGGTGGGGCCGGCGTTGGCGTTTCTCGTGCCGCGGGGGCCTTCGTTTCGACAGGCGGGTGATCGCACGCCTGGGCCGCCGTGATGCCGGCAACCAGCGCGAGCGCGAAAACCGACAGTGCCCGATAGCGCATGGCGACGTCTCCTACTGGCACGCGACAATGGGAAATCGAACGGCAACCGCGGACTGCGACCTATGAAGAAGATGTGCGCGAAGCGCTGCAACCGAAACGGTGCTCTTTTCCAGCACTACTTCGCAGCGTTCCTTCGCCGCGTTACTTCTTGAACGTTCCTTCGACCATCACGCCGAGGCGGCCCGTGTTGTCTTCGGGATTGCTGTCGTACATGCGCAGATACAGCTTGCCGGGCGTGTTCGGCTCAAACGATTTCTCGGCCCCGACCATAAACGGTTTCGCTTCCGAAAGATCGGCCGATTCCGAAATCGCCCCGACCAACGCGCCCAGCGGGAAGTCGCGCAGTTCCTTGGGAATCTCGATGCCGTCGGCCGAAAGCGTGTAGGTCATCTTCATAACCCATTCACCGTTGGCGCGAATCGCCAACGGCCTTCCCTCTTCGACGGTAATGCCCGTATCTTGCCAACCTTTGTTGGCGAAGACGTCGACAAGCTTCTTCTCGGCAGTCGCTTCCTTCACTTTGATCTTCGCCAGCTTTTCGGCGGCGGGCGTGTAGCTCGGCACGAGGCGGAGGATTTCCGTGTAGCAACTGCGGGCCTTATCCGTTTGGTTCGTCCGTTCGTAGTCGCCGGCCAACTTCTCGGCGGCCAACACGAAATTCTTGTGAATCTCCAGGAGCTTCGGATCGTCGGGAAGCTTCACGCCCCCCTTGTCGTCTTGCTTCTGGCCTTGTTGGTTGCCGCCGGGGCGCTGCTGGCCGGGCCGCGGGCGACCGGGGGCCTGGGCCTGCGCCTCGTCCGACAGGGTACAACCGAGAATCATCGCGCCGATCACCGACCAAGCCCACACTGTTTGCCGCGTCATATTGCCGTTCCTCCGCCGGGGGAAATCTAAGGTGCCTCTGAGCCCTCCATTAGAAGGCGGGGGGCGTTCTGGTTCAAGAAAAACGGGCTCACGCAACCGAATCTTCCGGCAACCGCGCCGACTTCAGGTCGGGCCTTCGGGCATCGGGCAGCGCTGCCAGGGGACTTTGCCCTTGGTATTTAAACACGCGTCGGGGATTTGAAGGTCGCGCAAAACGCGGCCGTGGACGACGGTTTCCTCGATAATTCGCTCGACGTCGGCCGGCGTGACCTGCCCGTACCAGATTTGCTGCGGGTAGACGA
>CAZWDN010000286.1:0-6665 GCA_964633125.1 uncultured Pirellula sp. | reverse complement strand
GAACGTCGGCAATCAGACAGCCGCGGCAAAGTTCATGCGTTACACAGAGATTCGAGAAGCAACTGCTCCGGGCGCGAACGCGCCACGGAATCGAGCTACCGTCGCTCACGAGATAGAAGCCCATCTGGCCGCGCGGGGCTTCCGTCTCGAGATACACTTCGCCCTTGGGTAACTTTTCGTTCAGCTTGACCGGAATACCGTGCGTACCCGACGCCAGGCTGTAGCGATCAATGGCCTGACGGACAATGTCGATCGACTGCATGACTTCGAGCATGCGAACGTAGAACCGGTGCCAGCAATCGCCGAGCACGGCAACGCCCGGCACCGCCGGATATTTGTGGTCGTTCGGATAATGACCGTTTTTCTGGACGATCACTTCGAAGGCGTAGCCGTCGTAAAGCTCCGTGTAGCGATCTTCGCCGTCGCGACGAAGATCCCAATCGACGCCGCTGCCGCGGAGCACCGGGCCGCTCGTGCCGAAGGCAATCGCCTGCTCGGCCGACATGACTCCGATATTCGCCGTGCGACGCACGAAGATGGCGTTGGTCGTGAGGAGCGCGTGATACTCTTCGATAATCGGCAACAACTGATTGAGAAACGCTTCGCATTCCTGCAACCAGCCCGGCGGCAGATCGTGCGTGGCGCCGCCGACCGTGAGGTAGCTATAAGTGAGCCGCGCGCCGCAAGCCTTTTCGAAAAGATCGAGAATCTTTTCGCGTTCGCGGAAGGCGTAAAGAAACGGGCTGAACGATCCGAGATCGAGGCCGTAGGCGCCCATGCCGACCAAGTGGCTGGCGATGCGCCCCATCTCGGCGATGATCACGCGCAGGTGCTTGGCCTTTTCCGGAAGCTCGAGCTTGAGCAGCTTCTCGACCGTCAGCGCCCAGCCGAGATTCATGTTCATCCCGGCGAGATAATCCATCCGGTCGGTGTACGGAATGTACTGCCGCGGCGTGAGATTTTCGCCGATCTTTTCCGCGCAACGATGCAGGTAGCCGATGTGCGGCGTGACCTCGGAGACAATTTCGCCGTCGGTACGCAACACAAGCCGGAGCACGCCGTGGGTGCTCGGGTGCTGCGGACCCATGTTGACGAGCATTTCGTCGGTGCGAACGTCGAATTCGATAATCCGCGGATCGCCTAAATCGGTGGCCATAAACGGCGCTCTTCAGTTTCTGCTAGTTAGGGACGAACTTCGAACACTCCATGACAACGCGGATCGCATCGTCATTTGCCGCGAATCCCGTGGTACTCCAGCGGCATCTCGTAATCCTTGCGAAGCGGATGGCCGACCCAATCTTCCGGGCAGAGAATCCGCCGCAAAGCCGGATGGCCGACGAACCGAACGCCGCTGAGGTCGTACACTTCGCGCTCGTGCCAATCGGCCGTGGGCCAGATGGCCGCAACCGACGGCACTTCCGGAAGCTCCCCTTCGACGTCGCCTTTCCAACGCGGCAAGATGACCTTGAGCACCAAGCTATGCTTGTGCGTCAAGCTCCAGAGGTGATACACAACCTCGGTGTGCGGCTGCCAATCGACCTTGGCCGCCTTCTTCGGATCGAGCTCGAGATAGTCGACGCCGGAGATACAGTTGAGGTAGTTGAAGCGCAGATCTTTCTCATCGCGCAAATACAAACAAACGTCGGCGAGCGATTCGGGAGCGACCTCGATCCACGGGTCGAGATTTGTCGAATTCGCGCCGGTGATCTTGTCGCCGAACTTCTTTTTCAGGCGGTCGAGAAGTGCTTGACTCATAGGATTGTGATTCTTTTCACAAGTTGGCGGACGACGCGATTCGCTACTCCAAACTCAAACAGGGCATCCGTGCGCACACTAACCGGCGAGCACCGACTCGGAACCTTCCGACGCCGGCGGCGCAAAGCCCGCCGGCTGGGCTCGTTCGTCGGCGACGGCTCGCACCCAATCCAAGTCGCCGCGACTCCAGACATACGCGAAGCCGACCATCAGTACGGCGAAGAAAACAAGGATGTCGCCGATCGACGTTTTTGCCAAAAGCCCGGCGCTCTCACGCACGGCCTTTTCATTCGTCACGCGGTCCGCATTCGCATTGGCGACGACCGGATGCTGCACGCCGAGTTCGCGCTGAACGGCATCGGCATGCGGCGTCAGCGTTGCCGAACCGTCGGCCGAGGATTGAACCACGGCGAAGTTCGGATCGGTAAGATGCGTGGCCTTGCCGAAAGCCGCGGCCCAAGGAAAGAAGAATGCGACTTCGACGTCGAAAATGATGAACAGCAGCGCGATGACGTAGAACCGCAAGTCGAACTGCACGAAGCTCGAACCGATCGTCGGCTCGCCGCACTCGTAAACCGAGAGCTTTTCATCGTTCGGGTTCTTCGGACGCAAGAAGCGACCGACGAGCAGGTTGATAAACAGAAATGCTGCGCCGATGACGAAGAACAGCGCAAGGTAACCGGCGACGATGGTCGGTGACATATCCACGCAGCGCGAGAAGAGACGCTTCGCGCCGAGCAATTGCCGGTGCTAAGCCGAAAAGTTAATTCGGGCATTGTAAGAGACGCCCGATGATTTGCAAGCCGCGGAAGAGCGTACGCGGCCCGCGGTTACGTGCTTTGCGCGAGCATCCGGCCGACTAGGCTTCCGGCTTTGCCGAAGCCGCAAACTCGGCCAAGTCCTGGCGGCCGGAAAAGCCGGCGTCGAGTTCGTGCCAATAGGCGACTTCGTGCTCGCCGAGCTTCCAACAGAGATAAACGACGCGATCGTCCTTGCGCGCCGGAAAATCGACCAAGCCCGTCATCACATCCTTCAATTCCACGCCGAGCGCCAACAGTTCTTGGGCAAACTCCATCAGCCGCCCGCGATCCTGCTCCAGATCGGTTTCGACCTGGGCCAGCTCGTCTGAATAGACGTTGCGCGAGGCCTGCTTACGCCCGGCCTTTAACACGGCGAGCCTCTCCCGGCGTTCCACCACCTCCCGCGCCAAATCAACGACGTCTTGGACGATGGCGCGCACCAGCGGCAGCGCCGCATTGGCTTCTTCCACCGTAAAAAGCTTACGACCCGCGTCCGGTGTCGCGGCGGAAGGAGAAGTCGACATGCCAGCAAACCTCGAAGTACAGAGAACGCTTCCCGCACCGCGCACTACTAACCCTGCTGTCTGTCCGCAACGAACGCCGCCTTTGCAAGAAGCGCGTGCAATACGTCCTGCGGGGCCGTCACGAAGGTTGATTCGGACCGCCGTGCACCGGCTCGGCGATGACCTTCGATTGGGCGATGGCGGTCGGATTGAGCGTAGCGCGGCCCCAAGCGACGTCCGTCGGCAAGCGGGAGAAGTCGACGATGCAACCATCCCGGCTATAGCAGCTCAAGTCGTGCGTCGCGCCCATGAAAATGCAGTCGACCGGACAGGGCTCGACGCACAATGCGCAAAACATGCACTTCGAATAGTCGATCGTAAACGTCGTAACCTGAAACCCCTTACTCCCCTCGACGCGCTGCTTGCCGATGTAAATGCAATCGACGGGGCACGCTTTCGCACACTGATCGCAGGCGATGCAGGTCGTCAGGTCGTAGCGATGGAAGCCGCGATAGCGCGGCGCGACGGGAACCGGCAGCTCAGGGTATTCAAACTTTTCCGTGAACGTGCGGCGCTCGGGATCGTACGTCTTCATCCAATAGCGCAGCGTGATCACCAATCCTTGCGCCACCGTAAAGACGGCGTCATAGACGTCGCGAAACCACTGCCGCATGAAACGTACCTACGCTGAAGATGCCGAACGCTGAACACTGAACTCGATGAATTATAGAGACGCGGCCCGAGGTCGCAAGCGGCGATTTGCTCCCGCGAAATTCGCTGCGCGGCGGCGTCGCGCACGATCTCGACGATGCAAACTTTCGGCCGTGAACGTCACCTCACCTCGACGCCGAACAACTCACGAGAACATCGCGACGACTTCCGCCGACGTTCGGCGCGACGGTTCGGCATCATGAAACTCGAACTGGTCGCAACCGCCCCCGACGACGCGACGTTCGCCGGCGCCGAAGAGAACGCGATTGTATCGATTTTCCGACGACGGTCCGGGAGTTGCCATGACGTGTCCCACGGCTCATCAAGTCGCCGACCGACCGGCGTCCCGTTTGAAACGGAGTCGGGTCCGCACGCCGCCTTCCGTGCGAAGCGGCCCCGCCCCCCCCACCTTTCGGCATGATGGGCGAAGCCGCTCACAAGTCGTTATCTAATAAAAACTTACCTGCAATTAGCGGCCGCCTTCTCGCATCGTCGCCACCCCAAACACGGTTTTGAAAGGCACCGCCTCAGTGGGGGAGACCTTGAGAATTGCCCTGATTAACGGCCGACGATTGAACGTAGCTGCTTGACTGACAGTAACTTGCGCGTAGAGTTGACTGTTAGGAAGTGTTTGTGAGAGCGAATGATAAACCCAGTTCGCTCGCCCGATGTTCGCCGGAATTCTTCGGCCGCGCATGAGTGCGGTCTGTCAACGACGGTTATAGCAAGTACGCCATACCGGGAAGCCGGGAACATTCGAAGAAGGATTTGGAATCATGTTGGTACTATCGCGTAAAAAGAACGAGAGTATTGTCATCAATAATGACATTACGATTGTCGTCGTCGAGATTCGCGGCGACAAAGTTCGGCTCGGCGTCGAAGCCCCCAAGGAAGTGCCGGTACATCGTCGTGAAGTTTACGACGCGATCCAACGGAGCGAAGGCGCTCCCGGCGCCGCCGACTCGACGACCAAAGACAACGGCTCGGCCTAAGGCCGGTCGTGTTTCCCGCCGCCCGACGAGCGCGGCGGACGCCGTCTTTTTTTCTTGGTTCAAGCGATCGTACTTTTCTCATCGTGTCGTGAAATCCGCGGCCGAAACTTTTGCCGGCGGTTTTCGTCACCGCTTGACGAAATAGATCACCGCAAGGTACAGTCCCCAATTCACCTGTTCGGCCCCGTCGTCTAGCCCGGTCTAGGACACCGCCCTTTCACGGCGATAACACGAGTTCAAATCTCGTCGGGGTCACTTGGAATCGTTTACCGTTAGAGCCGCATCGCTTCCCGTAAGCGTGCGGCTCTTTTTTTGCGCCGCGCCGACGTGTGTTACGCGCCTTGGCGAGCGTCGAGCCGTCAGGCCGACGTGTGCCGGCGATCGAAACATGCGAGCGATGGAAATATTTCGTGAGTAGAGCGCGCCGCCGAAACACCCTGGTTCTCTAGAATGCCCGTAGGAGAACACCGCACCATGCCCGACCAATCGACTGCGTACGACGCCCTACTGATCGTTTCCTTCGGCGGTCCGGAACACCCCGACCACGTCCTGCCGTTTTTGGAAAACGTGCTCCGTGGCCGCAACGTGCCGCGCGAGCGGATGCTGGCGGTTGCGGAACATTATCAACACTTCGGCGGCGTCAGCCCGATCAACGCGCAAAACCGCGCCCTGATCGACGCCTTGCGCGAAGACCTGCCGAAGCTCGGCGTAAACCTGCCCATTTATTGGGGCAATCGTAATTGGCACCCGCTGCTGCCCGACACGCTGGCCGAAATGAAAGCGGCGGGCGTTCGTCGCGCTTTGGCCTATTTCACCTCCGCGTTGAGTTCGTATTCCGGCTGCCGCCAATATCGCGAAAACATCGCCGCGGCCCAGGCCGTGGTCGGTGACGACGCCCCCCGCGTCGACAAGGTGCGAGTGTTCTTCAACCATCCCGGCTTCATCGCAGCGATGGCCGATCGGGTTCGCGAAGCGCTCGACCAAGTGCCGGCCGAACGCCGCGCCGCGGCGAAGCTCGTCTTCACGGCCCACAGCATTCCCGATTCGATGGCCGCGAACTGCAAGTACGAAGAGCAACTTCGCGAGTCTTCGCGACTCGTCACCGAAGCAGTCGGCCGGAGCGACTTCACCGTCGCTTATCAAAGCCGCAGCGGACCGCCGACGCAGCCTTGGCTGGAGCCCGACATTGGCGATGTCGTGAAGAAATTCGCCGCCGAAGGCGTCAAGGATCTCGTCGTCGTGCCGATCGGCTTCGTCTCCGACCACATGGAAGTAATCTACGATCTCGACCACGAAGCCCGACACATCGCGGAACAAGCCGGCATTCACCTCGTGCGCGCCGGCACCGTCGGCACGCATCCGCGCTTCGTGCGGATGATCGGCGAGCTTATCGTCGAGCGCATCCACGGCGTCGTCGAACGCCCGGCCCTGGGCGTGCTTGGGCCGTGCCACGACGTCTGTCCGGTCGATTGCTGCCTGCCGCCGCCCCGCCCGCCGATGCCCGCGGGCCGCCCCGCTTAACGGTCGTCGCCTGTACGTCGACGACCGTTAAGCGCGTTCGATGCAGAGGGCCACTGCGTTGCCGCCGCCCAAGCAAAGCGACGCCACGCCACGCTTCAGCCCGCGATCCGCGAGTGCGTACATGAGCGTTACTAACACGCGTGCGCCGCTCGCGCCGATCGGATGCCCCAGCGCAATCGCGCCCCCATGAACGTTCACCCTGGCCAGATCCACACCCAACTCGCGTACGTCCGCCAGAGCCTGCGAGGCAAAGGCCTCGTTCAGCTCAAAGAGATCAATGTCCGCAAGCTGAAGCCCCGCCTTCGCCACGCATTGCCGCACGGCCGCCACCGGCGCCATGAAGATCTCCTTCGGCGGCACGCCGCTCGTGGCCGAGGCCAAGA